>NZ_JBIWMA010000015.1:0-208262 GCF_044766465.1 Streptomyces sp. NPDC102259 | reverse complement strand
GAGGCCCTGCCTTCATGCGCGTATCGCCGGAAGATCACCCGACCAGGAACACTGTTCGATCCACACGTTCCAAGATCGGTTGAGATACGGCTTCTAAGGAGACCACCGGCCACCGGACGCCGCCGCGCCTTCGGGAGCGTCGAAATCCCGGACACTCCGCGGAACGCGGCGCCCACGTTGCTTCCGACGGAGCGCGGGCCCCTGCCAGAACCCACGTCAGTGCGGGGACAGCGCCAGAAAGCGGCCGGACAGCGGCCGGCCCTTCGATGGCCGGGGTGAGGGACACACCGGCGCGACCGGCTCGAGCCCTCACCAGTCATCCCACCGACGAAGGACGGCACAGAACATGAGCCAGGAATCCACGCCCGCCCTGCCCCAGCGGGCACTCGAGGCACTGACGGCGCAGATCGCCGGGACGGTCTGCACGCCCGGCGACGCCGACTACGCCCGGGAGGTCTCCGCGTTCAACCTGCGCTCGCGGACACGGTCGGCGCTCGTCGTGGCCGCCACGACCTCCGACGACGTACAGGCGGCGATCCGGTTCGCCACGGCACACGGGCTCGGGGTCGGCGTCCTGTCGACCGGCCACCACCCGTACCCGCCGAACACGAGCGACGGATCCCTCCTGATCACGACGCGCGCCATGCGGGCCGTCCACATCGATCCGGCGACGGCCACCGCCCGGGTCGAGGCCGGAGCACTCTGGGGCGACGTCGTGGGCCCGGCCCAGCGCTACGGGCTGGCCCCGCTCAACGGCTCCAGCGCCGGCGTGGGCGTGGTCGGGTACACGCTCGGGGGCGGGCTCAGCCCGGTGCTGGGCCGTGCGTACGGCTGGGCCGCCGACCACGTCCGCGCGATCGCCGTGGTCACGGCCGACGGCGCGTTGCGCCACGTGACGGAGCAGTCGGATCCCGCCCTGTTCTGGGTACTGCGCGGAGGCGGCAGCAACTTCGGGGTCGTGACGGCGCTGGAGTTCTCCCTGTTCCCGGTGAACACGTTCTACGGGGGTGGCATCTTCCATCCGGCGGAGCGCGCGGAGTCCGTGCTGCACGCCTACCGGCAGGTCGCGGCGCAGGCCCCCGACGAGCTGACGGTGTCCGTCGCCCTGCTCAACTTCCCACCCCTGCCGCAGATCCCGGAGTTGCTGCGCGGCCGGTTCGTCGTTCACGTGCGGGTGGCGTACCTCGGCGCGGACACCGAGGCCGAGGAACTCATCGCTCCGCTGCGCGCGGTCGGCACCCCGCTGGCGGACACGATCGGCCGGCGCGGGTACGACACGTTCGCCGAGGTGCACCAGGACCCGACCGAGCCGGCGCCGTACGAGGACCGGAGCGTGCTGCTGACGGAGCTGACACCGGGCGGCGTCGCCGCCGTACTCGACCGGGTCGGGCCCGCCTCCGCCAGTGCGGTCACCGTGCTGGAGATCCGGCATCTGGCGGGTGCCCTGGGCAGGGAACCGCGGCTGCCCAGCGCCACCGGAGCGCGAGACGCCGCCTTCATGGTGTGGGGAGCGGTGGTCGGACCGCCGGACGTGGTCGATGCGGGTATCGACCGGATGAACTCGCTGCTGAAGGACCTCACCCCTTGGTCCACCAGTCGCCTGTACCAGAACTTCACGTCCCGGGAGGCGGTCGCCGCCGACGTGTTCGACCCGCCTGTCCTGGCCCGCCTGCGGCGGATCAAGCAGCAGTACGACCTCGGGAACGTCTTCCGTGCCCACAACCGCAACATCCCGCCGGCGCTGTCACCGCATGCGCGGGCTTCAACGGCACCTGCACAGGTGACGAGTCGTCCGTCCTCGGACAGCGTCCTGGTGACCACGACCCAGCAGCCGGATTCGGGAAGTGCCGGCACCTCGATCACGAGATAGCCGAGCAGCGCCTTCTCCGGCACGGAGGAGTGAGCGGCTGTGCGTCAGGCGGAGTCAGGCGGAGTCGGACGGCAATGCGCCGAGAACGGCCGCGAGGGCATGCGGGTCGCGGCGGGCGATGTTGTGGCCGACGGGGATCTCGTGAACCCGCCAGCCCGAGTCGTCGCGCAACCGCTCGGTCAGGGTCACGAACGGGCTGCCCGCCCACGCGCCACCGCTGATGAACGTTCGGCCGGGCGCACGGCTGGGGTTGCCTCCCAGCCTGATCGACTGGACGAAGCTCGCCAGTGGGTGCGGTCGCGCGCGAGGGTCGAGTCCTTCGGGGACTGCGACCCATCGACCGTCGGCGCGGGCACCGGCCATGAACAACCCCCGGAAGCCGTCGCTGGTCAAAGACCAACACGAATCCCCGTCGTCCGGGACGTAGGCGTCGATGAAGACGAGCTGATCGAGGCGGCCGCCGAGCCGATCCGCGACACCGGCGATCACCATCCCGCCGTAGCTGTGCCCGCACAGCGCGACAGGTGTTCCGTCGCCACGGTCGATGATCTCGGCCACCTGGGCGATATGGGTGTCGAGGTTCGGCGGACGGTCCACATCGGCTGGGCCGTCCGGCTCCAACCCCGCCAGGGTCACCGCCTCGACGTGGTGACCGTCTCGGTGCAGCTCAGCAGCCACCGAGTCGAACGCCCAGCCGCCTTGCCAACCACCCGGCACCATCACGAACTTCACCGCGTCATCGTAGGTCAGTAGAACCCGACGTGTACTGCTGGTGGTCAGACGCCTGGGCGACGCTCGGGCCGGCGGCGGGCCGCCGGATCCTGGTCGTGCTGCACGCCGGCATCCAGTACCTGCCCCAGGAGCTGGCCCTCAGGACCCCTTACGTGGCGAGCTGTTGGTGCTGGTGCTCTCGCGCCTGGCGGTCAGGATGGCTGGACTTGGTCGAAGAGGGCGACGGCTTCGGCGGGGTCCGGGCTCACGAGGCGTTCCAGACCGGCCGTCGTGATCTTCGCCCACCTGCCGGCCCGTGCCCACATCTGTTCCTCAAAGGCGCGGACGGTCTCGTCCAGATCTCCGGGGCCGGTGGCGATGGCCTCGGCGAGTTCGGCGCCTTCCAGCATCGCGAGGTTCGCGCCCGCCCCCAAGGGGGGCATCAGATGGGCGGCGTCGCCCAGCAGCGTCACCCCGGAGACGTGGGTCCAGGTATGGGAGACGGGCAGGACGTAGAAGGGGCGGTGGACGAAGGCGGTGCCCTTGCGGAGGAGGTCGAGGACGGGAGCGGCCCAGCCGTCGAACAGAACCCGCAGACTCGATCGCACGGCCTCGACGTCGGCCAGGTCCAGGTTCGCGTGCCAGTCCAGCGGCGCGCGGAATTTGGTGTACACCTTCACGTGGCCGCCGCTGTTGCGCTGGGCGACGAGGCTTCGGTTCACGCCGTACACGGCCATGGAACCGTCGCCGATCAGTCGGGCGAGGTCGGGGTGGCGGGTGTCGACGTCGTCGAGGGAGGTCTCGATCGAGGTGACGCCGGTGTAGTGCGGCGTCACCGACGAGACTGCCGGGCGGACCCGGGACCATGCGCCGTCCGCGCCGACCACGAGGTCGAACGTCTCCTGTCGCCCGTCCGCGAAATGGACCAGTGCACCATCCCGGGTCCCCGGCACCACCTGCGTCACGCCCCGGCCCCACTGGACGTCGAGAGGGCCGAGCAGCAGGTCACGGAGTTGCCTGCGGTCGATCTCGGGATTGGCCCGGTCCTCTGGACGGGGTCGCCAGTCGCGCAGGACGGTCCCGTCCGTGTCAAGGATGCGCATGGCCTGTCCCTCAGGACGAGACACCGCCTGGAATTCCGCCAGCAGCCCTGCCTTGTCCAGCGCGAGCTGGCCCAGCCCTTCGTGCAGGTCCAGCGTGCCGCCCGGAGGGCGGGCGTCGGGCGTGGGATCGCGTTCGAGGACGGTGACAGGGTAGTCGTGGCGGTGCAAAACGCGGGCGAAGGTTAAGCCGGCGGGGCCACTGCCGACCACGGCGATGCGATGTCTCATGTCGATACACTGTATTTCCTCATTACAATGCATCGCAACAGTACGATGTGGCCATGACTGTGTGGGACCGGCCGGAGCCGCCGACTCGCCCCGTGCCGCTCGACCGGGAGCGGATCGTCGCCGCCGCCATCGCGCTGGCCGACGAGGGCGGGCTGGAGGCGGTGTCGTTGCGCAAGGTCGCCGCCCGGCTGAACGCCGGCCCGATGCGGCTGTACGGATACATCTCCACCAAGCAGGAGCTGTTCGACCTCATGGTGGACGAGGTCCATGCCGAGATCCTCCCCGAGGAGCGGCCCGGAGACTGGCGGGAGGCGCTGCGCATCCTCGCCCACCGCACCAGGCAGGCCGCTCTCCGCCACGAATGGCTGGCCGACCTGCTCGGCGGCCGCCCGACCCTGGGCCCGAACGGCCTCGCCGTGACCGAGGCCAAGCTGGCCGCCCTCGACGGCCTCGCCGACATCGACACCGTCATGCGCGCCGTGGAGACCGTCAGCGCCTACGTCACCGGCGCGATCAGGCGCGAGATCGCGAACCGGCGGGCCGAGCACACCACGGGCCTGTCCAAGCGCGACTGGCAGCGCGCCTCCGGCCCGCATGTGACGAGAATGCTGGCCACGGGCCGCTTCCCGGCGCTGGCCAAGGCCGTGTACGACGGCACGCACGTGGACGCCGAGACATCCTTCGCGACCGGCCTGGACTGGGTCCTCGACGCCGTGGCCGCCAAACTCGCCCCGCCGGCGTGACGCTCAGCTCCTGCCGAATGTGAGCGAGGTCGGGGTCGGTGTCCACGGGCCGTGCGGGCTTGCGCCGCCACCACTTCATGACGTTGGTGCTGCCATCGGGGAGCCGGGAGCGTCCGCTTCGGTCAACGGCCAGTTCTCGAAGACGGCTACAACCTCGCCTACCAGGCCGGACATCGGGCCGCCCGACGCCGACGGGCGAGGACGTGTGCCAGGCGATGCGCGCGAACGGATTCCTCTCCCCCGTGATCTTCCTGACCGCCCATCACCGCTTCCGGCGGCATCGTGCGCCGCCGCGAGCTGGTCCGGGCGGCCTGGCCCGAGGGCGCCCAAGTCCACGAGAACACCCTCGACCAGTACCTGACCCGACTGCGCCGCAAACTGCGCGAGGCGGGCAGCGACCGAACGATCGGCACAGCCCGCGGGGCGCGCAGGAGGAAGGGACGGTCCAGTCCAGCGGTCTGCACTGTCTGCGCTACCGCTTCGACCCCACCGTCATGGCCGCTGCGGAGCACGTGGCCCTACGGTTCGAGTCGGCCCCATTCTGACGGTCTGAAGTGGCCCCACCCGGAGGTCGTTCGGGGCCGTGTGACGGTTTGAAGTGGCTCTGGTTGTCGGTGTGAGGTGGCCCCATCGGTGCCTGGTGGCATGATCGCGACATGACTGCAGTGCTGCCGCGGACGATTCGGGCCGTCGACACCGAGCGGCTTCTGCTGCTGGAGGAGGAAGCGGCGCGTTTGGGCTTCAGCCAGCGGCTTCCGGCCGACTGGCTGCGGGAGCACGCGGGGGCCGAGGCGGTGCACTATCTGTTCCCGGCGATGGAGCATCGGCTCACCCATCGTCCGGACGTGCCACCGCAGTGGCGGTGCGAGCTGTTGCTCACGGTCCGGACCGGCGAGGAGGTGTTGAGCCTGCTCGATGTCTTGCCGGCCACTTTCCAGGAGCTGCCGGAGACACTGGACGCGACAGCCAAGTCGGACATCGCGGCCCGTATGAAGCGTGCGCTCGCCGTGCGGGAATGGGGCGAGCGGGAGGGGTGATCCTGTTGCGGCGCGGGCCGGCCCGCAGCCGCGTCTCGCGGTGCGGGTCCAGCCGTCGCGGGCGGCAGGCACAACTGCCGGTTGCCGCCGGGGAATCCGCGGCAGAGGTGCTGCGTCGTCAGCCCTGTCCCGGCGGCTCGGACGCGGTCACGGGCGACCGCGAACCACGTCCGGCGCTATGTCCTCGCGGAACCCGCCGTCCGCCGCTGCCGCGGTCCTCAGGGACGCCGCTGTCGGGGCGGTGCCGCAGAAGGTCGCCTCCAACGTTCCGCCCAATGTGGCGTTCACCGTGCCGTTGTTGGAGGTGTTGGCCATGGAGGTCATGGTGCGGCTGCCGTCAGAAGTGCCGAACGCCCAGGTGTAGTAGCCCTGCACCGTGCCGGTGTGCCCGTAGACCGTCACACCACAGGACAGCTTCCTGGCGCGCAGGCCCAAACCGTAGGACTGGCTACCGTCCGCGTTGACGGGGACCATGGTCGTCATCTGCCGCAGCGCACTCTGCGGGAGCAGGGCGCCGGAGAGCAGGGCGCTGAAGAACGTGTTGAGATCTTCTGCATTGGAGATGATCGCCCCGGCGGACTGCGCCCAGGAGACCGTCTGCTCCGTGGAATCCACCAGGGGAAGCGTGGTGTCGTCCGGCCGCAGGTAGCCGCGAGAGGCGGATCCGGCGATGTCGGTCAGGGGGTGGACATAGGAGGTGTTGGTGAGGTTGAGCGGCTCGAAGATGCGCTGTCGGTACTGCTCGGCGACCGACTTCCCCGTGAGGCGCTCGATGATCTGGCCGATCACCACGAAGTTGGTGTTGGAGTAGCTGTAACCGGATCCGGGCGTCATGGTCAGTGGATACGCCGTCGACTTGTTGATCAGTTCCTGGAAGCTGAACGTCTTGTTCCGCACCGCTTCGAAGCCTGGAACGGTGGAGTAGAACATATCGTTGGTGTAGTCGTAGAGCCCGCTGCGATGACTGAGCAGATGCCGCACGGTGATGGAGGCGCTCGGCAAGGGAGTGGGCAGGTACGTGTTGGCCGGTGCGTCCAGGTCGACGAGGCCCTCGGAGACCAGTTGCATCAGGACGACTGTGCTGAAGGTCTTGGTGACGCTTCCGATGCGGAACCGTCGGCCGGTGTCCATTCTGGCCCCGGTGGCCGTGTTCGCCTTGCCGCTCGCGACGCCGTAGTAGGTGGCCTGGTCGTCGATGAGCGTCAGTGCGCCCGGCGCGCCCTGCGCCATGGCCTGTCGCTGTACGGCGCGAACGGCCTCGATGTTCGGCGCCGCTAATGCGGCGGCGTGTGAGGGTGTCGCGAGGGTAGCGAGCGTGACACCTGCGAGGACGACGCCAATTGCTCGAATGCGCATACAAAACCTTCTCTGGGTAAGGCCGGCGAGTGCCGAACCGACGCTGGAGGAGTTTCGGTGCCGCTCTTCGTTCTGGTGGCGGGGCGGTGGCGCTGGCGGTGCGGTGGCGCTGGGGTGCGGAGGCCGGGCTGATCCGGTGCTCCGTGTGCAGCCCGTCGAACATCATCGGCTTGATGGATCATTGACACCCTAACCGCCGTCCATGCCTGGCGGGTTGGGGCTCGAGAATCTTGATGGGCGTCGTCCGAGCGGTCGGATTCGGATGCGTCCACCTGAGTGTCGTGAGGGGTGAGGCCGGACCGGTCGGAGTCGCCCCAGCGGACCCGGACGTTCCTGACCCCTTGTCGCCGATCTGCCCGAGGCGGTGGCGGACGCCATCGTGAGCGTCGCGGTGCGGGGGTTCGCAGCGAAGGCTTTCGGCCGTGTTCGGTCTGCGCGATGTGTGTTCCTGCTGTCCAGCCTTCCGCAACGGGTGGCCTATGCAATCTTCTGTACCTTTCACGAACCCGAAGGGGAGGGGCTGATTCCTGCCCGCATGGTGCGGAAGTCAGGGGGAACCGCACGGATTTTTGTGCGATTCCTGTGGCACTTTGTGGGCGCCTGGTGACCACTGGGGTCGCTGGGGTTGCCTTTCCAATGGGGGGAAGTCATGCACAAGCGTGCCTTCGGCATGCCGTTTCGGTGTGCCCGTAGAAAATCAGCCGCTCTCGCCGCCTCGGCGATGGTGGCCTCGGCGGCGCTGGCCCTGTCGGCGCTGCCGGCCGCCGACGCGGCCGCCGACGACACCAGGCCTGCCTCGGTGTGGGGTTCGGACAGTCCCGACTTCGCCATGCCGGCGGTGAAGGCCGGCCCGAACAAGCCTGTGGCCTCGCAGGCCGCGAAGAACCCGACGGACGATGTGCTGCTGCCCTGGGCGAAGGAGCAGCGCGCGCACGCCGACGGTGCACCGGCGAACAAGGCCAAGTCGTCCAGCGCCACGGAAGCCGCCTCGGTGCTCAACATCATTCCCGAGGGGCAGGGGAACGTGCCCTGGCACCGCTACACGAGCTTCGCCATCACGGACGCGCTGACGGCGAAGATCGATTACTCGACCGGCAACCTGATGCTGACGGCGACGGACTTCGACATCGCGGGGGTAGGACAGCGCCTGACGCTGGCGCGGACCTACAACTCGTTGGACGCGCCGTGGGGCAAGATCTCGCAGCGCTGGTGGCAGCAGTACGAGCGCTACCTGTCGATCTCGTCCACCGAGACGGTCTTCTACGACGCCTCCGGCGCCACCGTCCGCTTCACCAAGAACAGCGACGGCTCTTTCACCACCCCTAAGGGCTATTCCGAAGACCTGAAGAAGAACGCCGACGGCACGTACACGCTGACGAAGTGGAAGTCGGGCGGGACGGAGACCTACGACACCAACGGCACGCTGACGAAGGTCACCGACCGCAACAAGGGCACGATCACCGTCACCCAGCACGACGAAAGCGGCGAGCACAAGGGCTTCAAGCTGACCGAGACCCGCTCGGGCCGCTGGGTCGACCTGCTCAAGACGGACGCATCCCAGTGGCAGGCCAAGGACAACACCGGCCGCACCGCGGTGTTCAACCTCGACGGTGCGGGCAACCTGGCCACCACCACGGACACCGAGGGCAAGACGATCACCTTCCGCTACGACACCTCGGGCCGCGTAGACAAGATCAGCACCGCCGAGGGCCGGGTCACGGTCTTCACTTATGACGACGCCAACCGCGTCACCTCCATGCTGCGCGGCACGGGCTTCAACAGCGACGGCCACACCGGCCCCACGTGGACCTACGCCTACAGCGTCACCTCGCCGACGGCGGCGGGCATCACCACCGCCACCGACCCGGAGCTGCACGCCACCAAGTACACCCATGACGGCGACGGACAGGTCACCGAGGTGCTGGACGCGCTTCAGCACAAGCGCTCCACGAAGTTCGACACCAACCACAACATCGACACCGCCACCGACGCCATGGGCTCGGGCACCACCCCGGGCAACGTCACGGACTACGGCTTCAACTCCCGCAACAATCTGGAGACCGCCGTCGCGCCGACGGGCGGAAAGACCGCCAACAGCTGGCAGACCATCGCCGGCGGGGACGTGCCCAAGGACTCCACCAACCCCGACGGCGAGAAGACCGCCTTCACCTACGACACGGCCGGCAACACCAAGTCGGTGGCCCAGACCGGAACCGGCGGCGGCAGCGTCTCCTACGACTACAACCCCGCCACGGTCACCTGCGGCGGCTTCGAGGGCCAGCGCTGTGCGCAGAAGACCAAAATGACCTCCGCCAAGACGGTGGAGACCGACTTCCACTACGACTCCAAGGGCAACCTGGAGTGGGCCCAGGCGCCCGCGCCACTGGGCAGGACGACCTACACCTACGACGCGCTGGGCCGCACCGCGACCGTCACCGACGCCCGCGGTGTCACGGTCACCTACACCTACGACAACCTCGACCGGATCCGCACCGTCACCGCGCCGAACGCGGCCAAGGTCGAGTACTTCTACGACGGTGACGGCAACCTCAGGCAGCGCTCGGACGGCACCGGCACGATCACGTACGACTTCGACCCGCTCCAGCGTGAGACGGTCCGCCACCTCCAGGACGGCTCCCAGACCCTGCTCGCCTACACCGCGGCGGGCAACGTGGACTACTACCAGGACCCGGCCGGCACGGTCGACTACACCTGGAACGAGGTCAACAAGCTCAAGGAGCTCAAGGATCCCCAGGGCCGGGTGACGACGTACACCTACGACAACAACGACGTCCGCAAGACGACCACCTACCCCGGCGGCACGGTCCAGACGGTCGGCGTGGACAAGTCCAGCCGCCCGCAGACCATCAAGGTGACCTCCGACCAGGGCACCCTGGTCGACCTCGCCTACACCTACGGTTACGGCACGAACAGCGGCACCGACGGCAGCAAGATCCGCACCTCGACGGACAACGTGACCGCGCTGAAGCGCACGTACAGCTATGACGGAGCGGGCCGCTTCTCCTACGCCAAGGAGGAGAAGTCCGGCACGGTCACCGACTCCTGGCAGTACTGCTACGACCTGGCCGGCAACCTCACCTCCCAGGGCACCGACGAGGGCTGCCCGCGCGGCACCACCTACACCTACAACGACGCCCAGCAGCTGACGAGCAAGTCCAGCACCACGGGCACCTGGTCCTACGACAAGATCGGAAACGAGACCGCCGCAGCCTCCACCGACGACTACGTCCGCACCGGCGAGACCTGGTCCGACCACTCGCAGATGACATCGATCACGGTCAACAGCAAGACCTACGCCAGCCAGTACGGCTCCACCGACCAGAGCGAGCGCGTCAATCTGGGCGACACGTACTTCCACAACGGCCCTCTGGGGCTGGCCGCCAAATCGACAGCCGGCGTGGACATGGGCTTCAACCGCGAGCCCGGGGGCACGTTGAACTCCATGACGACCGGGGGCAAGACCTACTACTACCTCACCGACGCCATCGGTTCCGTGGTCGGCCTCGCGGACGAGGACGGCAACAAGGTCGACACCTACACCTACAGCCCCCGCGGCGTACGCATCCTGGCCCAGTCCTCCGAACCGGTCGCCCAGCCCTACCGTTTCGCCGGCAACTACCAGGACCCCACGGGCCTCTACCACCTTCAGGCCCGCTACTACGACGCCAACATCGGCCGCTTCACCCAGCCCGACCCCTCCGGCCGGGAGAAGAACCCTTACCTCTACGCCGAGGGCGACCCCGTCAACCGCATCGACCCGGAGGGACTGTTCAGTTTCTCGGACGTCATCGACGTCGGCAGTCGCATCGTCGGGGATGCGGCCGGTTGCCTTGCCGGGGTGGGTGCGGCGTCCGAAACCGGCATCACCCAGGCCGCGACCGTGTTCTTCGGGCCGGCGGGAACCGTCGGGTCGGTCATCACTTCCTGCGCCGTCGGTGTAGCGGCGGCAGAGATGAACGCGGACATCCTGAGTTACGGATGAAGCGCTGAACACTGACAAACAGCAATCATCCCTCCGGGCGGGCACTTCTTCGGTACCCGCCCGGAGGCCACGACCTGACAGGTCCTGACGAGGAGGCATCCATGCCGGCGAAGCCTGAGACGACGTTGAAGATCTTCATCATCGTGGCGGCGGTCTTCGGAGTGACCGCCATCATCTGGGGTGCCGGCGCGGGCAACTACGTGATGCTCGCGGCCGGTGTCGTCGCCACCGCCGGGGCGCTCAGCTTCGCCGTGGCGATGACGCGCCGTCGGATGACACGAAGGTGACCCCGCAGCCTTTCGCGGATCGCGTCGGAGCGTGTCGCGGACCGGCTCGCGACCACCTGTGAGATCACCCGTACCCGGCCGTCCGTGACCGACGGTCGGGTACGGCCCTCTGCCCACCCGGCGTCAGCCGGGCCCTTCTCGCGTTTCCTGGATCCGAGCGGCATACGTAGAGCAGGCGTGTCCGGGCTCGAAGCGGCTCGCCGTGTGAGGGGAACGACGACCCGAACTCTCCGACGTCCTACCCTCGTTGGCCCGCGGTCCGATCGTTGGCGCCGCCTCAAGAGCGTCGCCTCGTGATCGTCGTACGACCTCACGAGTCGCTGGTCCCGCCTGAGGTCACGTCCATGTCGTCGCCAGCCAGGCGGTTACGGCCGCCGTGAGAAGGAGCGTGAGGTTGAGGGCGATCTGTCGGTCTCCGCGGCTCAGGTGAACCCTGGTCGCTCCGATCTGAAGGATCACGAACCCGATGGCCGCGGCCAGGGCCGACCAGGGCGCGATCCCGGTCAGTGGCGGGAGGATCAGCCCGATCGCGCCGAGCACTTCGATCAGCCCGATGGCCCTGACGACCGGCATCGGCGTGCTGTCCACCCAGGCCATCATCGGTTGGAGCTGCTCACGGCTCCGGACCATTTTCACCCCGCCCCCGTAGAGGTAGAACAGAGCGAGCGGACCGGCAACGATCCAATAAGCGACGTTCACGATTCCCTTCCATGGGTCGGATGCAAGTGCCCCTCGTCACCGGGAGCACCAATAAGGGCACAGGCACGTACGTCGTCGTGCCCATGCAATTTCGGCCGGTAGGAGCACGAGGTCCCCGGCCGTCACGGAGCCGGTGCGGGCAGTCAGACAGCGTTGCCCTCCCCGCCGTCAGGCGAAGTCGGTGGCGGGCTCAGTGGCGTAGCGGCTCATCGTCTCGTCGGTCATGTGTCGATTTCACGGCCGGGGCGCCGCGACTGTCCAAGACCCATTCTGTGACCTCGATACCGTGCGGGTATCGTCGCAGCATGGAGCTACGCACACTGCGCTATTTCGTGGCGGTCGCCGAGGAGCTCCACTTCGGCCGGGCCGCCGCCCGACTGCACATGAGTCAGCCCCCGTTGAGCCGGGCGATCAAGCAGCTGGAGTCCGAGGTCGGCGCCGCGCTGTTCGACCGGTCCTCCTCCGGCGTCAGCCTCACTCCGGTGGGGGCGGTGCTGCTCGACGAGGCGCGCTCCCTGCTCGACCAGGCCGACCGGGTACGCGCACGCGTGGCCGCGGCGGCCGGCGCCGCAACCATCACCGTCGGCCTCCTGGGTGACAGCACCGACCCGGGCGCGACCCGGCTGGCCCGCGCCTACCACCGACGGCACCCGCGTGTTGAGGTCCGCGTCCGCGAGACCGACCTGACCGATCCCACCTGCGGGCTGCACGCCGGACTGGTCGACGTCGCCCTGACCCGCGGGCCGTTCGACGAGACCGGCCTGACCGTGCACGAGCTGCGTGCCGACCCGGTGGGCGCGCTGCTGCGCGCCGACGACCCGCTGGCCCGGCGCGGCAGCCTGAAGCCGGCCGACCTGGCGGACCGCCGCTGGTTCCTCTTCCCGGAGGGCGCCGACCCCCTCTGGCAGTCGTACTGGAACGGCGGGGAGCCCCGCGAGGGTCCGGTGGTGCGTGCCGTCCAGGAATGTCGGCAGGCCGTGCTCTGGAACGGCACGGTCGGCATGACTCTCCTGGACCACGAGCCGGGAGAGGGGCTCGCCGTGGTACCGCTGATCGACATGCCGCCGAGCCGGGTGGTGGTGGCATGGAACGAGGGCGACAGCAATCCGTTGATCCGCTCGTTCCTCCAGACCGCGATCGCCGCCTACCGCAACTGAGCGCCTCACCCGGCCCGTCGGCGCGGCCGGCACAACCTGCACCTGCACACCACCAAGCGCGACCAGGCCGAACTCGTGTTCAGCCGCTGACACCGCACCGGGTTCCGTGCCCGGGTCATCAGAGCAGTCCTTGATCGCGTCGCAGCCGGTCGGCCGCGACGCGATCGCCACGAGGGCGGTCGGTGCACCTGCTCGGAAATGAGGGTTCGCGATGTCACAGAGGCAAATCCGGCTCGAAGCCGGGTTTGCCTCGTACAGACGGACTTGCCGATGCCTTGACGATCCGTTCCAGGCACGTTCAACCCGCTGTCCCCGCCTGCGTCGTATGCCACCCCTAAGTTCCTTCACCGTTGCGGAAGAAGGGACTCATGGACACACTCCTCGCCGTCCGGGCTCGCGGGATCACCAAGTGCTTCGACGACGTCGTCGCCCTGGACGGCATCGATCTGGATGTGACGCAGGGGCAGATCCACGGTTTGGTGGGACCGAACGGCGCCGGCAAGACGACTCTGCTCGGCCTCCTGCTGGGCCTGGCGGTCGCCGACAGCGGCCGCCTCGAGATCCTGGGTACGCCGGTCGGGCGGGCGCTCGCCGCTCCTGACGGTGTCGCAGGCTTCGTGGACGGGCCCGGACTCTACCCCTCGCTCACCGCCAGGCAGAACCTGGCCGCGTTGGCCGCGCTTCGCGGCAGCGACGCGCGGACAGCGGGCATCGACGACGTCCTCCACGAGGTCGGGCTCACCGAGGTCGCCGACGAGCGGACCCGCGGATTCTCGCTCGGCATGCGCCAGCGGCTCGGGCTGGCCGCCGCCCTGCTCACCAAGCCCCGGCTACTGGTGCTCGACGAACCCGCCAACGGCCTCGACCCGGCCGGCAAGAGGCACGTGCACGGTGTCCTCGACCGCCTCGCCGCGGACGGCACCGCCGTCGTGCTCTCGAGCCATCGCATGGACGACCTCGAGGCACTGTGCTCCGAGGTCACCATCCTCGCCACCGGACGGACCGTGTTCTGCGGCCCGTTGGACAAACTGGCCGCCGACAACCGTGCACTCGACTACCGGTTGGTCACCTCCGACCCTCAAGCCGCCCGGGCGCTGGCTGTCGGGACGGCCGGGATCGCCGTCGTCGGCGACACCGGGGCACGGAAGGGCGCCCAGGCGCTCGTCGTGCGTGCACTGGTGCCCGCCCTCGACGACCTGGTGGCGGGGCTCGTCCGCGCGGGCATCGCGGTGCGCGAACTCTCCCCCGTGGTGTCGCCGCTCGAAGCCGCCTTCCTCGCCCTCACCGACCAGCACCAGCACCAGCACCAGCAGGAGGCCGGCAGATGACCGCGACCACGGTCGAGGACCGTACTTCCGTCGTCGGCCGCGTCTCGGTGTCGCGCGGCTACCGCTTCGAGTTGGTCAAGCTGGTGTCGCAATGGCGGATCCGCTTTCTGGTCCTCGCCTGTTGGGTCGCGCCGGCGCTCTTCGTCGCGGCGGTGAGCCAACAGAGCACACTCCCCACCGACACCCTCTTCGGCCGCTGGATGCACGCCACGGGGTGGGCCGGACCGCTGGTGACGCTCGGTTTCGCGGGCACCTGGGCGCTCCCGCTGCTGACTTCGGTGGTCGCCGGCGACGTGTTCGCCTCCGAGGACCGGCTCGGTACCTGGCGCCATCTGCTCGTGGCGGTCCGCTCGCCTCGACGGATCTTCGTGGCGAAGTCACTGGCCAGTCTGACCGTCATCCTGCTGCTGGTGGCCGGGCTGGCCGGTTCGAGCACGGTCGGCGGGGTCCTGGCCGTCGGCGACCAGCCGCTGGTCGGCCTCGACGGTCATCTGCTGGCGCCGTCGGACGCCGCCGGGAAGGTCTTCCTCGCCTGGGCCTGTGTGCTCGCTCCGACCCTGGCCCTCGCGGGAATCGGACTGCTGGGGTCGGTCGCGTTCGGACGGTCCCCGATGGGACTGCTCCTGCCCGCGCTCGTCGCGCCTGCGATGCAGCTCGCCCAGATGCTGCCGCTTCCCGTCTCGGTACGCCTCGCCCTGCCCGGTTACGCCTTCCTCGCCTGGAACGGCCTGTTCACCAGCCCTGCGCAGCTCGGCCCGCTCCTCATCGGCATCGTTGTCAGCCTGGTGTGGGCCGTGCTCGCGACCGCGCTGGCCTATCGGCTCTTCCTGCGGCGGGACTTCACCGACCTGAGCTACGACGGCTCCGGGCGCCGCGCCCTCACCACCGCGCTCCTTCCGCTGACCGCACTGGTCGCCCTCACGGTCACGGTCATCGCCGTGGCGACCCCGTCCGTGGGTTCCGGAATCCAGCAGGAAAAGGTGCAGCGGTCGGTCGCCACGTCCTTCGCCCACCTCTACCGCCTACAGACGGAGCAGTTGGGCCGCCCCGCCGTCACCGAGGCGCAGTTGAAGGCCTCGGCGGCGTGCGACAAGGGCGCCGGCCAGATCGCCGCCGAGGGGCCGGGCAACGACTGGCGCTGCGTCGTCTCCTGGCACCTGCCCGGCGCCACCGTCACCGGGTCGGCCATCTACCAGCTCGACGTCGCCGCCGACGGGCGATACGTCGCCGACGGCGACGGACCGAAGGAAGTGAACGGCTACTTCCTGGTGCGGACCCCGATCGGCGACGCACCGAACCCGCTCTGGCAGTTCGACGGCAACGTCGAACTGATCACCACCCCTCCCCCGAAGGGATAGCTCCATGCAGGTAACACGGCAGCGTCGGATCAACGAGAAGGACGAGTTCACCCTTTTCGGCAGACGCGTCGGCCGCCGGACCTTGCTGCTGGCGGCGAGCACCGCCGTCGCCCTCGCCGTCACGGGCACCGCCGTCGCCCAGACGCATCAGTTCGGCACCCAGCAGGTCGGCCAGGTCACCGCCGACGGCCAGGTCGTCTCCGCCGACCAGCACATCGCCCCGTACGGCAGTCGCACCGTCATCGACGACGGCAAGATCATGTCGTCCTCGGTCAGCCCGGACGGCGCCCATCTCGCGGCCTCGATCACCGACGGCGACGCGTCGCTGGTGATCATGGACCTCGAGACCGGACAGGTGAAGCAGCGCGTCGGCACCTCCTCGGCGGACGATCTGAAGATCAGCAGTGGCGCGGTCGGCCAGGAGGGCCCGACGTACTCGCCCGACGGCAAGCAGCTGTGGCTCGGCCAGAGCGACGGCTACACCAAGTTCACCGTGAACGCCGACGGCACCCTCTCCAGCCCGACGGCCGTCTCCATACCGGCCGACGGCGCCCGGCACGCACTGGTGGGCGCGGCGGTGTTCTCGGCCGACGGCTCCACCGTGTACTCAGCGGTCAACGGCCAGAACCGGGTGGCCGCCATCGACGTGGCGACCGGAACCGTCAAGCAGAGCTGGCCCGTGGGCAACGCCCCCCGTGGCATCGCCATGGTCGGGAGCAAGCTCTACGTCAGCAACGAGGGTGGCCGTCCGGCCAGGTCCGGCGACTCCACGATCAACTCCTACGGCACTCAGGTGCCGGCGAACCCGAAAACCGGCGCCACCACCACCGGCACGGTCAGCGTCATCGATCTGGCAAGCCCGTCCGCCGCCGTCGGAAGCATCGGCGTCGGTCTGCACCCGACCGCGGTGTACGCCAAGAAGGGCGCGGTGTTCGTCACCAACACCGCCGACAACAGCGTGTCGGTCATCGATTCCCGCAAGGACAAGGTCGTACAGACCATCGCCACCCAGCCGTGGCCCGAGGCGAAGGTCGGCTACGAGCCCGACGCGGTGACGCTGACAGCCGACGGTCATCTGCTGGTGACGCTCGGCCGCGCCGACGCGGTCGCCGTCTACCGCTACAAGTCCGCCCAGGATCCCGCCAGTTACGTCGGCCTGCTCCCGACGGACTACTTCCCCGCGGAGATCGCCACCGTCGGCAACAAGGTGGTCGTCTCCCACACCCGTGGTATCGACGCCCGCCGTCCCGACAGCGCGGGCCACGGCACCCACGACACGACGTCGAGTCTGACGCAGTTCACGCTGCCGGACGACAGCGTGATCAGGGCCCAGACGGCCAAGGTCTTCAAGCAGAACGGCTGGACGCCCGGCTCGGTCACGACGGCCAAGACCACGAGCCACACCAAGCCGGTGCCGGTCCCGGCGCGGCTCGGCGACCCCTCGACGATCAAGCACGTCTTCCTGCTCGTCAAGGAGAACCGCACCTACGACCAGGTCTTCGGCGACATGCCGCAGGGCAACGGCGACTCGTCGCTGACACAGTTCGGTGAGAACGTGACGCCGAACCAGCACGCGCTGGCTCAGCAGTTCGGGCTGTACGACAACTTCTACGACATCGGCACCAACTCCGCCGAGGGCCACAACTGGCTGATGCAGTCCGACAACCCGGAGTACACCGAGTCCTCCGCCGGTGAGTACACGCGCAGTTACGACACCGAGGACGACGTGCTCGGCCACCAGAAGTCCGGCTTCATCTGGACGGGCGCGCAGGCGGCCGGGAAGTCCGTCAGGGACTACGGCGAGTTCCAGTCACTGGAGAGCAAGCCGTCCGGCGCCACGTGGCAGAACCTGTACTGCGACGCCAAGAACATGGCCGCGACCGGGCAGCAGACCGCCTACCCCATCCGGACGGGCTCGGCGATTCCGTCGCTCAACAAGGTGTCGGTGCCCGGCTTCCCGCTGTTCGACCTGAGCGTCCCGGACATCTACAAGTACCAGGTCTGGCAGCAGGACTTCGAGAAGAACGGTCCGGCGAACCTGAACATGTTCTGGTTCTCCAACGACCACACCGGTGGTCCGGCGAGCCCTGCCGCCGAGGTCGCGGACAACGACCTCGCGGTCGGCAAGATGGTGGACGAGATCTCGCACAGCAAGTACTGGAAGGACTCGGCGATCTTCGTCGTCGAGGACGACTCGCAGGCCGGCCTCGACCACGTCGACGGCCACCGTGCACCGGTCCAGGTCATCAGCCCCTACGCCCAGCACGGCACCGTCGACAACCACTACTACTCGCAGATCACGATGATCCGTACCATCGAGCAGATCCTCGGGATCCACCCGATGAACCAGAAGGACAGCGCCGCCACCCCGATGTTCGGCGCCTTCACCCCGAAGGCCGACAACACGCCGTTCAAGGCGGTGGCCAACCGCACCTCCCTGACCGACGGCCTCAGCACCCAGCCCTCGTGCGGCGCGGACATCCCGGCGCCGCAGAACCCCGATGCGGCGCCCGCGCCGAGGACGGCGAAGGTGCCGGCGGACCGGCAGAAGGTCGCGGCGCAGTGGAAGACCTGGGAGTCGCACCAGCGGCTGACCGGCCCCCATGCCGTGCCCGACTACGCGAACCCCGTCCAGATGAACCGGCTCACGTGGTACGAGACCCACAACTGGATCAAGCCGTACCCCGGCGACAGCAAGATCTACGCGCCGGACGACGTTCCGGGCGCCTACCTCCCGTCACCGGAGTCCGACGGCTGACGCGGCCCGCTCCCCCGAAGGGCCCCTGGGACTGGGACGGCATCACCGCAGACCCGGGGGCCCTTCGGGGCGGGCAGCAGAACGAGGTGGCTGCCGCACCGCGGGTGAGCGAGCGGTCCGTCGACGGCGCCGGGCCCGGCGCGAGCACGACGAGTCAGGGCTGGTGTCAAAGAGCTCGTCCGGGCGGCCTCGGCTCATCCGTTCAGCGCGGCCGACGCGGGCTGGGCACCCCCCATCCGATGTGCGGTGCGCGAACTTGACGAGGTCTGGCGCGGCCGTCCCCTGCCGCACCGGGAGGGGCTGGAAGGGCGCGCCGTGGACCCAGGGCCGATGGTGTCGAGGTCGTGAACCGATCCCCCGCACACCCCGCCGGAACCGCCCGCCCGCCATGGTCGTCTTGTGCGCTGACTGTGTGCGAAAGCGGGATGTGGGGGGGACGTTGTGACTCGGAACGTGACGAAGGCCGGCCTCATGGTGGTGGCCATGGTGACGGTGCTGGGGGCCTCGGCCTGCGGCGGGGAAGCAGGCGCTGCGGCAGGGCAGAGTGGCGGGACGCGCTCCGCGCACGGGGACCGGGAGTCCGGGGCGCCGTCCGGGAACGAAGCGCCGGCCGAGAACGGGGTGCCGGCCGAGAACGGGGTGTCGTCCGGCTCGGCGACGACATCTCCCGGCGCCGTGGAGGGGTTGTCCGCGGCCACGCAGGCCGCGGCGGCGCCCGTCACCCGGCACGTGCCGTGGAACCTAGACATCCTGGACCAGCGGTCGCGGCCCCTGAACGGGAAGTTCACCACCACCGCCGCGGGCAAGGGTGTTCACGTCTATGTGATCGACACCGGGATGGACATCGCTCACAAGGAGTTCGGCGGACGCGCCCAGCTCGGCGCCGATTTCGTCGGCCCGAAGGACTCCGGTGACTGCTTCAGCGAGGAGGGAACCGGCCACGGCACATTCGTCGCGGGCATCATCGGCGGGGCGAAGTATGGCGTGGCGCCCAAGGCGGAGCTCGTACGGGTCCAGGGCATCCTGTGCGAGAGCGGGGGCGGCGGTTCCTCAGCGGCTGCCGAGGCGGCCTTGGTGAACTCGGTCAAGTGGGTCACCGCGCACGCGCAGAAGCCCGCGGTGGTGAATATGTCACTCAACCTCGACCACCGGTCCTCGGCCCTGGAGTCCGCCGTGAAGAAGATGATCGACGCGGGGATCCCGACGGTGGTGTCGGCAGGCAATTTTCATGACGACGCCTGCAAGCACTCCCCCGCCGGCGTCCCCGGCACGATCGTCGTGGCGGCCTCCACCTCGAACGACCGCGTGTGGAGCGACGGCGGCTCCTACGGCTCGGGGTACGGACGATGCGTGGACCTGTACGCCCCCGGCCAGAAGGTGACAGCCGCCCTCGCCGGCGGCGGTACGGTCACGGAGGACGTCGGCGCCACATCCTGGGCCGCGCCGCATGCGACTGGCGTGATCGCGCTCTACCTGTCGGCACACCCCCGCGCCACGGCCAAGGAGGTCCACGTCTGGCTCGACCACACGGCCACCCCTGGTGTCGTGCGCGGCGTCCGCACCGACACCCCCAACCGACTGCTCAACACCGGCGGCCTCTGACCCGCCCCGGCGCCGAGTCGGCCGACCTCTAGGTCGACCTCTAGGTCGGCGGTGACGGTCTCCCGATCCTGCGCTCTGCCTCGTCGACCGCGGCTGGCGCGATGGGGGAAACAGCGGTCCAGCGGGCCCGCAGCTTTTCGATCAACGCGTCGCCGTCCGCCCCCCTGGCCGTGGGCTCGCGGAGAGGCTCCCGAACGCCAGTCGGCGGCATGGCCCGGAGGCGGATCGTGGCGGGTCCGCGGGGGCCGGCGAGTCCGAGGGCGGCAGCGAGGAGTAGCGCGGCGAAGGCGGTGAGGGCGGTGCCCTGCCAGCCGAGGGTGTCGAGCAGAGGCGCGGCGAGGGCGGTGCCGATGGCGCCGACGGTGAAGTACAGCACGAGATAGACGCTGCTGAGGCTGCCGGAGCGTTGGGGGTCGAGGGCGATGATGCGGCTCTGGTTGGCGGCCTGAGCGGCGAAGCAGCCCGCGTCGAAGAGGGCGAGCCCGAGTGCTGTGGTCGGCGGGGTGCTTAGGCCGGTGGCCAGCAGGGTCGTTCCGGCGGCGGCGGTCACCATGGCGACGGAGATCACGGTTCGGGGGGTGTATCGGTCGGTGAGGCGTCCGGTGAGAGGGAGTGCGGCGAAGCCGAGGAGGCCGGCCAGGCTGTACAGGCCGATGGCAGTCGGCCCCAGGGAGTAGGGCGGCTGGGCCAGAGCGAGGGTCAGGGCGACCCAGACGAGGTTGAAGGCGAAGTACCACAGGCCGCCGGTGGCCACGGCCAGACGCAGTTGCGGGTGGCGGTGCAGGAGCGGGGGCAGTGAAGCGAGAGTGGAGCGGTAGCTGTGCTCGGAGCGGGGCCGTTGCCGGGGCAGGAGCAGGTGGGCGGTGATCGAACCGAGCAGGGCGACGGCTGCGAAGACGAGGAGCATCCGCTGCCACCCGAGGATCTCGGTGAGCGTCCCTCCCACCAGGCGGCTGAGAAGGATGCCGGCCGACATGCCGGCGGCCACCGTGGCGACGTCCGTTCCGCGGCGGCCGGGCGGGGCGTGGCGGCCCGCGATGTTGCCGGCCTGTGCCGCGACGCTGGCGGCAGCGCCGATGAGCAGGTAGGCGGCCAGGAGCAGGACCGCGCCGGGTGCGGCTGCGGCGAGGGCGAGAGCGGCGGCCAGGGCGGTGAGCTGCGCGGTGACCAGGCGATGCGGGGCCAGGTGGTCGGTGAGGGGAAGCAGGAGGGCGAAGCCGGTCATGCAGCCGACGAGCGCGGCGGTGGGGACGAGGCCGATCGCGGACAGGGGGACGTCCAGGTCCGCGGCGACCGTGGTGAGCGCGGGCTGGATGGCGTAGTTGTTCGCGATCGCCGTTCCCGATATGGCGGCGAGGAGAAGCGTGCCGCCTCGGGGACGGGGGCGGGTCACGGCTGCGTCGCGCGGGTGAGGATGACGGCGTAGCGGCAGGCGGTGTCCGTGGTGTTGGCGAAGACGCGCTCGGTGGGCTCGCCGAGTTCGATGGTGTCACCCGCGTCGAGTCCGTGGACGGTGTCGCCGTCGTGGAAGGTCAGATGGCCGTCGAGAACCCAGACGACCTGGCGTACGAAGGCAAACGCGGCGGCCGGATACGGCACCCGGGCGCCGGCCGGCAGGCAGATCTCGGCGATCTCCGCGGGGAAGTGCGGGCCGGTGATCTGGCGGCGCTGGTAGCCGGTGGCGGGATCACGCCACTCGGCCGTGTCGTCCCGGCGGTGCACTGCGGCGATTGCGTCCGGGGCGTCCTGCGCTCCCTCGGCGAGGGCGAACAGAGAGGCGACGCTGAGCTGGAAGGCGGCCGACAGCTTGCCGAGGACGACGGCGGTCGGGCTGCTCTCACCGCGCTCGATCCGGCTGATCATGGCCTGAGAGACACCGGAGGCATCCGCGAGCTGGGCCAGGGTCCACCGCCGACGTTCCCGTTCGGTGCGGACACGGGCTGCGATCTGCCCCACCAAGGGATCTACTATGTTGGACATGAATCCAATATACGAGACGAGCCGGGCTGCTGTGACAGTCCGTCCCGCACACCACGGCGACGCCGAGGCCATCCGCGCGATCCGCAACCACGTGATCGAGCACTCGACGGCTCTGTGGACGCAGACCCCGCAGTCCCCCGCCGAAGGGACGGCCTGGCTGGCCGCCCATCTGGAACGCGGCTCGGCGTTCGTGGCCGAGGTCGGCGGCGAGGTCGCCGGTTTCGCGGTCTACGGCCCGTGGCGGCAACTGGACGGATTTCGCCACACGGTGGAGGACTCGGTCTACGTCCGCGAAGGCCGGCACGGGCTCGGCGTCGGCTCCGCACTGCTCGCCGCGCTCATCACCGCGGCGCGTGATGCCGGCCACCACGTCGTCATCGCCGGTATCGAGGCGGAGAACGCCTCGTCGATCCGGCTGCACGAACGCTACGGGTTCCGCCACGCAGGCACCGTGCCGGAGGTCGGCACGAAGTTCGGCCGATGGCTCGACCTGACGATCATGCAGCTCCCCCTGACCTGAGCCACCGACACACGAACGGCGCCTGCCCCTGGTGGGACACCGCGCTTCGGCCCTTCCCGACCGTACGTTCTCCCCCATCGTCGGCATGTCCCCGGAGCTCGGCGATCTGCCCGACGCCTGTACCGCACTGCTTACCGGAAGGTCTCAGCCACCTACGAGTCTGCCCGGGCCGACAGCCACAAGATGTCGCGATGTCGCACATGCCCTGCCTCATGCCCTCGACGCGATGGCGAAGGTGGTGTCCGAGCAAAGGCGTCTGTTGTTCGGCTAGTCAATGAAAATCCACCGATGCGTTCCGCCGATCGGGCCGGTCTACCAGGACGTACGACATCGAGACACGGACTGGAGACCCACCATGACCACTCCCGCACACCCCGGCCGCATGCTGTTCGTGAACATGCCCGTAGCGGACGTCGAACGCAGCAAGGCGTTCTTCGCTGATCTCGGGTTCAGTTTCAACCCGAAGTTCAGCGACGAGACCGCCGCCTGCATGCTGGTCGGCGAGCACGCCTTCGTCATGCTGCTCAGCCGCGAGAAGTTCGCGCAGTTCGCGAAACTGCCGATGGCCGATCCCACCACGCACACGCTGGCGCTGTACTGCTTCAGCGTGTCATCCCGCGACGAGGTCGACGCGGTCAGCGCTGCTGCGCTCGCAGCGGGAGGCTCCAAGGCAGATGACGCCGAGGACTACGGCTTCATGTACTCACGCAGCTTCTTCGACCTCGACGGCCACGGCTGGCAGGTCATGTGGATGGACCCGGCGGCGGCGCAGCAGGGCCCCGAAGCGTTCGCGGCCTCCACGCAGGACACCGACACCCCGGCCTGACAAACCACCGCGCAACGCACGTGGTGGGGTGGTGTGTTGTGCGCGGGGTGGTCGCATCAGCCCGGCCGGCGCCGGGTAACAAGGCTGACGCCCATGTGTGGCGCGAGTCCGATCCGCCCGCGAAGGCTGCGGGTACGACGGTGATCGCCGACGGCGCCTATCTGGCACCGGCCTCATCGTCCCGCACCGCAGACCGCGCCGGGCGGCCCCTCCTGCGCGTGCTTTGACTTGGTGAGGCAGCCTTCGACGGTGTCGCGCTGCTCGGTGACGGTCAGTCGACGGCTGGCGTGGGGTTGTCCACGTCTGGGCGACGCCCAGAACGGCAGCGCGCCGTAGGGCAGGCCGAGGGTGGACATCTGGTCGACAAGCCGCTTCGGCCGGGTGAATTTGGCGCCGGCGGAAGCCAGGAGCACCGCTGACATGAGTGCAGCGACGATGGCGTAGGTGATGGACATGCTGAGACCTCGGCTGGTGGACGGGGTGGAGTAGCTGGGCATTCGCTGACCTGGCCGTGCTTCGCTGCGCATGTCAGGTGTTTTGGAGCAGCAGGGTGCTGAGTTCCGCGGGTTTGGTGATCATGGCGTCGTGGCCGGTGTTCAGTGTGTAGACGCGGGATGGCTCGCCGCTGGGCTGGAGCTTCGGGATGGGCCGACGGGTGATGCCCTCGGGCTCGTTGCCGATGCAGAGAATGTGGGCCCGGGGGATGGACGCCTGGGCAGGGTTGTCCATCTCGGCCGGCTGCTGGAAACAGAGGACCGATTCATCTGCCAGCGTGGTCTTGAGCCAGGCGATGTCGTCCGGGTCGGTGACTCCGAAAAGACCCATCGGCGCGGGGAATTGCGGCAGCGGCGGAATCCGCCAGGGCTGGTCATGGCCGACGGCCCCGTCGATCAGGACCTGTGTGAGCGGCATGACATCGATGGCGTTCTCGCCGTGCGTCGGCACCATCGCATCGATGTACAGCAGGCGTGAGATGCGCTCGGGAACCCGGTTCGCCACGCTGGAGATGACCATGCCCGCGTAACTGTGTCCCACGAGGACGATGTCGTGCAGGTCATGCTCGTGGATGAGGCCGACGATGTCGCCGACGTGGGTGGTAAGGCCGACCTCGGGGCTGAGCAGATGCGCCTTGTCGCCGTGGCCGGTGAGGGACGGTGTGAAGACGCGATGGCCCTGGGCGGTGAGCAGCGGTGCGACGCGGTTCCAGGACCGTCCGTCGTGCCAAGCACCGTGCACGAGGACGAAGGTGGTCGGTTCGGTCATGGCTGTTCCTTGCGTGAGTGTGGATCGCTGTGGATCTACTGGCGGATGAACTTGCGCTGCATGCGGGCACGGTTGGGCATGCGTACGTGCGGGTGCGGTCGGGCGTGCGGGTGCGGGGCGGCCGAGAGGCCCCGAGCTCGGTGACGGCTGAGGTGATGGTTCAGCCGGATTCGCGGCGCACGGTGGGTGCGACGTCGGAAGCGAACTTCTCTATGGACGTCAGTACGCTCGACCGCGGCAGACCGCCGAGATCGACCTGTCCGATGAACCGGTTGGCGCCGAACAGTTCCTTCTGGATCATGAGCTTCTCGATGATCTCCTGTGCACTGCCGACCAAGAGGGCGCCGTCGGGACCGGCCATCGCCTCGAAGGTCGGACGATCGAGGTGAACGCCGCGGCCCTGTGCGAAATAGGCGCGGTAGTAGGGGTAGAAGGTCTCGCGGGCCCCCTGCGAGGTCGCGCCGACGAAGAGATGGGCCGCCACACCGATTCCCAGCGTGGCGCGTGGGTGCCCGGCCATCTCACCGGCCTGCCAGTACAGATCGACGGCCGGTCGGGCCCGGGCGGGACTGCCTCCGAGATGCGCCATAGTCATGCGCAGCCCCAGGCGGCCGGCACGCCGGGCGCTGTCCGGTGCCCCTCCAACAGCCAGGCGTATCGGCAGCACCCTGTCCAGGCGGGGAATGATGGCGGCGCCCTTCAGCGGAGGGCGGGACCCTCCCGTCCAGGTGAGGTCGCCTTCGGTCACGATCAGGCGCAGCAGATCGAGCTTCTCGGCGAAGACTTCGTCGTAGCGCCCCGTGTCGACGCCGAAGATCTCAAACGGCTCGGCGTAGGCGCTGCGGCCTGCCGTGATCTCGGCACGTCCGCCTGAGACCAGGTCGAGCTGCGCGAAGTCCTGGTAGAGACGGACGGGATCGAGCACGCTCAGCACCGAGACGGCGCTGGTCAAAGTGAGGGAGGCGGTTCTGGCGGCGATGGCTGCGAGGACGACTGCCGGCGAGGAGACCGCGAACCGGCTGGTGTGATGTTCACCGACGCCGAAGACGTCGAGCCCTGCCTGGTCGGCGAAGACGCCTGCGTCCACGATGTCGCGGACTCGTTGCGAGCCGGTGGCGCCTGGGACGATGTCGGCGAGGGAGAAGACGCCGAGCTCGACTTCGGCGCCCTTCGAAGTGGTGCGCTGCATGCCTTCGACGTTAGGCAGCCGTTAGGTACCTAAAGGTACCCTTCGGGTTGTGAGCCTCCGTCCCGGAACCGTGTTCCTCGCCGACTGCCCCGCCCGCATGGCCATTGAGATCATCTCCAGCAAATGGGCCGTGGTCACGCTCTTCGCTCTGAGTGACGGCCCCCTGCGGCACGGCGAGTTGGTCGAACTCATCGGAGGCGTCTCGCGCAAAGTACTGACGCAGACGCTGCGCCGCCTCCAGGACAACGGGCTCGTCGAGCGGCGCGCGTACGCGGAAGCGCCACCACGCGTGGAATACAGCCTGACCGAGCTCGGACGCACTCTGGAGGAGCCCATCCGAAGGCTCACCGAGTGGGCAAGAACCAACGGTGAGGCAGTCGTCGCCTTTCACGAGGCGACTGAGGAGAAGGACGTATAGCGCGTATCTCGCCGGCGGGTCGGCCGGTTGACCGGATGTGCGTGTCTGTCCGATGAGTGACCACTTGCGATGTGGGACCGGATCGAGCCTCGGACGCCCGCCGTTCCGATCCGCGGGTGACGGTGGGCCGCCCACCGCCGCACCCTCGAGGCCATCCCCTCGAAGTACCGCACCAACCCGCCCTGGCCAGACCGGCCGGCGCCAACCTGCCCGACGAGCCCGGTCCGTTCCAGGCGACCCACAAATGGCTCCGCAGGTGGGCGGCCGACGGCACCTGGAAGATGATCGTCGGCGTCGTCCCGGCAGCAGCGGACACCGGCGACGACATCGACTCGGCGTGGGCACCGAGCTGGCGTCGCAGGACGCGGTGCGACAGCTCACCGGAGGGCATGAAATCCGCTCAGTCGCAACCTCCGGAAGTCATGAAATCCTTCAACTCGCAAATCCATCAGTGGGCACAAAATTGCCCTGTCCACAAATTCGACAGAGGGCATAAAGTCCGTTCTGCCGCAACGGTATTGACAAGAGAATCCAAGCTTGACGGCGTCGTGGAGTTTGCCTATGGTCCAGTCGTTCAGGTTCCCGCCGATCGATTTACGAGGGTGTCCATGACCGCGCCTCCAACGTTGCCGAGGTTCAGGCAGCAGTTGATTCTTGCCGTTCTCATGTTGTGTTCGCTGTTGATTTGGCTGGACAATACCGTCCTGAGCACTACGCTGGAGACCCTTGCAGACCCGGCCCGTGGCCTGGGGGCCAATCCCGGTCAACTGCAATGGGCGACGGGTTCGTACACTCTGGCCTTCGCCACATTGATGTTCACTGCAGGCGCATTGGGCGATCGGTTCGGTCACCGGACTGTGTTTTCCAGTGGGTTGGTGATCTTCGCCGGGTCCTCGCTGTGGGCGGCGTACGCAAGCGATGCGGGCCAGCTGATTGCAGCTCGAGCTGCGATGGGGGTGGGCAGCGCGCTGATCACGCCCGCCAACTTGGCCATCCTCATGTGGACCTTCACTGGCCCCGCGCGGGCTGCCGCGATCAGTATCTTCTCGACGTCGGCCGGTGTCGGAATGGCGGCCGGCCCCGTGCTGGCGGGGTTCTTGCTCAGTCATTTCTGGTGGGGCTCGGTCTTTCTGATCAATGTTCCGGTCGCGGCATTGGCGTTGGCCGGGCTCGCCGTACTGGTTCCGAGTTTCCGCAGCCCCACTCCGCGGCCGCTGGACCCCGCTGGAATGTTGCTTTCGATCGGTGGGCTCGTGGCGATGGCCTACGGGCTGATCCGGGCAGGGCAGGTGGCGGTGTGGAGTCGTACCGACGTGTGGGCGCCGATCGTTTTCGGTCTGGTTCTGCTGGCCGTTTTCGTACTCGTCGAGCTGCGTGTCAAGGTGCCCAGCTTTGATCCGCGACTGCTCGCGCAACGCACATTCGGTGGCGGCAATGTGGCGCTCGGATTGCTGCTCTTCGCCGTGGCCGCCATCACTTTCTATAACGCGTTCTATCTGCAAGGCGCGCTCGGATTTTCGCCGATGAAGGCGGGTTTGGCCAATATCCCGACCGCACTCGGCGCGCTCGCGGGGGCGCTCATCGCCCCGCGCCTGGTTCGCCGCCTGTCGCTACGCCTTGTCGCCGTGCCGGCGATGATCGTCGCTGCGCTGACCATCGGCGGGTACGGGTTCCTCGGACTCCACACTCCACTCGTCTGGATCGAGATCCTGTTGTTGATACAGGGTCTCGCGGTCGGCATGGTGATCGGCCCCGTTACGGCCGCATTGATCAGCAACCTGCCGTTGGAACACGCCGGTGCAGGATCGGCCGTCACCAACACCGTGCGACAAACCGGCAGCGTGATCGGAATCGCAGTAGGCGGCACGATCATGTCGATCACGTACCGACGTGCGATCGAACCTTCGCTGGAGACTGCACCCGGTCCGGTGCAGGATCAGGCGCGAGTTTCCGCCGAACAGGCCCGCCACGTCGCCACCGCGATCCACCGGCCCGCTCTTGCTCAGGCTGCTGACAATGCGTTCATCCACGCTATGCACGTCGGCGCGGGCTGGATCGCGGTCATCGCACTCCTCGGAGCAGCTGTGCTGCTGATTGCCTTGCCTGCCGCCGGAAATAAGCAGGGGCCGATACCGGAACCGAACCACGAAGAGGCCCGCAGCTCCGTCTGAGAGTGAGATAGCAGAACCCATGCTCCGGCCCGCTGCAGGGCAGCATCAAGTACCGGCTTCCGTGACCAACAGAGCCAGGTCCTCCAGCGGGAGACACCACGGCCGGCCCTCGCGGACCGCATCTGCATCCGCATCCGCATCCTCGCGCCGCATACGTCACCAGCTTGCCGAACAGGCGAGGGCTCGGCCCGGTGAACGGGGGCATCCAGGGCGGCTCCGAAGCCGTGATCGCACCAGACACCGCGAGGTCATTTCACTCGTCACCGGATGTCCCCCTCACAACAGTTCTGGACGGTCTCACCGAACCTTGAACAGGCTCCTCACAGGCCCCGGTGACCTGAGTCAGCCGAAGAGGGCAACGACTCCATTCACCCAGATCGCGAGGAACATAAGGGCCGCCACCAGGCAGCCGACGCCCGCCAGCACACCGCCGACCGTCCACGGCTCGGAGGGCGCCTCGTGCTCCCCTTTCAGGTTGTCCCGGTAGGAGGCGGGGTCGTCCCAGTCGACGGGGTGCCCCAACTCCTCTGCGCAGGCGGTCCGCACCGCGACCAGCTGCCCCTGTGCGAAGGCGGTGGCGGCCTTCACCTCGGGGCCGTGCCAGGCGAGGGCCTTCATCCGCCACCCGGGAGACCCGTACCGCGCCTCGAAGGCGGCGGTCTCGCTGGCGCTCCGGTCCTCTTCGAGGTACATCCAGCGCCCAGCCTCGGCGGCGTCGCCGTAGAGCCGGTACACCTCGGCCAGGCGACGGCGGAGCACCAGGTCGTGCGGGAAGGACGAGATGAGACCCCGCAGGCGCTGGCGCGCGACGGGAACCCGGCCGGCGGCCAGGTCTGCATCGGCTCGGGCAAGAGTCTCTCTCAGGGGCATGAACACATGATCGGGTACCACACTGACCTGCGTCGACCTGGTTTCGTCCCTCAGCACTCGCTCGCTCTTGACGGCATCAACTGGATCCCACTGACACGGGACATTGCCAGTTACGGAACGGCCCTTAAACGGTGCTGCACAAGGCCGCGAACTAGTCAGTTCCCTTGTACGGCTGGGGTGTTGAGAGCTCAACAGGTGCGGGTGGAGACGTTCAACGACGCGCCGACGTCGGCCGCCGCCAGTTCATGCGCCTCACCGGCGGCAGCGCACTCGGCGCCCTCGCCGTGGGAGGCAGCGCAACGGCCGCGTCAGCCGGCGCCCTCGCCGCCCCGCCCCGAGTCCGTCCTGTCCCAGGTGCTCAGCCTGCCCCGCACCCCCGCACCGACCACCACGCCGGAGCGGTTCACGGGCGGTACGGTCACTCCCGCGCCTGGGTGGAGTGCCCGATGTCATTGACCCCGCGAGACGATGACAACGGCGCATCCGTCTCCAATCCGATCAAGGCCGGGCCCATCTCGTACCGGAAGAGTGCGAACTCGACGACGGGCGATGCCGCTGCCTCGTGGGCAAGAAACGGCAGTTCCTGCGGCACGCGCGCACCCGTCCGGCTCAGGCTTCCTTTCGACTGTGGCGCTTGTCCGCACCTATCTACGAGGGTCAGGGACCTGCTTCCAGCCGTCGATCGACTTGGTGACGAACAGGGCCCGATGCACCTCACGCGACCACACGGTGGCCCCTTCTCCGTACTCGTGCAGTTCCTCGAACGCTTCCTCCGCCGAGTCGAAGCTGAACTTCCGGCCCTTCGCGTCCTTGATCATCCACTCTCTGCCGGGCAGCCCCGCGAGCCCCATGGCCATATCGATCTTCCCCTCCGTAGATGTGAGCGAGATGCTAGCCGCTCGGACCTGCACCGATCCCCTCCCTCTCCGAATTCCGCTCCGCCTGAAAGTGCGGTTTGACCAGCATCTGACGCCCACGTGGAGGAGTCCGAATGCGGACCGGCTCCAGACGGGTGAGGCTGGCGGCATGGGCTCCGTGGTGCCCGTGGACTCGTACGCCCGGCGAGGACGGCGGACGGCGGGCCGAGGAGTCCGGTTACGGTAAGGGAGACGACCATGACTGTCCGTACCTACGTATCCACGACCATCCGGAACGACCGAGTCGACGAGGTCCTCCACGCCTTGGAAGAGATGGATCCCGACGCGATCGTGTCATCAGTCACCCGCCCGGACGCCCCCGGCGACCCGGCGGGGGTATCGGTATCGCTGGCCGGCGATGTCCGTGAGGCAGTAAAGAACCAGCTCGACGTGATCCCCGATCTGGAGTGCGAGATCGACGTGCGGAACACCGAGGACCTGTGAGCCGGACCGGCAGGTGGGAAGAACCAGCGGATACCGCGTTGTGCCTACGGCCTACGGCACCACACGTCGCGTGCCCGTCGGCCGACACGCACCCGGACCCCGCGGCCACAGCAGCGCGGGCACGCCCGCGGCATCCCGACCGCTCGATCCCGGCCCGTCCGCCCGTACACCGTCGGCACGGGGCGAGCGGCTTGGCCCAGCACGTCAGCACGTAGTGGACGAGCCGGAGAACGAGCGCGGTGACTGTTGGCAGGAAACGCCGGGACACGGCAGGACAACGCCTGCGGCCCCGCCTGTCGTAGGTATGGCCCGCCCATCCCCGGGCACCGTACTGCCCTGCGCGGAGAGCGCCAGGCCGAGCATCGATCCGATATCCGCACGGCAGCACACCGCTCAACGCGTTCGGGCGCGTCCGGCAAGAGCACGGCCGTGCAGGGTCGTGATCGTCCCGCACCGGCGGTCGGCCTGCCATCGACTTCTCCATGAGCCCTGCCACCGTCAGCTGTATCTCGACTTCGACGCGGAACGGCTCGTCGTCCTGTTCGCCGGGGCGGCGGCCTCGTACTGCTCGGCATCGGGGCGGTTCTCTGCCTCACCGGCGCGGTGGTGTGACGTGCCGGCCGGAAGGTCGGCGAAGACCTCCTTGCCGGTCTTGCTCACGGCATCTTCCGCTTCCCAGGCAGATCGTCGGCGTCGAAGTAGAAGACGTCGTAGTCCTTGATGCCGCTGGTCGGTGGTCTGTCCGTCGCCACGTTCCACCCGGTCTGGAACAGGCATCCCGCGGTCACATACCACCCGGGCAGACCCAGCGTCGCAGTCCGCGCCAGCACCTCCGTCAGCACGTCGTTACGCGACAACACCGCACGCAGGGACTCGTGTTGCTCGTCGAGAGGAAGTCGGCTGATCAGCATCCCTGCGTACCACAACTCGCCAGGATTACGGCCGATCCAGTTCGCGAAGCCCCTCCTGGCTCTTTCGATGACTTCGGGAGGCCGATCCCACCAAACACTCAGGCAACGCGAGCAGAACCAGCTGAGAAGCTGTCTTCATGATGGACAAGTCCGGCGGGGTTCAAGGTCAGACGGTTCACCCGGGAAAGGACGCGCGCATCGAGCGGGAACGGCGGTTCTTGCTGGCTGAAGCGCCGGCACCGTCAGCAGTGACGGTCACCTGGATGATCACCGACCGCTATCTGGTGGGAACGCGCCTGCGTCTGCGACGCGCCGAACGGTCAGACGGCGGCTGCGAACTCAAGCTCACCCAGAAGGTGCCGGTCGCTCGGCCAGGCGCGATTCAGGGACTGATCACGAATACGTACTTGTCGCCGACCGAGTACGCCCTGCTCGCCTCACTGCCGGCCGCAGTGCTGACCAAGACGCGTTCCAGCGTGCCTCCCTTGGGCGTCGACGTCTTCGACGGCCATATGCAGGGCCTGGTCCTGGCGGAGGCCGAGTTCACCACCGACGAAGAGGCGCAGTCCTTCATGCCCCCTCCAGAGTGCGTGGCAGAGGTGACCGACGACGCCCGCTTCACCGGAGGCCGCCTCGTCGAGACCTCTCGCCAAGACCTGCTCCAGTGGCTGGCCGAGTACGGGCTTCGTCCAACGATTCCCTAGCCGATCGATTCCACGGCGTTCGGTGGTCGTCGACGGTCAGGGCGCGCATGACCGACCGGCCGTGCATGAACCTGGCTCCACTCATCAGGCTCCCTTGGAATCGATCGTCCGGTACTCCAGCCGTAGATCGCCAGTGCGACGTCCGACCGACCGCGCCTACGGGTGCGTGTCCGTGATCGCGATGACCTCGTCGAGGCGGTCCAGGGCAGCCCGCAGGTCGTCGGCCTTGGCCTGGATGCGGTCGCGCTCGGCGCGCAGCATGGCTCGTTGCGCGGCGTCGGTGTGCCCGGCGTCCCAGCACGGGAGGAGTTCCGTGATCCTTCGGCTGGTCAGGCCGGCGGCGAACATCTCCTGGAAGAAGCGGACCCGGGGGATGGCGTCCTGCCGGTAGAGGCGCTGGCCGGACGGGCTGCGCTCCGGGATGAGCAGCTGCTGCTGCTCGTAGTAGCGCACGGCGCGTACCGAGACGCCGGCACCGCGTGCCACCTCGCCGATGCGGATCAGCCGATCTGCCGCGACCTCTGTGACGGTCATGGTGATTCCTCTCACCCCGGCCCTGATGACCAGCGCTTGCCTCTGACGTTGGCGTCAGGTTTTAGCGTACCGGGCATGGACATCAACAACTCAGTTGCCCTTGTCACCGGAGCCAACCGCGGCCTGGGCCGCGCCTTCGCCCAGCGCCTGCTCGAACGGGGCGCCCGCAAGGTCTACGCGACGGCCCGCCGACCGGAGAGCGTGGACCTGCCCGGGGTGGAGGTGCTGTCCCTCGACATCGCCGATCCCGCATCCGTGAGGGCCGCAGCCGAGGCCGCCCCGGACGTCTCGCTGCTCATCAACAACGCGGGGATCCAGACGGGGACCGACCTGGTGACCGGTTCGCTGGACGCGGTACGGCAGGAGCTGGAGACCAATGTGTTCGGCCACCTGGGAATGATCCGGGAGTTCGCGCCGGCGCTCGCCAGGAACGGCGGGGGCGCGATCGTGAACGTCATCTCCGCCATGTCATGGTTCGGGGTCAAGGGCGCCAATGCCTATCACCTGACCAAAGCCGCCGCCTGGGCCATGACCAACGGCGTCCGCCTCGAGCTCGCAGAGCAGGGCACGCTCGTGACAGCGGTGCACCTCGGCCTGGCCGACACCGACATGGCCGCGGGCTGGCCCGTGGACAAGCTCGCGCCCTCGGACCTGGCCGACGCGGCGCTCGACGGTGTCGAGGCGGGCTCAGCCGAGGTCCTCGCCGACCAGTGGAGTCGGGACGTCAAGTCCCGGCTGCCGCTGACGCCGGAAGAGTTCAACGCCGCGATGGAGCGCGCCCTGGCGGCGTTGACGGCGGCCTGAGGGGCCCCTCGGGCCGCACTGACTTCGGTCGGTTGCATCTGAGGTCGGTCGACCAATACTCCATCCGCAGTTGTGGATCTTCATGTTGTGGCCTCGCGTCGGCGGTAGTGGCAGTCGCGGGCGCGAGGCCCGGTGTCGACGACGCCAACTCGACCAGCGCAGGCGATGGTCGAGTTGGCCGTTCGGGGATGCGGCGGGCAGGGCTGACAGTCGCTGTATTTCGTTGCAGGTGAGGGCGATGAGTCCGGTGGGGGCAGGGTGTTCGTAGTGCTCGTCGGCGCGAATGACGGCCAGGAAGGCGTGGGCGAGCATCGCGAGGGTCACCCAGTGCAGCCAGGGGTGTGGCGGCGGACCTGGTGCTCATCCAGGCCGGCGAGGCCTTTGCCGGCCTGGAAGGTCTCCTCGATCTTCCAGCGCGTTCCGGCGACGCGGACCAGGGCGGGCAGTGCTACTGGCCGCGGGCTGAAGCGGGGGTAGTAGGCCATGTGGCAGGTGCTGCGGTTGCGGCGGATCAGCAACCGGCAGGTGCCCGGCGAGTGGGTGGGGATCAGGTCGACGACGGCCCAGTTACCGACGGACCGCCGAGATCAGTCCGCCGGGCCGCTCCTCGCGCTGCGGCGGGGTGCTGATCGGGCAGCCGTAGGCGGCAGCGCGTTCCCGCAGGGTGTGGCTGTCGGCCTCCCAGCCGTGCCCGGCCAGCCAGCCCACCGGGTCGTCGGGCATCTCCGAGACCCACAGGGACGCCGCCGATCCCGGCACGGCGTCCTCGCCGAAGCGCTCGATCACGCCGCGCGCGCCCAACGTCAGCCCCATCCGACTGCCTGCCGCCGACCGCGCGCTGATCCGGGTCAGCAGCAACTCCACCGCGTCCTCGGGCAGATAGATCAGCAGTCCTTCGGCGATCCACACGGTCGGCGCCGCCGGGTCGTGCCCTGCGGCGGCCAGCGCGCCTGGCCAGTCCTCACGCAGATCCACCGGGACGGTGATCCGCTCGCAGCGTGCGACGGCCCGCTCCTGGCGCAGCACCGAAGCCTTGAAGTCCAGTGGCGCGACGGTGTCGACCTCGAACAGCCGGGTGCCCTCGGGCCAGTTCATCCGGAAGGCCCGGCCGTCCATGCCGGCGCCGAGCAGCACTACCTGCCGGACCCCGGACGCGGAGGCCTGCTGCAACAGGTCGTCGAGGAACTTCGTCCTGATGACGATGGAGAACGACACGGCCAGTCGGCGGCGTCGCGCGGCCTCGTCATCGGGCAGCGGCGGCGAGGCGGGCCACAGGCCGCCGGCGGTGGCGAAGGCCTGTGCCAATGGGTCGCGGAACAGCGCGTTCTCCCGCTCGGTCTCCAGCGCTCGCACCCTGGCCACCCCCACCGCCGTGGCCCACACTCCCGACGGCTGCACCCGCTCCTGCTCATCAGTCACCGCGCCAGCCTAGTGCTCTGACCAACTGGTTTCACCGGGTTGAGGTGGTGCTTCCCTTGCGCCGAGCGGGCGTTCAAGCGCCAAGGCTCGGCTGGGCCACGGTCCTCACCGACCTGTACCGGGAGCCGGAAGCCCTGGCGCCGGTCCGGGCGGTGACCGGAGAGCGCGCACAGGACCTGGGGTCGGACCACCCGGCCAACCCTGGAGGCGACCCACGCTGCCGTCGGTGTCTCCAAGGCGTCGGCCGTCGCGCGGGCCTGGCGGACGGTGCCGTCGGCGATGTGGGCAGTGGTACTGCGGGTCCCCACACCCGGGGCGTGTGTCGAAAGCGGCTGGTTGTGGCTCTGTGGCCTGTGCTTCCATGCCGGAGTGAGCATCGAGAATTCCGGGACTGATGCGGAGAGGCCAGGCCACAGGGTCCGACCGAGGGTTGATGACGATGTCGAGAGGTGCGTGCGGGTTCTGGCGGAAGTCCATCAGTGTGATGGTTACCCGGTGAACTGGCCTGACCGGCCTGATGAGTGGCTGTCGCACGCTTCCGTTTGGGGGGCCTGGGTCGCTGAGCTCGGCAGCTGTGTCGTTGGCCATGTCAGCTTGTCCCGCGGCGGCGAAGGAGATCTGGCCCCCGGCTTGTGGAGCGAGCGCAACGGGACGAGCAAGGACCTGACCGCGGTGGTCAGTCGGCTGTTCGTCGCCCCGCAGGCCAGGGGGCATGGGATCGGTGCACGACTGATCGGCCGAGCCATGGAGGAAGCACGAGGGCGTGGCCTGCATCCGGTGCTCGACGTCGTGGCATCCGATACCACCGCGGCAGCCTTGTACGAGCGGCTGGGCTGGGAACGGATGGCCACGGTCGAGCAACGATGGAGCCCGTCTCAGCTGGTCTCCATCCACTGTTACGCAGCGGCATCGTGAGGTGGCTGGTCACAGCCACTCGCAGAGGACGGCGACAAGGAGGACGGCGACGAGGAGGTCGCCGCGTAGCGGACCGCGAGCCTCGACGCCGGTGCCCCTCTGGGTCGTTGGGACGACCTCAGCGAGGGCACGCCGACCTGTTCGATCCGAGCTCGTGGTGGAACGGCCGCTGAGGTGGCTTCGGTTGGTCAGCCTGCTGTCGGACGCTGCGGGACCTACGCTCGCTCGAAGCCGTGGCTCCGCTCCACTTTCGCCACGTGCAGCGTGTAGCTCTGGTACCACTCGGCTTGCCCACGCTTCTGCGCCGCACGGTGCTCGGCGTTGCGACGCCACTCCGTGAGGGCGTCGGCGTCGCGAAAGTACCCGACGGTGATGCCCAGCCCGCCAGGAGTCTGCGCGTGGTCCATTCCCAGGAACCCCGGGACGTCCTTCACCAGGTCTTCCATGCGTGCGTTGGTCTCGCTGTAGCCACTCTGCTCCTGTGTTCGCACCGCAGTGAAGACAGCGACGTAGTAAGGGGGTTCATACGCCTCGACGGGCTTAACGGACGTTTCCGAGTGATCGCTCATGGCGCCACCGTAAGTCGGGATGCGCCCAACGATCCAGCGACTTCCCTGAACGGGATACGGGAGGAATCAGGCAAGCGCGGGTGCTCCCCACGTCGGCGGGGACGATGTCAGGCAGTCGAGCAACGCCCAGCGTGCCGCCGGACTGCGCGCGGTGCGCCACGGCTTCTCCGTATCCGCGGGATCCATCCGTGCCCGCCTCACGTCCTTTTTGTTCAGGAACGGGACGGGAGGCAGTCATGCGGGACAGCGGGACGGCACGGCAGGTAAGACTGCGGCTGGCCAGGCAGCGCACAGGACCGAATCGCGTCCGCGCCAGGGAACGAACCCCACATTCCGAGTTGCAGGAACCTGCCCCGTCGCCGCCTTGGTGGCGCCGTATCCAGTGGACTCACGTCGGGGCGGTCCTGGGAGCATTGATAGCTCTCGTCGGTTTGATTTTTACGGGCGCGGCGACCTATTACCAGGCCGCGGTGACGAACGATCAGCTCGACCAGTCACGCGAAGGCGACCAATACGCGAAGCGCAGTCAGGCCATGAGAGTGTTCTATTGGGTGGAGGAACCAGCCGACGGTCACCTTCGCCTTCACCTCGTCAACAGCTCACCGGACCCGGTGAGTGACGCCGACGTCCACTTTGGCGCACCTGTCGGCTTGATGACCGCTGTCTACAGCGACCTGTACGTGAGCTACGAGCAACGCATCCCCTACCTGCCGCCCTGTTCGGACACGATCCTCGACTCGCGTCACTGGCTCTACATGGACGAGGGGCAGTTCGACAAGGTGTACCGCGAGACTCACCTTCTCCCGGGCTGGGAAAAACTCCTGAAACCGTTGCCAACTCCCGACGCGGTGTGGGTGGGTGGCCTGACGTTCTCCGACCGCGACGGCGTGTGGTGGCAACGAACCAGTACAGCACTTGAACAGGCTGAGGTAGCCGGACCTAGTACGGAAGGTCAGGCGGACCATTACGGATGGGGCTACATTCGGGGTACACCCGAGCTGAAGGCCACGGCATCGTGCAGCGGCGACCAGGCCAGCTGAAGTCTCCTTCGTAACAGTAGGCGCACACGGTCGGTTCGGCGGCGAGGCCGGCCGGGCTGCCCAGGAGGGGGAAGGCGCCCCGTACACGGCGGAGTATGAGTCCTTCAGCGCGCCGAAGCCGTCCACCCCCTGGCCGCCTGCGCGGTTCCGCTCGTCGTCGGCCTTCTGGATGTCGGCGTCCTCCTCGGCCTCGCCGGAGCTCAGTGCGTCTCGAGCACCGCGACGGCGGCCTGGCCGACCTCACCACCGCCCAGCGGAAAGCCTGATGTGCTCGCGGGGCACGGTGGTCGCGTTGGCGATTCCGCTGAGCGGGACAGGTGTCGGCTGCGGTAGGCGAAACTCCCGGCCGCCTCTGACGGCGAAGGTGCTGGTCAGAGCGTCGACAGACCGGGGGGTGCGGGGCCTGTCGGCGTCCGGGTCCGTTTTTCTGCTCAGCTCATTGATTGTACCGACCGTTGGGTCTATCTTTCCGGCAGCCGCACCGAAGCTCCAGACGGGCATCACACCTGCCCGTGCTCGTGACCCCGGGCACCGCGCCCTCGTCCCGTAACTCCGGCCCATCAGCCATCCGGTGAGGTGGGACGGAGTGATGTCGCCGCCTTGCCGCACGTCCCCCTGCCTGCCCCGACCAGAGCCGCTCTCCGGCTCTCCGCTCATCCCCGGAAGGCCTCTATGTCCGAGACCCGAACCGCTCCTGCGCAGGACGCCGAGAGATCCCGCTCCACGACGCGCAACGCACTCATCGTCTTCGCACTGCTGTGGGCGGTCCAACTGGTGACGCTCGTCGCCGCGTTGTCCGGCATCGCGCAGGCCGACGTCGCGATCCACTTCCGCACCACCGAGATCGCTTGGTTCACCCTGATGACCCTGCTGACCGGGACCTTCTTCCTGCCTTTCGCGGTCAAGGCAGCGGCCCTGTTCGGCAAGAAGCGCGTCCTGCTCGTAGCCACCGGACTCGGCCTCGTCGGCGACCTGGTCGCCGCCCTCGCCACCGACTACCGCACCCTGCTGATCGGACGCGGCATCGCGGGCATCTACGCGGCCACCATGCCGCTCGCCTACGCGATCACCCGTGACGTGTTCCCGCGCCGCTGGGTGGGGCTCGCCACCGGCATCATGGCGGGCGGCGTGGGCCTCGTCGCCTTCGGCGCGCCGTTCCTGTCCGGCTGGCTCCTGGACGACTACGGCTTCCGCGGCGTGCTGTGGTTCATGGCCATCAGCACCGCCGTCGGTTTCGTGCTGGTCGCCGTCCTCGTCCCCGAGAGTCCGGTCCGCGAGCGGGGCGGCCGGATGGACTGGCTCGGCGGAATCCTCCTCGGCGGCGGAGTCACCATGCTCGTCTACGCCGTCGGGCGGGGGTCGCACTGGGGCTGGAGCAGCGGCACGTTCTTCTCCTACGTCGCCGGGGCCCTGGTCATACTGATCGCCTTCGTGCTCGTCGAACGCCGGGTCGCCGAGCCGCTGTTCCCCGTGTCCATGACGCGGCGCCGGTCGGTGTGGAGCGTGCTGCTGGCCACGTCCATCGCGGCCGGCTCGCTCAGCGCCGTCGGCGTGGTGGTACAGCTGCTGGTGCTGATGCCGCAGATCCCCACCATCTCGGAGGGCTTGGGCTGGTCCGGCAAGCACAACGCCGTGGTGACCAGCCCGATCAGCGCGACGATCATCCTGGCCGCGGTCGGTACCGGCTACCTGGCCCGCCGTGTGGACGCGCGGATCCTGCTGGGCACCGGCTCCGCGCTCACCGTCCTCGGATACGGGATCGGCACACAACTGCACCACAGCGCCGCCGACATCATCGAGATGGGTCTGATCGCCGGGCTGGGAACGGGCATCGTCATGGCCATCGTCCCCATCATGATCATCGAGGTGGTCACCCCCGAGGAGCAGGCCCTGGCCAACGGTGCGCAGACCCTCGGGCAGGGCGTCGCACAGATCGTCGTCTCCCAACTCGCCTTCGTCGTCATGGCCCAGAACGGGGCGGTCCTGAAGGGCACCCAGTTCTACCTGGACGCCGGCTTCACGAACGGACTCTGGCTGGTCGTCGGCTGCTGCGCCCTGGGCACGCTGCTCGTCCTCCTCATCCCCAGAGCCAAGCGCCTCGACGAGGCCGAGGTCGGTCAGGCGGCCTGACGGCGCGGCCGCGGTGGTCGCGGCGGGCGTCACGACGCGGGACCGGTTCCGATCGCTCCGTCCTTCTCGTCCGTGCGGACGAGGAGGACGGAGCGGCGGAGCCGGTCCCGCGTTTCCCAGCGCCGTCTCACGGCTCGCCCACTGCTCGTCCCCCGCCCCCCGGCCCACGCGCCGTCGGCGTACGGGCCGCCCGCACAAGGCCGAGGCCGGTCCCGAACGGTGGCTGCCGTCGACCCGCAGACCGTGGGCGGCTGCCGTCAGCCCGCAGACCCTGATCCGCTGCCGGCGACCCGCAGACCGTGGACGTACGGACCACCGACTGGTCGTAGGGTCCCGCGGCTTCCGCACGCACGAACGCACGGTGAAACGCCGCGAGGGCCGGGCATTCCGCCCGGCCCTCGGCCACTACCGTCCACGCCACGGCTGCCTCGGCGATACGCCGTTCGCCGTGCCGCGTCACTTGCCCGTCTACGCGTTCGCGGAGTCGGCGACCGGTGTGAACTGGTGCTTCAGGAACGCGCCCGACCAGGCCATCAGGTCCGACGGCACGTAGTAGCCCTTCTCGTCGTTGATGGCGTCCCAGTTCCCCGCCACGTCCTCGACGGTGACCGGGTCGCCCTGGTGGACGTACCCCTCGGTCGAGGCGATGAAGAGACGCGCGAAGCGGCCGGCGCCGGCCGTGTAGATCTCCCCGTTGACCGGGCAGCTCTCGTGGGCGAGATACGCCACCATCGGCGCCACCGCGTCGGAGGGCATGTACGGCTGGCCGGGGAGCGCCTGCGTGGGCTCCTCCTCGGGACCGCCGCCCATCCGGGTCATGGCCGCCGGCGCGATCAGGTTGACCTTGATCCCGTGGGGTTCGCCGGCCAGTTTCGCGCTCCGGGCCAGCCCGACCGTGCCCGCCTTGGCCGCCGCGTACGACAGGTTGTTGTCGAGGCCGAACAGGCCGCTGGAGGTGGTCAGCACGACCCGGCCGTACTGCTGCTCGACGAAGTGCGGCCAGGCGGCGCGCAGCGTGTTGAACGAGCCGACGAGATGCACGGCGAGGTGGCGGTCCAGGTTCTCCGCGTCGACCTCGGGCAGACCGGCCCACCGGATGATCCCCGCGTTGTTGACGAGGACGTCGATGCGGCCGAAGTGCTCGATCGCGGAGTCGATGATGGCCTGTCCGCCGGCCGGCGTGGAGACGTCGTTGGTGTCGGCGACGGCCTCGCCGCCCGCCGCGACGATCTCATCGACGACCTTCTGCGCGGGACCGGCGTTCGAGCCGTCGCCCTCCATCGATCCGCCCAGGTCGTTGACGACCACCTTCGCCCCACGCTCCGCCAGAAGGCGGGCGTGGGCCCGGCCGATGCCCCGGCCCGCGCCGGTGACGACCGCGACGCGTCCTTGGAAGCTGAACTCGCTCATGCCCTACTCCTGTTGTACTGCGGTTGCGGATGCGATGACCGGTCCCGCCCGTTCGGGGTGGGACCGGCTTGGTCGTGCCGGCGACCGGGGCGGCCGCCGATGTCGAGCTACCAGGTCACCGGCAGCTCTTTGATGCCGTAGGCGAGCGCGTCGGCCGGACGGAACTCGAGTTCGTCGCGGTCGACCGCGAGACGCAGGGTGGGGACGCGCCGGTAGAGCGTGCCGTAGACGACCTGGAGCTCGATACGGGCGAGTTGCTGGCCCAGGCACTGGTGGATGCCCCAGCCGAAGGCGTGGTGGTGGTTCGCCTTACGGGTGAGGTCGAGTTTCTCCGGCTCGGGGAACGCCTCGGGGTCCCAGTTGCCGGCGGGCAGCGGGACGACGATGCCGTCGCCGGCCTTGATCTGCACGCCCTCGAACTCGAAGTCCTCGGCGGCGATGCGCCGCTGCCCGAACGTCGCGACGGTCAGATGGCGCAGGATCTCGTCGACCGCGTTCGCGGCGTCCCGGGTGTCCTCGATCTCGCGCAGCCGTGCCAGCTGGTCGGGGTTCTCCAGTAGCAGGGCGGTGCCCAGGGTGATCATGGTCGCACTGGTCTCGTGGCCGGCGATCAGCAGGATCATGGAGAGCAGGGTGGCCTCGGGAAGGGTGAGGTCACCGTCCTTGACGCGCGCGGCGAAGTCCGAGAGTACGTCGTCGGCGGGCTCCTCCATCTTCTTCTGGAGCAGTGCGGCCAGGTAACCGCCCAGCGCCTCGCCCGCGCGCCGGTCGTCGTCCGCCGACTTGTCGCTCCTGGTGGCGAAGGAGGCGTGCTCCTGGAAGAAGTCGTGGTCCTCGTACGGCACGCCGAGCAGGGCGCAGATCATCAGCGAGGGCAGCGGCAGCGACAGCGCCGTCACCAGGTTCACCGGCTTCGGGCCTGCCAGCATCTTGTCGATGAGCTCATCGGTGAACCTCTGGATGTCCGGCCGCAGAGCCTCCATCCTCGGGCGCGTGAACGGGCGGGTCATCATGCGGCGGATCCGCGTGTGGTCGGCGCCGTCGGCGTTGAAGATCGTGAGCGGGTGCTCATGGGCGGTCTCCGCCATGGCCTGGTTGGGGTACGGGAACCCCGGCCGCTTGTCGTCCGAGCTGACCCGGGGGTCGGACAGGATGGCGCGCTGCGCGGCGTGGCCCGTGACGAGCCAGGGGGTGCTGCCGTCCCAGATCCGGGCCCGGGAGACGGGGGCCTGTTCGTTCAGTGCGCGCAGTCCGGGGGGCGGGGCGAAGGGGCACTTGGCGTCCCGGTCGTCCTGGTAGAAGTAGGTCGGCTCGTCGGGGGCGTGCCGGACGTCTGCCTCGGCCATGGGTGTTCCTCCGTGGTGGGATGGGGGGAAGGGGTGGGGGGAAGGGGTCGGGCTCGGGGGCTATTCCTCGATGCGAATGGCCAGGGCCGGGCACATTGCGGCGGCGTTACGGACGTCGTCGGCCAGTTCGGCCGGCGGGTTCTCGTCCAGCAGGACGACGATGCCGTCGTCCTCGCGCTGGTCGAACACGTCCATGGAGGCGGCCACGCACTGTCCGGCGGCGACGCACTTCTCCTCGTCGACGACAACCTTCATGGGAATCTCTCCTGATCGTTCAGTGGGTCGGGGCGGGGGCGGCGAGATCGTCGACGATCTCCTGACGGCGCATGCGGGCCTGCTTGGGCATGTTCCAGCCGAGGACCCCGGTGACGCGGCCTCCGCTGCGGTACCGGGCGACGAAGCGACGCGCCGTCAGGTCGCCCTCGACGAGGTCCACTTCCGCGTCGGCGGGCAGGAAGCCGTGCACCTGGAGCTTGGCGTCGTACTGGTCGGTCCAGAAATACGGGACCGGCGTGTACGGCCGGTCCTCGCCGAGAATCGCGCCGGCGACGGCCATGGCCTGTTCGGTGGCGTTGGTCCGGTTCTCGAGGCGGATCAGCCGGCCGAGGCCCTCGTGGTGCCAGCGGGCCACGTCACCGACGGCGTAGATCCCCTCCTCCGCGCGGCAGCGGGAGTCGCACACCACACCGTTGTCGAGCTCCAGCCCGCTGTCGGTGAGCCATTCCGTCGCCGGGGAGGCGCCGATCGCCACGACCACCACGTCGGCCGGCAGCACCTCGTCGGTGGCGAGCCGGACGCCGGTGACGCGACCTTCGTCGGCGGTGAGTCCGACGACGCCGGTGCCGAGCCGGAGCGTGACTCCGCGCTCGGTGTGCAGGTCGGCCAGCACACCGGAGACCAGCGGGCCCACCTGCATCGCCATCGGCGCCGTCAGCGGCCCGGTGAGCGTGACGTCCAGGCCCAGGGTCCGTGCGGTGGCCGCGATCTCGGAGCCGAGGACGCCCTCGCCCACGACCACGAGCCGGGTGCCTGCCAGCAGATCGGCGCGCAGCGCCAGCGCGTCGTCGAGACTGCGCAGTACGTGGACGCCGGCCAGGTTCTCCTGACCCGGCAGGCGCCGGGCTCGTACCCCGGTGGCGATGACGACCGCGTCCGACCGCAGCGCCCGCCCGGATGCGGTACGCACGGTCCGCGACGCCGGATCCAGTCCGACCGCCGGATCGCCCAGGACGAACTCGGCGTCGAGCGCCGACAGCGCGTCCTGCGGGCGCAGCGTGGCCCGCTCCGGCTCCCATGCGCCGGAAAGCACCTGCTTGGACAGCGGCGGGCGGTCGTACGGTGCGTGCGGCTCGTCGCCGAGCACCGTGATCGGGCCCGCGTAGCCCTTGCGGCGCAGTGCCTCCACGGTGGTCAGTCCGGACGCGGAGGCGCCCACTACCAGGACGCGGGCCGGTGCCCTGACGTCGTCCTCGATGCTCATTCGCGGCTCCATTACAGGCGTTGGTGCGGTGTTCGATGCGAGACGGACGGACTGATCAGACGAGGTAGCGGCCGCCGTTGACGCTGAACGTCTGGCCGGTCACATAGCCCGCCTCCTCCGACGCGAGGTAGGCCACCGCGTACGCCACGTCCTCGGGCGTCCCGGCGCGCTTCATCGGCATCGTGGCCGCGGCCGCCTCCACGTCGATGGGACCCTGACGCACCAGGGGCGTGTCGATGAACCCCGGCGGGACGTGGTTGACGGTGATCCCCTTCTCGATGTACTCGACCGCCAGCGCCCTGGTGAGGCCGATGACACCGCCCTTGGAGGCCGCGTAGTGGGCCATGGCGGGCGCCCCGGTCTGGGCGGAGGACGAGGAGATGTTGACGATGCGGCCCCAGCCCGCCTCGAGCATGTCGGGCACCAGCTGCTGGGTGACCAGGAACGGCCCCTTGAGGTTGATGCCGATCATGCGGTCCCAGGACGACTCGCTGATGCTCGTGAACGGCTCGTAGGCGGTGATGCCCGCGTTGTTGACGAGGATCGTGACCGGGCCGAGCTCGTCGCGGGTGCGTGCCGCGGAGCGGGCCACGGCCGAGGCGTCGGCGGCGTCACCGCCCACCGCGACTGCCGTGCCGCCCGCCTCCTGGATCTCCGCGGCGGTCTTCTCGGCGCCCTCGGCGTTCAGGTCCCAGACCGCCACGGCGGCCCCCTTGGCCGCGAGCACGGTCGCGATGCCGCGTCCGATCCCCCGCGCGCCGCCGGTGACGACCGCGACCTTTCCCTGCAGTGACATGTGTGCTCCTCGTGTGCTTGGTGCGGGACCTGGACGACTGACGTCCCGGCCGGGGGCCGTCAGCCCTCCAGTGCCTCGCGGGCGGCGGTGCGGGCGGCGACCGCCCGCGGGAAACCGGTGTAACCGCTGGAGTGGTAGATGACCTCGGCGATCTCCTCCGGGGTCAGTCCGTTCGTCCGCGCGATGCGGACGTGGGTCTTGAGCTCGGTCTCCGCCCCGAGGGCGATGAGAATGCCGAGCGTGACCAGGCTGCGGTCACGTGGGGCGAGGCCCTCGCGGCCCCAGAGCGCTCCCCAGACGCTGGTGAGACCGATGTCGACGAGGTCTTCTCCGAGGCGGCCGTCCCGCAGGTCCACGTCGTCCTCGGGGAACACGCCCGGCAGAGCGGCCCGCATGGCCTTCCAGCCCGCGGCCCTCAGATCGGTGGCTTCTTCGACGCTCTTGTCACTCATGACTGACTCCCGTTGCGCGGCTTCGCGTCCTGAGCGAAAGTTAGACCAGACGGTCGGTACAATCAATCTCCGTGGCGAGATTCGCATCCATTGAACGAATCCAACCCCTCCTCTAGTCTCGCCCTCAATATTCGATCGACCGGTCGACATATGAATCAGGCTCACGCGGGAGAGCACATGAGCGAAACGACGAAGACGGGCCCGGCGGACCAGGGCCTCGTCGACGTACTGGTCATCGGCGCCGGAGTCACCGGCATCTACCAACTGCACCGAGCCCGGGAGTCCGGATTCTCGGTGAAGCTGCTCGAGGCGGGCAGCGGGGTGGGCGGCACCTGGTACTGGAACCGCTACCCGCAAGCGCGCTTCGACTCCGAGAGCTACACCTACGGCTACCTGTTCTCGAAGGAGCTGTGGGAGGAGTGGGAGTGGTCGGAGCACTTCGCCGGCCAGCCGGAGATCGAGCGCTACTTCAACTACGTGGTCGACCGGTTCGACCTGCGACGCCACATCTCGTTCGGCGCGAAGGTGACCTCGGCCGTCTGGGACGAGACGGCCGGCACCTGGACGGTGCGCACCGAGGACGGGTCCCTGCACCGGGCACGCCATGTGGTCGCCGCGACCGGAATCCTCTCCGTGCCGTTCGTGCCCGGCATCCCGGGCCGCGAGGACTTCCGCGGTGAGCAGCACCACACCGGCCGCTGGCCCAAGACGCCCGTGGACTTCACCGGCAAGCGCGTGGCCCAGATCGGCACCGGATCCAGTGGCGTCCAGATCGTGCCCGCGATCGCCGACGAGGTCGCCAAGCTGACGGTGTACCAGAAGGTGGCCGACTGGCTCACCCCGCTGAACAACCGGCCGATCACGCCCGAGGAGCAGGCCGGCCTCAAGAGCGACTACGAGACCGTCAGGGACACCCTCAACGCCTCGCCCAGCGGCTTCCTCCACCAGATCACCATGCGCTCGGGCCTCGATGACACCCCGGAGCAGCGCCAGGAGTTCTACGAGACGAGGTGGAACGGCCCGGGCTTCACCAAGCTGTCCGAGCACTACTACGACATGACCACGAACCCCACGGTCAACGAGGAGTGGTGCGAGTTCATCCGCACCAAGATCCGCTCCATCGTCAAGGATCCCGCGACGGCCGAGAAGCTGATCCCCAAGGGACACGGCTACGGCGGCCGCCGGCCTCCCTTCGGCACCGGCTACTACGAGGCGTACAACAAGCCGAACGTCGAACTCGTCGACATCAACGAGACGCCGATCGTCCGCATCACCGAGACCGGGATCGAGACCGCCGAGGGCCACCAGGAGTTCGACCTCATCATCTGGGCGACCGGCTACGACTTCGGCACCGGCGCCCTCAACCGCCTCGGCGTGCGCGGCCGTGGAGGCCTCCCGCTGGAGGAGTACTGGGCGGACGGCCCGTCCACGTATCTCGGGGTCACGACCGCCGGCTTCCCCAACTTCTACTTCCCCGGCGGACCGCACGGGGCGCTGGGCAACAACCCGCGCTACTCCGGCGACCAGGTGGAGTACGTCATGGACCTGCTCGTCCACGCGCGCGACTACGGCCATGACGTCGTCGAGGTGACGGCCGCCGCCGAGGAGGAGTGGACGGACCTCGTCAACGACAGCGCGGGGCAGTCGTCCTTCCTCAAGAGCAGCTACTTCTACGGCGCCAACATCCCCGGCAAGCCGGTCAAGCAGCTGCTGAACCCGACCGGACGCTGGAAGCTCCAGGAGCTGATCCGCGAGTCCGTCCAGAACGACTTCCCCGCCTTCGCCTTCTCCAAGGCCCAGGACGCGGCGGAGGAGGAGGCCACGGCCTGAGCGCGCGGAACGCCCGTACCGCCTGGTGCGGTACGGGCGTTCCGGGGTCCCGAGGGCCGGTTACGGCAGGAACGTCGTGACCCTGCGGCTGAACCTCCATGTGCCGTCGACCCGGCGCAGCGTGTCGTCGTAGCGGCCGACGAGCTGCACCGCCCAGCCCGACTCACCGCGCTGGAGGAACGCCAGGTTGCTGACCGCCGTGGCCTCGTCCCCGGTGAACGAGGTGACGACCGTGTTCGCCGTCAGGTGCAGCTGCGGCTGCGTCGGCGCGAAGGCGGCATAGCCCTCGCGGATGGCGTCCCGGCCCTCGAAGGTGGCGACGCCGGCGATCTCGGCGACCCCGTCGGGGACGAACAGCTCGGCGATGTCGTCGTTGCGGCCCGCGTCCAGCGCCTGCGCGTAGGCGGCCACCGCGGCCTCCACGCCGGCCGCGACCGACGCCCCGGCGTCGGCAGAAGTCGTACTCATCTCACTCCAAGGTTGAAGGGGGTGGTGCGGTCCGTGCCCGCGGTCCTCAGACCTGGTACGTCGTCTTCCTGCGCGTCAGCAACCAGGTGCCGTCCACCCGGCGCAGACTGTCGTCGTAGTGCCCGACGACCTGCACCGCCCAGCCCGTCTCGGCGCGCTGGAGGAAGGCCACGTCGCTCGTCGCCGTCGCCTCGTCCTCGCCGGACGGCGTGACGACCGTGTTGGTCACCAGGTGCAGCTGCGGCTTGGCCGGGGCCCACTCCTTGAAGGCGGCACGCAGCGCGTCGTGTCCCTGGAGGGGGTCCGTGCCCGGTAGCTCCAGGACCCCGTCGGGTGTGTACAGCGCGACGACGTCGTCGGTGCGGCCGGCGTCCTGGGCCTGCGTGTGCGCCCCGATCACGGCGCGCACGCCCGCCACGACCCACGCCTGTGTGGATTCGCTCATTGCCTCTCCAAGGGATAGACGTTTCGACCAGTCAGTCTATTACTGGCGAGCGGGTGATAAGAACCCCCCGGATACAAGCAATCACGCTTGTTGACCGATCGGTACATTGCAAATAGCATGCGGGTGACCGTCGACGGGGACTGTCACTTGAGGAGGGCGTTATCGTGACGAAGCGTTGGAAGCAGCGGCCGCCGGGTTCGACGTGGGGCGAGTTCGGTGAGGACGACGAGCTGGGCCGGATCAACCTGATGACGCCCGAGAAGGTCCTTCAGGGCGTGCGGGAGGTCGAGCACGGGATCGCGTTCAGTCTGAGCCTGCCGCTCGACTATCCGGGCGGTTCCTCCCTGAACCAGCGCCGGTACCCGCCGATCCTGCGGCCCACCGAGGACCTCCAGCACCAGCAGGACGTCTTCTACAACATCCGGGCGAGCCAGCACTTCTCGCCGGACCTGATCGACGTGTGGTCCGACGACGTGGTGACCCTCTGGCTGCAGTACTCGACCCAGTGGGACGCCCTCGCGCACCAGGGCGCCGAGTTCGACGCCGACGGCGACGGGATCGCCGAGCCGGTGTACTACAACGGCTTCCGGCCCGGCACCGACATCGTCGGGCCCGCGGAGGACGCCAAGGGCGACGGCAGCGGAAGCATCGGCTTCGCGCGCCACCTGGGCCTGGAGCACATGGCGGAGCACGGCGTCCAGGGCCGGGGCGTCCTGATCGACCTCGCCCATCACCTGGGCACCGGCCACCAGCCGGTCAACCTGGCGAAGCTCAAGGAGATCATGGCGGCGGACAACGTCGTCGTGGAGCCCGGTGACATCCTCCTGCTGCACACGGGCTTCGCCACCCAGCTCCTGGCCTGGGGGAAGAACCCCGACCCCGTGGCCATCCACCAGACCGCCTCCTACCTCGACGCGGACGACCCGGCGCTGCTCGACTGGATCGCCGAGTCGCGGATAGCGGGGCTGGTGGCCGACAACTACGCGGTCGAGGGCGTCGGCGTCACTCAGGCACAGGGTCCGCACACCCTGCTCCCCATCCACCACCTGTGCCTGTTCAAGCTCGGCGTCCCGCTGGGCGAGCTCTGGTATCTGCACGACCTCGCGGCCTGGCTGCGCGAGCACGACCGGAGCCGCTTCCTGCTCACCGCGCCGCCGCTCAACCTCCCGGGCACACAGGGCAGCCCGCTCACGCCGGTCGCGACCGTCTGAGGCACGGGCGGGACCGGTTCCGCCGACGGCCCACGCCTTGTCCTGCCGGCCTGGCCGGGCCGACGGCGGACCGCAAGGGGATGCCCCAGGACTTCGGTCCTGGGGCATCCCCTTGCCCTGTGGCCACGCAGTGGGCGCGCCCTCCCGGACGCGCCCACGCCTTCCCTTCGTCCGGCCCGTCATCCGGCCGGCGGTTCGTTCACACCGCCGCGATCCGCCGCAGCGTCTCGGCGATGGTGTCGCTCGAGGGCAGCCACAGCCGTTCCAGCGAAGGGGCGTACGGAGCGGGCATCGCCGGCGGCGCCACCCGGGTGACGGGCGCGTCCAGATGCCAGAACCCCTCGTCGACGGCGAGGGCGGCCAGCTCGGCGCCCACGCCGAAATCCCGTACCGCCTCGTGCGCGATGACCAGGCGATTGGTCTTGGCGAGGGAGGCGAGAACCGTCTCCCGGTCCAGCGGGGCGATCGTGCGCAGGTCGATCACCTCCACGCTCACGCCCTCCGCGGCGAGCAGCTCCGCTGCGGCCAGGGCGTCCTGGACCATCCGCGACCAGGAGACGAGCGTGATGTCGGTGCCTTCGCGGACCACTTTCGCCTTGCCCAGCGGGATCATGTGGCCCACCGGCGGCTTCGGGCCCTTGAAGCCGTACTGGAGCCGGTTCTCCACGAAGACGACCGGGTTGGGGTCCTGGATGGCGGCGCGCAGCAGGCCATAGGTGTCGGCCGGGTTGGACGGCATCACCACGGTCAGCCCGGGGATGTGGGCGAGCAGCGCCTCCAGGCTCTGCGAGTGCTGGCTGCCGGAAGAGCGGCCCGCGCCGAACTGGGTGCGCACCACCAGGGGCATGGAGGCCCGGCCGCCGGTCATGAAGCGCAGTTTGGCGGCCTGGTTGAGCAGCATGTCCAGGCAGACGCCGATGAAGTCCATGTACATGATCTCGACGACCGGCTTCATCCCCGCCATCGCCGCCCCGACCGCCGTCCCCAGGATCGCGCTCTCGCTGATCGGGGTGTCCCGCACCCGCCCCGGGAAGGCCTGCGCCAGCCCCCGGGTGAGCCCGAAGACGTTGCCGCCCGCGCCGACGTCGATGCCGGCGACGAACACGGTGGGGTCGGCGGTGAGTTCGTGCTCCAGCGCGAGCCGTACGGCGTCCATGGAGCGGAAGATCTCACCGTCGGCCGGTGCGGGCTCGGGTACGGCGGGACGCGGCGCCGAGACGAAGTCGTACAGGCTCTCCGGGGCCGGCTCGGGCAGGCTCCTGGCCCACTGCACCGCCGCCTCGATCTCCTTGTCGATCTCCTCGTCGACCGCGTCGGCCTGCGCGGCCTCGACTCCCGCCGACGCCAGGTGCCGGCGGGCCACCAGGAGGGGGTCGCGCTCCTTGGCGGCGGCCACCTCCTCGGGACTGCGGTAGCGCTCCGGGTCACCCTCGTAGTGGCCGTGCCAGCGGTACGTCTCCGCCTCCACCAGGACCGGACCGCCACCCGCCCGCAACCGCCCGACCACGTCGGTCATCAACCCGGCCACCGCGAGGACGTCGTTGCCGTCGACATGCGCGTAACCGATGCCGTAGCCCGCCGCGCGGGCGGACAGCGGGGCCCGGTGTTGTTCGGCGGCGGGCGAGAACTCGGAGTAGTGGTTGTTCTCGCACAGGAAGACGACCGGCAGGTCCCATACGGCCGCCAGGTTGACGGCCTCGTGGAACATGCCCTGCGCGACGGCGCCGTCCCCGAAGAACGCCACCACCACGTCTCCCGCGGCCCGCAGCTTGGCCGCGGTGGCGACGCCCGTGGCGATCGGGAGGCCGGCCCCGACGATCCCGTTGGCGCCGTATATGCCGAGACCGGGGTCGGCGATGTGCATCGAACCTCCGCGGCCGTGGCACGTCCCGGCCTCCTTGCCCATCAACTCGGCCATCATGGACGCCGAGTCCAGCCCCTTGGCCAGGACGTGCCCATGGCCACGGTGGGTGGAGGTGATGCCGTCCCGCGCGCCGAGCGGCCAGCAGGTGCCCACGGCGCTGGCCTCCTGACCGATCGACAGATGCAGGAAGCCGGGAATCTCCGTCGCCTTGTACAGCTCGGATGCCCGCTCCTCGAATCGCCGGATACGGCGCATCCGGCGGTACATCTCCAGGAGCTGATCCGCATGCGCGGATCCGGTCATGGTGTGCCGCGGTGCCTCAGTCGTCATGCGCGTCCTCGCAATGCTCGCCGGGCGGCACAAGGCCGCACCGTCTGAGTCCTACTTTTAATGTACCGTCTGGTCTAGCAAACTGCTTCATGCGCAAGAGAAACGATGTCCCGGGCCCGCTTCCCCCCGGATGCGCCCGACGCCGTCCGGATGCGGGGCACGGGACATGTCGTACCGAAACGTCGACATATCAGGCGGGGAGAGCAGCAATGCCCAGACCACCGGGCCACGGGCCGGGCTTCGAGGCCAGACGCCAGAAGATCATCGACACGGCCGCCGAGCTGTTCGCCCGGCAGGGCTACGCGGGGACCTCCGTCAACGACCTGGGCCGGGCGGTCGGGCTCGCCAAAGGAGCGCTGTACTACTACATCGACTCCAAGGAGAACCTGCTGATCGAGATCCAGTCCCGGGTGATGGCCCCACTGCTGTCCCGGGCCCGGCAGATCGCCGACCTCGACGCGGATCCCCTGCTGCGGCTGCGCCTGTTGTCCGAATCGCTGCTGACCATCATCTTCCGCAGGCTCGACCACATCTGGGTCTACGAGCACGACTACCGCAGCCTCACCGGCGACCACCTCCGGACCCTGCTCGGCCAGCGCGCCGAGTTCGAGCAGTTGGTCAGGGGACTGCTCACGGAGGCCATGAAGCGGGGCGGATTCCGCGCGGTCGACCCGCACGTGGCCACCCTGCAGTTCCTGAACCTGCACAATCACACCTACCAGTGGGTGAAGCCGGGCGGCCGCTGGGACGCCGCGTATCTGTCGCGCGAGTTCTGCGACACCCTGCTGCGCGGGTTCGGCGCGCCCGAGGCCGCCCTGCCCGCCGTGGAGGAGGGGGCGGAGGCGTTCAAGCGCGACCGTCCCGATCTGCCGCTCGACCCCGAAGCCGCGTGGCGATCCGCCGCCCTGGCGAGTTGAGCCCCGGGGCCCGCGGCACACGCCGCGGGCCCTTCGGCTCTCACGCCCGCTTCACCAGCGCCCTGGCGATGACGTCGCGCTGGATCTCGTTCGTACCCTCGCCGATCTCCAGGATCTTGGCGTCGGCGTAGAACCGCGAGATCTCCGACTCCCGGATGTACCCGTAGCCGCCGTGGATCTGCAAAGCCTGGGAGGCGGCACGGTTGGCGACCTCGGAGGCGTACAGCTTCGCCATGGCGGCCTCCGTGCTGTGCGGCCGCCCCTGGTCGGCGAGCCAGGCGGCCCGGTAGACCATCCACCGGGCGGCCTCGAACTCCGTGCCGATGTCGGCGATCTTGTGTGCCACCGCCTGGAACGCCGACAGCGGACGGCCGAACTGGTGCCGCTCCGTGGCGTGTTTGACGGCCAGGGCGAGCGCCGCCTTGGCCAGCGACAGCCCCAGGGCGGCGACGCTGATCCGCCCCTTGTCGAGGACGGAGAGGAACTGGCGCAGCCCGTTGCCCTCCTCGCCGATGAGATGGTCGTCGGAGATCCAGCAGTCCTCGAAGACCAGTTCCCTCGTGTCCATGGCATGCCAGCCGAGCTTCTTCAGCTTGGCCCCGCACGTGTAACCGGGCGTGCCGGTCGGCACGTAGAACGTGGCGAACCTCTTCCGCCCGTCCTCGCCCTTGCCGGTCGTCGCCAGCAGCGTGACGCCCTGGCTGATGTCGGTGCCGGCGTTGGTGATGAACATCTTGGTGCCGTTGATCACCCACCCCCCGTCCGCGCGACGGGCGGTGGTGGTGATGCCGGCGGCGTCGGAACCGGCTCCGGGCTCGGTCAGCCCGAACGCGCCGATCGCCTCGCCCCGGGCCAGCGGGGCCAGCCAGCGATGCTTCTGCTCCTCGGTGCCGTAGGCCAGCAGCGGAAGCGTGGCGATGGTGGAGTGCGCGTTCCACGAGGAGGCCACCGACTGGTCCGCGGCGCCGAGTTCCTCCATGACGGCGACGTAGGAGACGGTGTCGGAACCGGCGCCGCCGTACTCCTCGGGCACGAGCATGCCCATCAGGCCGAGTTCGCCGAGCTTGGTGAAGACGTGCGTCGGGAACTGCTCGTTCTCCGACCACTCGGCCGCGTTGGGGGTGATCTCCTTGGCCGCGAACTCCCGGACCATGTCCTGAAGGTCCCGCGTCTCCTCCGGCAGGTCGAAATCCATGTCACAGTCCCTTCGGGGTCAGCAGCACCTTCAGGTGCTTGGCGCGGTCGGCGGCCAGGTCCGCGAAGACACCAGCACCTTCCGAGAGCGAGAAACGCCCGGTGATCAGCGGCGAGGCGTCCAGACGCCCGGTGCTCATCAGGTCGATCACCCGGGCGATGTCGAAGTTGTAGCCGAGGGTGCCGAGCACGGACCGCTCGTAGAAGACGAGTTGCCCCATGTCGAACTCGACGCTGCCGTGCCCGACCCCGGCCAGCACGACTCGTCCGCCGCGCCGGGCGGTGGAGACGGCCTGTGCGGCGAGCGCGGGCACTCCGGTGGCGTCGATGACGACGTCGGGGCCGATGCGGCCGGTCTTCAGGAACACCGCACGGCGTACGTCGGTCTCGCGCGGGTCGAAGGCCTCCGTGACACCGAGGGCGAGGAGCTTCTCCCGGCGTTCCTTCAGGGGTTCGCTCACATAGAGCCCGGCGGCGCCCGCGAGCCGGGCCGCGAGGACGACGGCGAAGCCGATGGGACCGCCGCCGACGACCAGGACGTTGTCGCCCGGCCGGACGCCGGCCCGGGTGACGGCGTGCAGGCCGACCGCGAGCGGTTCGGCGACGGCCGCCATCTCGTCGCTCACGTTGTCGGGAAGCCGGGTGAGCCCCGCGAGCGGGACGGTGACGCGGTCGGCGAAGCCACCCGGTGAGGCGAGGCCCACCGAGCCGCTCTTGGGGCAGATGTGGTACTCGCCCCGCACACACCAATAGCAGACTCCGCACCGCCAGACGGGGTCGGCGGTCACCCGGTCGCCCACCCCAACGCCCGGCACGGCAGTGCCCAACGCGACGACGGTGCCGCTCAGTTCGTGACCGAGGGCGAGGGGCGGGCTGGCACCGGTGAGCGGGTGCGGACCGTTGCGGATCATGTGCGGCCCTTCGAGGAACTCGTGCAGGTCCGTGCCGCACACTCCACACCAGGACACCTCCACCACGGCCTCGTCCGGCCGCGGTTCAGGCGGGTCCGGTACTTCCTCCAGCCGCAGATCGCGTGCGCCGTGCCAGCGCAGTGCCTTCATGTTCTCCACCCTTTCGTGTCGTACACACCCCCCTGCGGCGGGCCTAGCTGTCGCGCGCGGGCCCTTCGAAGCGGGCCTGGTCGGGGCCGTGTTCCAGGAAGGACTGGATGCCGGTGGCGGCGTCCGCCGTGCCGAAGACCCCCGTGAACAGGGCTCGTTCCAGGGCGAGCCCGGCGGACAGGCCGGCATCGGCGCCGTGGTCCACGGCCTCCTTGATCGCCTCCAGGGCCGCGTCCGGCCCCGCGGCGAGCCGCTGGGCGTAGCGCAGGGCGGTGCCGTGCACTTCGCCCGCCGGGACGACCTCGTCCACCAGCCCGAGTCGCAGCGCCTCGTCGGCGCTCACCCGGCGGCCGGTCATCAGCAGGTTCTTGGCCCGCGACGGGCCGATCAGCCGGGTCAGCCGCTGGGTGCCGCCCGAGCCCGGAATGATGCCGAGCCGCACCTCCGGCTGGCCGAGGAGGGCGTCGTCGGCCGCCACTCGGTAGTCGGCGGCGAGCGCCAGTTCGAGGCCGCCGCCGAGCGCGTACCCGGTGATCGCCGCGACGACCGGCACGAGCAGCCGGGCGACCTCGTCGAAGGTCCGCTGGAGCGCCCGGTTCCAGCCCCTGACCTCCTCGGGATCCATCAGGGCCAGCGCCTTCACATCCGCTCCGGCGGCGAACAGCCGCTCACCGCCGTACAGCACCACGGCGCGCACCTCACGGGAGTCGGCGAGCCGACGCACCAGGGCGGCCAGTTCCTCCCGCTGTGCGGTGTCGAAGGCGTTCATCGGCGGATGGTCGAGACGGACCGTGGCGACGGATCCCTCGGTGTCGAGGCGGACACGTGGTGGCACAGGGGGCCTCCTCGTCGGCGGAAGCCGCACGTATCGCGGCTGCGGGGACGGTTGTCGATGCGTACGCGCCGTCGTACAGTTCGGCACACAGGTTTTATAGACCAAGAGGTACACTAAATCTTGTGAGCGGGCAACCGACCGGTCGGAATCCGCCGTTCCCCATGAGTCGTGGCGGGGCCGCATTCGCCACCCGGAAACAGAGCGAGAGAGAGCCGTGCACAATTTCTCGAGCATCCTCGATTACCACTTGGCCCAGCGGCCGGACGCCGTGGCCGTGACCCAGGAGGACTCCCGGCTGACGGTGCGCCGCCTCCATGAGCGGGTCAACCAACTGGCCGCCGGCTTGACGGAACTGGGCGTCGGGCGCGGGGACGTCGTGGCTCTGCTGCTCTACAACAGGCCGGAGTTCCTGGAACTGGTCTACGCCGCCAACCGCATCGGGGCGGTCTTCCTGCCGCTGAACTACCGTCTGTCCGAAGAGGAATGGGCGTACATCCTGGGCCACGCGCAGGCGAAGGCGATCGTCACCGAGCCGGAGTTCGTCCGCCCCGCCGACCGCATCGCCGGTGAGCTGGCCGACCTGGAGCACCGGATCCTGGTGGACGGCCAACCCTCGCCCGAGTGGACCGGCTACGAGACGCTGCTCGGCCGGCACCAGGGAGCGCGCATCGCCCCCGTGGACGTCGAGCCGCACGACCTGCAACGACTGATGTACACCTCCGGCACCACCTCGCGGCCCAAAGGCGTGCGCATCACCTACGGAAACCTGGAGGCCAAGAACCTCGCGCACATCGTCCACTTCGGTCTGACCGCGCAGGACACCACGCTCGTGGCGGGCCCGCTCTACCACGTCGGCGGCCTGGACATGCCCGCCCTCGGAGTCCTCCATGCGGGCGGCGGCGTGGTCCTGCAGCGGAAGTTCGACCCGGAGGGCGTCCTGCGCGCGATCCAGGAGCACCGCGTCACCAACGCCTGGCTGGCCCCCGCCATGGTCAACGCCGTCCTTGAGGTCCCGGACCGCGAGTCCTACGACACCACCTCGATGCGCTTCATCCTCGGTGGCGGCGAGAAGACGCCCGAGCCGGTGCTGCGGCGCATCATGACCGCCTTCCCCAACGCCTGGTACGCCGACGCCTACGGCCTCACCGAGACCGTGTCCGGCGACACCTTCCTCGACCGCGAGCACGCGCTGTCCAAGCTGGGCTCGGTCGGCCGACCCGTGCCGCACACGCGCGTGCGGATCGTCGACGACACCGGCGGGGAGGTCACGGCGGGCGAACTGGGCGAGATCACGCTGCGCGGCCCGAAGGTCTTCGCGGGCTACTGGCGCGACGAGAAGGCCACCGCCGCGGCGCTGCGGGACGGCTGGTTCCACACCGGGGACATCGGGCACGTCGACGAGGACGGCTTCCTCTACATCGACGACCGCAAGAAGGACATGATCGTCTCGGGCGGGGAGAACATCGCCACGCCCGAGGTGGAGCGTGTGCTGTACGAGCACCCGGCCGTCCTGGAGGCCGCCGTGGTCGGCCTGGCCCACCCCCGCTGGGGCGAGGTCCCCCGCGCCTTCGTGGTCTTCCGGCCCGGAGGGGACGCCGGGGCGGACGAGCTGCGGGAGTTCTGCCGGGAACGCCTGGCCAAGTTCAAGGTGCCGGCCCGCTTCGACATCGTCGACGAACTTCCCCGTACCCCTTCGGGCAAGGTCCTCAAGCGGACCCTGCGCGACATCCCCGCGGAGGGCTGAACCATGGCCGACGTCAACACCGATCTGCGCCTCGACGGCAGAACCGCCTGGGTGACCGGCGCGGGCAAGGGCCTCGGCCGGGCGATCGCGGTCGCCCTGTCCCAGGCCGGGGCGGACGTGGCGGTGACCGCCCGTACGACCGCCGACCTGGAGAGTCTGGAGGCCGAACTCGCCGGGTACGGCGGCAAGGTGCTGGTGCTGCCGGGTTCCATCGCCGACCCGGACGCGGTCCGCACGACGGTCGGACGGATCACCGGTGCGACGGGACGACTGGACGCCGTCGTCAACTGCGCCGGCGTCAGCCCGCACTTCACCCGCAGCGAGTACGTCACCGACGAGGACTGGCGGCGGGTGCTCGACATCAACCTCCAGGGCACCTTCTACTGCTGCCGGGAGGCCGGCAAGGTCATGCTGGAGCAGGGGTCCGGCTCGATCGTCAACGTGTCGTCGGTGCACGCCAGCACCGGCTTCGAGCGGATCGCCGCGTACGCCGCCAGCAAGGGGGGCGTCGAGGCGCTCACCAAGGCGCTCGCCGTCGAGTGGGCGGACCGGGGCGTGCGCGTCAACGCCCTCGCTCCCGGCTACTTCCGCACGGATCTCAGCTCGGGCCTGCTGGACAGCAAGTGGGGCGAGCGCATCGTGCGGGGCACTCCCCTGGGCCGGGTGGGCAGCGTCGAGGAACTGGGCGGGGCGGCGGTGTTCCTCGCCTCTGACGCCTCCCGGTTCGTCACGGGTACGACGCTCACCGTGGACGGCGGCTGGACCGCCTGGTGAGAGCCTCGCGGGTAGCCGGGTGACGCACCCGGACCGAGGAGAGCCGCCCCGGGTCCCACCAGGGCGGCTCTCCTCGGTCCGACTATCCGACGACGTCCGGCACGTCCCGGCGGTGCGACTCCGCCGCGCCGAAGAGGTCCTCGGAGACGGCCCGCACCGCGTTGACCACCAGCGGGGCCACGAGTTCCAGTGAGGAGCGGCCGTCTCCGACCACCGATATCGCCCCGACCGGTCCTTCCGGCCCGCACAGCGCGAGGCCGACGCAGCCGAGGTCGGGGAAACACTCGCCCCGGTCGATCGCCAGTCCGTTGCGGCGGCGCACCAGGCCCAGCTCGCGGTGCAGTTGGTCGAGGCGCCCGATGCTGTGGTGGGTACGACGCTCGATCACCTGCGCGTACCGCGCGTCGATCTCCTCCGGGCTCAGCCAGGCGAGCATGGCCTTGCCGAGCCCGGTGCAGTGCGCGATGGCACGGCCCCCGACCTTCGACGGTATGTCCACCGCCGCCCGGCCCCCCACCTTGTCCAGGTAGTAGATGTCCGGCCCGTCGAGCACGGCCAGATGCACGACCATCCTGGTACGCACGGCCAGGTCCAGCAGGTGGGGTGCGGCAGCGGCCCGCAGCGCGCTGTGCCCGATCTCCCGGCCCCCCAGGCCGAGCGCCCGCGTTCCCAGCGTGTATCCGGCCACCGTATGGCGCAGCCAGTCCAGCCGGACCAACTGGTCGAGTATGCGATGCGTGGTCGAGCGCGGCAGGTGTGTCCGGCGGGACACCGTTTCGAGCGTCAGATGGGTCTGCGGACGGGTGAAAAGGTCCATGATCAGCGTCACGCGCTCCATCATCGACGGAGGCAACGCAGGCCCGTCGACCACGGAGGATGGCGAGCTCAGGCGAAGGGCAGACGTCATCGTCGGTGCCTCTCTGATCAAACTGAAATCAATTCTAGTTCGGCGCCGGCGTCAAGGTATCAATGCCGCGGCCCGCAAAGAAAGAGTCGTGCACCGATTCATTGGAGCGTACGGTCCATTCTTTGGACAACGCAAAAATGTACCGCTCCCCCGGAAGAATCCTTCCGGAGAGCGGTACATCCTGTCGGCGTCAGCCGTGGGTGAGGTCGAGGGCGATGTCCACGATCATGTCCTCCTGCCCGCCGACGAGGCCGCGCCTGCCGACCTCCTCCAGGATGGTGCGGGCGTCGAGGCCGTACTGCTCCGCCGCGGCCTCGGCGTGGCGCAGGAAGCTGGAGTAGGCCCCGGCATAGCCCAGGGTGAGAGTTTCCCGGTCGACGCGCACCGGCCGGTCCTGGAGCGGGCGGACCAGGTCCTCGGCGGCGTCCTGCAGGGCGTACAGGTCGCAGTCGTGCTTCCAGCCGTAGAGGTTGGCGACGGCGATGAACGGCTCGATCGGACAGTTCCCCGCGCCCGCGCCCTGTCCCGCGAGCGAGGCGTCGACCCGGGTCACCCCCTCTTCCACCGCCACCACGGAGTTCGCCACCGAGAGGGAGAGGTTCTCGTGTGCGTGGATGCCGATCTGGGTGTCCGGGTCGAGTACGTCCCGGTAGGCGCGGATGCGCTCGCGCACCCCGTCCATGGTCAGCCGGCCCCCCGAGTCGGTGACGTAGACGCAATGCGCGCCGTAGGACTCCATCAGCCTGGCCTGGCCGGCCAGGGTCTCCGGGGACGTCATGTGGCTCATCATCAGGAAGCCCGAGACGTCCATGCCCAGTTCCCGGGCGGTGGAGATGTGCTGGGCCGCGACGTCCGCCTCCGTGCAGTGGGTGGCGATGCGCACCGACCGGACGCCGAGGGCGTAGGCCCGCTTGAGTTCGACGATGGTGCCGATGCCGGGCAGGAGCAGGGTGGTGAGGACCGCGCGGTCGATGGCGTCGGCGGCCGCTTCGATCCACTCCCAGTCGGTGTTGCTGCCCGGCCCGTAGTTGAGGCTGCCGCCGGCCAGGCCGTCGCCGTGCGCGACCTCGATCGCGTCCACGCCCGCCTGGTCGAGTGCCGCGGAGATCTTGCCCACGAACTCGGGCGTGATCCGGTGCCGGATGGCGTGCATGCCGTCCCGGAGCGTGACGTCCTGCACGTAGAGCCTTCGGGTGGCGGTCACTTGGTCACCTCGGTGGTCAGTCGCCGGGCGATGCGTTCGGCGACGCGCAAGGCCGCCGAGGTCATGATGTCGAGGTTGCCGGCGTAGGCCGGCAGGTAGTGGGCGGCGCCCTCCACCTCCAGGAAGACGGAGACCTTGGTGGTCGGCGTGGAGGTGTCGCCGTCGGCCAGCAGGGTGTGCATCGGATCGCCGTTGGGGACCGGGGTGAACTGGACCTTCTGCTTGAGCCGGTAGCCGGGCACGTACTCGGCCACCGCGGCCACCATCTCCTCGACGGAGGCCCGGATCGCGTCGTGATCCGCTTCGCCGATCAGGCAGTACACCGTGTCCCGCATGATCAGCGGCGGTTCGGCCGGGTTCAGGACGATGATCGCTTTGCCCCGGCGGGCGCCGCCCACCTTCTCGATGGCGCCGGCCGTGGTCTCGGTGAACTCGTCGATGTTGGCCCGGGTCCCCGGCCCGGCCGACTTCGAGGAGATCGAGGCGACGATCTCGGCGTAGGGCACCGGTGTGACACGGCTGACCGCGTGGACGATCGGGATGGTCGCCTGCCCGCCGCAGGTCACCATGTTGAGGTTGTCGACGGCGTCGCCGGCCGCGTCCAGCCGCTCGTCCAGGTTGACCGGTGGCACGACATAGGGTCCGAGGGCCGCCGGGGTGAGGTCGACCAGGCGCTTGCCGTACAGGGCGAGCCGTTTCGCGTTCTCGACGTGAGCCTTCGCCGACGTGGCGTCGAAGACGATCCCGATGTCGTCGAAGCCGTCCATGCGGATCAGGCCGTCCACCCCCTCGTGGGTGGTGGGGACCTTCAGGCGGGCGGCGCGCGCCAGCCCGTCCGAGTCCGGGTCGATGCCCACCATCGCGGCCATCTCCAGGGTGTCGGACAGGCGCAACACCTTGATCATCAGGTCGGTGCCGATGTTGCCGGAGCCGATAACGGCCACCTTGGTCTTCGTCATCCGTGTTCCTTGAATTCCTCGGGGGCGGGGGCGGGGGCGGGGGCGGGGGCGGAGTCGGGGTCCGTCGGGTTCCTGGGCGAGAAGGTCGCCGTCACCGAGCCGAGGCCCGACATCTCCGCCCGCACGGTGATGCCCGGTGGTGTCGGGACGAGCGGACCCAGGGCTCCGGAGAGCACGACCTGTCCGGCGCGCAGCGGGTCGCCGAACTCCCGGGCGGTGCGCGCCAGCCACAGCAGCGCGGCGAGCGGATCGCCGAGGCAGGCCGCGCCGTCGCCCTCGGACGCGAGCTCGCCGTCGGCGTACAGCCGCATGGTCACGTCCCGGGGCGTGAACTCCCCCAGTCCGACGGCCTGTCGGCCAAGGACGAACAGGCCGCTGGACGCGTTGTCGGCGACCGTGTCCGTGATCGCGATGTCCCAGTCGGCCACCCGGCTGTCCACGATCTCCAGCGCGGCCACGGCGTGTCCGACCGCCGACCGGACCCGTTCGACGTCGAGGTCGTCGTCGTCCAGATCGGCGGCGAGCACGAACGCGATCTCCGCCTCGACCCGGGGCTGAAGCAGCCGCCCGCTGGGGACGGCCGGCAGCGCGGTGACGTCCATGTCGTCCAGCAGGACGCCGAAGTCGGGCCGGTCGACCCCGACCTGTCGCTGCACCGATGCGGACGTCAGCCCGATCTTGCGACCGACGACCCGTGCCCCGGCGGCGACCCGGTCGCCGATGACCCGCTGCTGAACGGCGTACGCGAGGCTGACGTCCCGCGCACCGAGCAGATCACGCACGGGCGCGCACGGCTTCCGGTCGCGGGCCGCGGCCGCGAGTCGCGCGGCCGCCTCGGCCACGGCGGTCGCACGGTCCGCGACGACCTTCGGTTCCCAAACGTCTCTCATTCGCATCCTCAACTCGTGCCTGTCCCCAGCCTGATCGGCTGTCGCGTACGGCAGTGAGGACCGTTCCGCTCAGCGGGACTGGGGAGCCGGCCACGGGCGGTCTCGCTGAGCGAGATGGCCGGACGGCACAGGGACGATGGCTCGTTACCGTCGGCGGGCGAACCGCTGGACGGCTGATGGCCTTGACGCCGCGGCAGGCGGGACCGTGGGACGCCCCGCCTCTGGTCGCAGTCCCCAACTCCCCACCAGGAACGTGGCATTCATGAGGAGGTCATGGTGAGCATCAACGAGGATGCCTACGATGTGATCGTCGTAGGATCGGGCGGAGGTCTGGTCGGGGCGTATGTGGCGGCGGCGCGTGGCCTGCGCACGCTCGTCATCGAGAAGACCGACCGGGTGGGCGGCACGATGGCCTACTCCGGCGCGGGGGTGTGGTTTCCCGGCTGCGCCCCGCTGCGGCGGGCCGGCCTCGGCGACGACGTCGACGACGCCCGGGCGTACCTGCGGGACATCGTCGCCGACCCCTCCCGGGAGGCTCTCCAGGACGCGTATCTGGCGGCCGGAGTCGGGCTGATCGACGAGCTGGAGAAGAACCCCTGGTTCCAGTCGTTCGTCCACGGGCTGGTTCCGGACTACTTCACGTCGGCACCGGGAGCCTCGCCCACCGGGCACACGATCTTCCCGCTGCCCCTCGAACTGGCGGAGCTCAAGGAGAACGCCGGACTCGTCCGCCGCTCGCTTCCCACCGAACGGTGGGGCTTCGACGAAGGACCGGTCGTCTCCGGCGGCCGGGCGCTGGCCGGCCGGGCGCTGGCGGCGTTCCTGGAGACGGGCAACGGCACGCTGCGGCTGAACACCGCACTGGAGAACCTGATCGTCGAGGACGGCCGGGTCGTCGGGATCGAGGCCGTCAGCGAGGGTGAACGGGTCCGGATCGGAGCCACGCGGGGGGTGATCCTCGCGGCCGGGGGTTTCGAGCACGATCGCGAGCTCCGTGAGAAGCACCAGTCGCCCCTCACCGGGGAGTGGTCGAACGGGGTCGAGGCCAACACGGGTGACGCCCTGCGGGCGGGCGTCGCCGTGGGCGCGGCCACCGACCTGCTCGACGAGGCCTGGTTCGTGGCGGGGCTCGTCCAGCCGGACGGCCGGCCCGTCTTCCACACGGGCACCCGGGGCGGGATCTGGGTCAACGGCGCGGGCGAACGCTTCGTCAACGAGTCACGGCCGTACGACCAGGTCGGGCACGAGATCCTCCGCCGGCACAACTCCACGGGCGTCAGTCACATCCCGGCCCACTGGATCTTCGACCAGCGTCTGATGGACCGGGACAGCTTCGGCGGCCCGCCCGACGAACCGGTACGCCCCGAGTGGCTGGAGTCGGGCGCGCTGAAGAAGGCCGACACCCTCGAGGAGCTGGCGCGGCTGATCGGTGTCCCCTTCGACGCCCTGAGCCGGACCGTGGAGGAGTTCAACGGGTACGCGCGAAGCGGCGTCGACGAGCGGTTCCACCGCGGCGAGAGCGTGTGGGACCAGATGTTCCACCACATCGTCCCCTTCGCGGCCGACCCCCGGCAGAACTTCCCGGCGAAGCCGGAGACCGAGTGGCCGAACCCGTTGCTGCTGCCGATCGACACCGCGCCGTACTACGTGGCGACCATCCTCCCGGCCGACATCGGCACCAAGGGCGGGCTGAAGACGGACGAGCACGCGCGCGTGCTGCGGCCGGACGGGCAGCCGATCCCCGGGCTCTACGCGAGCGGCAACACCGCGGCCGCGATGTCGGGACGCGTCTACCCGGGTGCGGGGACCCCGATCGGTTCCAGTATCGCCTTCGCCTACCTCGCCGTCCTGGACATCGCCGGGGCGACGGACTGACCTCACGGCGCTGCCCGGGACACCGCGGGTGTCCCGGGCACGGTCACGTTCTCAGGATGCGACGATCAGCCGCGCGGCCAGACGCAGGTCGGCCTCTCCCCGCTCGGCGGAGATCTCCTCGGTCAGCATGGCCACGAACAGGCCCCACCAACCGTAGACGAGCAGCCGCACCCGGCTGCGGGCGTCGGCGCGGTGCCCGAGCAGGCGCAGGATCGTCCGGCCCAGGGCGGTGTCGACGATGTCGATCCGGGCCGGGACGGCGCTCGCGTACTCGTGGAACGACGACAGCGCCACCGCGGAGGCCAGCAGTCGGCTGCCCAGCAGCTTCCAGGTCAGCGCGATGAGCGTCTCGGCCACCTCGTTCGCGGGATCCGCCGTCCCGTCGGCGCCTGCCGGACGACCGTCGCGGCCCCCGAGGAACTGCTCGATGTGCCACTCGAGGACCGCGAGGAACAGGTAGGGCTTGGACGGGAAGTAGCGGTACAGCGTGGCGATCGCGACGCCGGCCTCCCTGGCGACGTCGTGCATCTGCACGCTCGCCAGCCCCTCACGCGCGCCGAGTTCGGAGGCGGAGCGCAGGATGCGGACCCGACGGGCGCTCTGGCGGCTCGACGTCGGAGCAGCGGGCTGCCGTGTCTCCGCGGGTCTCGCCACGTCGTCACCTCCGAGTCGTCGACCGTGCCCGCCGTCAGCGCTCAGTCGGCCTCCGGACGGGTCAGGAAGGCCAGCACCGCGCTCTCCCAGGCTTCCTTCTGCTCGATCATCGCCCAGTGCCCGCAGTCCGGGAGCACGTGCAGCTCGGCCTTGGGGATGGTGCGCAGCGGCAGCAGGGCGTTCTCCAGCGGAGTGACCCGGTCGTCCCGGCCCCAGGTCAGCAGCGTGGGCGCGGTGACCTTGTGCAGGGCGGCCCAGATCGGCCGGTCGTCGTGGGACTGGGCGGCCATGATCGCGGCCATCGCCTGACGGCCGTAGATCCGGCGGGACGCCTCCAGCGTCGCCGGCTCGGTCGCACTCGCCCAGCGTTCCTCGATCAGCTCGTCGGTGAGCCGGGCGGGGTCGTGGACCATCGCCCTCAGCCATTGGACGAGGTTGTCCCGGGTGGGGTTCTCGGCGAACTCCACGAGCAGGTTCAGCCCCTCGCTGGGCGCCGGGGAGAGGATGTTGCGGCCCACCCCGCCGATGGTCACGACCCGGCGGAACAGGTCCTTGTGGGCGACCGCGAGCCCCACGGCGACGTACCCGCCCATGGAGTTGCCGATGACGTCGACGCGGTCCAGGCCGAGGCCGTCGAGGAAGCGCAGGACCGCCCTGGGCCCGGCCGCCATCGGGTTCTCGGCGGTCGGGTCGCTCACCCCGAAGCCCGGGAACTCCAGCGCCAGGCAACGGAAGTGACGGGCGAGCACGGGGAGGTTGTGCCGGTAGTTGCGCCAGCCGGTCACGCCGGGCCCTGATCCGTGCAGCAGGAGCAACGGGGGTCCGTCGCCCGCCTCGTGGTAGCGCAGGGTGCCGTCGTCGGTGTGCAGTTCGCGCAGGGTGTCCTCGTGGCTGAGTGTCATGACGGTCACCGTCGCACCCGGGAGAAGCCCGTCGTCGTGCGTCTCCCGATCAGTGGGACGCTCCCGGCGGCAGGAGCGCCAGGATGTCTACCGTCGCGGACATACCGATACCGGGGCCCGACAGGCCGCCCCGGAACTGACCACATGTGAGGGGAGGGCCTGATGGGTGTTCGCTCCCTCGGGTACCTGCGTCTTGAGTCCAACGACCTCGACCGGTGGAAGACCTTCGGCGCCGACTTCCTCGGCCTGATGCCCGTGGAGGGCGGTGACTCCGAGTCGCTGTCCTTCAGGATGGACGACTACCCGGCCCGGATCGTGGTCTCGCCCGGGGCCCAGAGCGGGATGGCGGCGCTCGGCTTCGAGGTCCTCGACGAGCGGGAGCTGGCGCGGCTGGTCGCGGACGTCGAGAAGGCCGGGATCAAGGTGACGGCCGGCACCGAGGCCGAGGCGGCGGAGCGGAAGGTCACGGGCTTCGTCAAGTTCAACGACCCCGGCGGCAACCCGGTCGAGCTGTTCTACGGCACCGTCCTCGACCATGTGCCGGTGCGCACCCCGCTGGTGTCGAAGTTCGTCACCGGTGACATGGGCTTCGGACACGCGATCGTCTCCGCCGAGGACGCCCGGGCCACGTTCGACTTCTATGTCGGCGTCCTGGGCTTCATCGAGCGCAACACGATGCGCTCGCCGGCCGGCACGACCTGGTTCATGGGGTGCAACTCACGGCACCACACGCTCGGTGTCACCCCCATGCCGGGTCCCGGGCGGCTGCTGCACTTCATGGTCGAGGGGGCGACACTGGACGACGTCGGGCGTGCCCTCGACCGGGCCGCCGAGTACGAGGTGCCGATGATGCACTCGCTCGGCAAGCACACCAACGACCACATGGTGTCGTTCTACGTGTGGTCGCCGGAGAACTACGCCGTCGAGTTCGGCTGGAACGGCCTGCAGGTACCGGAGCCCGTCCCCGTGTACGAGATCACGGACGGCGCGTTCTGGGGCCACCACTTCACGCCGCCGCCGCAGCCGGCCGGCTGATCGATCGGACATGGGTGAGCCCCACGGCCTCGGGCCGTGGGGCTCACCCATGTCACTCGACGGTGATCGCCCGTTCCGGGCAGGCCGTCTCCCCGTCGCGGGCGGCCTGTTCGAGGCCTTCTGGGACCTCTCCGTCGAACGGCAGCGCGTAGCCGTCGTCGTCGAGGCGGAACAGTCCGGGCGCCACCGCCGCGCACCGGGCGTGCCCGGAGCACCCCGCCTCGTCAATCGTGATCTTCATGCAAGTGCTCCGTTTCCGAAGGTGATGGGTCGCCGAGCCGTATCGGACCGCTGCGGGCCGCGGTCAGCAGCGTCGACAGGTCGACACCGGCCTGGGCGGCGACGTCGCCGCAGGCCTCCAGGTCCTTGCGCAGATAGGGCGTGACCGTCGCGACGAAGGGCTCGGCCCCGCCCCGCGCGGTGATGTACCGACCGGCTGTCGAACCGCCGCTGCCGACCGCGAGAGCGTCCAGCAGGGCGCTCTCCTCGATGCCGAGAGCCTTCCCCGCCTCCACCGCGCCCAGCGTGAGTTGGGAGACCGCGGCGAACAGCAGGTTGTTGAGGAGCTTCGTCCGCAGGGCGGAGCCGCGCGCGCCCGTGGTGAGGACGGTACCGGCGTAGGCGCCGACGACCTGGCGGGCCGTGGCGAGGTGCTCGGGCTCACCTCCCAGGTAGACCACCAGCCGGCCGGCGCGCACCGCGTCGGCCGTTCCGCTGAACGCGGCGTCCACGATCGCGGCGCGGCCCCCGGGTCCGTACGCCGCGAGGCGGTCGAGGGTGTCCGGTCGTCCGGTCGTGTGCGAGACGAGGACCGTGCGGGACTCCATGGCGGCGACGACCTCAGGCAGTACCTCGAGCATCTGCGCGTCGTCGTAGAGGCAGCTGACGACGACGTCGGAGGCCGCCACCTCCACCGGCTCCGCCACGAGCTTCGCGGCCGAGAGCCGCTCGCGCGTCTCCGCCCGTCGTGCGTACAGGCGGACCCGGTGGCCGGCCGCGAGCAGCCGCTCGACCATCGGTTCGCCGATCTGTCCGGCACCGAGGAACCCGACCGTCGGCATCGACATGCGCCCTCCCCTGCCTATGGCTTGTTCGTCGAGCCCGCGTCCACGGTGAACTGAAGTCCCGTGACGTACCGCGCCTCGTCCGAGGCGAGGAACAGGACCGCGTTCGACACGTCCCGCGGCTCGACGTAGGGAGCGAGGGGGTTCATCGCGGCCAGGGCGAACAACGGCTCCCGCGCGGCGAGTTCCTCCACCGGCACGCCGACCGTGATGCCCGTGTCGCTGACCCCGGTGGGGTGGACGGTGTTCACCCGGATGTGATGCGGGGCGAGTTCGTTGGAGAGGGCCTTCATCAGTCCGACGACGCCGTGTTTGCTCGCCACGTAGTGGGCGTACGGCACATGCCCGCGGATGCCGGCGGCCGAGCTGGTGAGGACGATCGAGCCGCCCTCCCCGGCCTCGATCATCCGGGGGATCGCGGCCCGCGCGGTGTTCCAGGCGCCCTTGAGGTTGACGTCCACGACGACGTCCCAAGCCTCCTCGGACAGCTCCCAGGCGGCTCCGATGCTCATGACGCCGGCGTTGGCCGCGACGATGTCGAGCCGGCCGAACTCCGTTGTCGCCGCGTCCACGGCGGCCCGCACCTCGGCGATCGAGCGGACGTCCGCCTGCACGGCGACGCACCGCCGCCCCGTCGCCCTGACCAACTCCGCCGTCTCCTCGAGTTGTTCCTTCGACGCGAGGGGGTACGGCAGCTCCTCGCTGATGTCGTGGCAGACGTCGGTGACGACGACGTCCGCTCCCTCCTCGGCCAGTCGCACTGCATGGGAGCGGCCCTGTCCGCGAGCCGCTCCCGTGATGAGCGCAACCTTGCCGTCCACACGCCCCATGACTGCCTCAGCCTCTCTTCGCGTGGTCGGTCAGGTCGTCGGCGGCCTCGCGCAGGGCGCGCAGCCGGGACCGGAGGAGTTCGCGCTCGTCGCGGTCGCGGTCGGTGCGGTCGCGGTCGGTGCCGATGTCGCCGGCGCCGTCGCCGAGTTCAGCGATGCGTACGTCCGTCTCCGCGATCTCCGTGAGGAGCCTGCCGTGGGCCTCCTCGCGGGTCAGCAGATCCAGGTCGGTCCAGTCGGACCGCTCGGACTGCGGGCGCCGGCTCATGCGGGGAGGTTGTAGAGGCGGCGGGTGTTCAACTCCACGATCTGGTGCACCTCGTCGTCCGGTACGTCGGCGAGGACCTCCGCCGCGTAGGCGCGGCTCTTGGGCCAGTAGGAGTCGGAGTGCGGGTAGTCGCACTCCCAGGTGATCTTGTCGATGCCGACGTGGTGGCGTACCTCGACGCCGAAGCGGTCGTCGATGAAGCAGCCGTGGAAGTGCTTGTGGAACAGTTCCGAGGGCCGCACGCTCTGGTTGACGTTCTGGTAGAAGCGATGCCGCTCCCAGGTGCCGTCGCTGCGCTCCAGCAGGTACGGGATCCAGCCGATCCCCCCCTCGGACAGACCGATCTTCAGCTTGGGGTGCTTGTGGAGCACCGGCGAGAACAGCAGGTCGGCGGTGGCGAACATGGCGTTGCAGCCGAAGAGGGCGATCGTCACGGCGAACGGGGCGTCCTCGGCCGTCTTCGGCGGCCTGCCCGAGGTGCCGAAGTGCAGGCACAGCGGCAGCCCGGTCTCCTCGGCCGCCGAGAACACGGGGTCCCAGTGGTCGGTGTGGAAGGAGGGCAGTCCGCGCGGGGCGGGGTTCTCCGGGAAGGAGATCGCCTTGGCGCCCTTCGCCGCGGTTCGATGGATCTCGGCGACACAGGCCTCGACGTCCCACAGCGGCAGGATGACCAGGGGGATGAGCCGGCCGGGCGCGGTAGGGCACCACTCGTCCAGCACGAAGTCGTTCCAGGCCTGGACGCACAGTCGGGCCAGCTCACGATCCTGTCCGTCCAGGAACACCGTGCCCGCGAACCCCGGGAACGACGGGAAGGACAGGGCGCCCCACACTCCGTCCAGGTCCATGTCACGCAGCCGGGCCTTCGGGTCGTAGCAGCCCGGGATCATCTCGTCGTAGCGCGTCGGTTCGAGGCCGAACTCCTCCGGCTTCTTGCCCGCGACGGCGTTCAGGCCGATGTAGGGGTGGACGCGGCCCTCGTAGACCCACACCTCGGCGGGCGCCTGCCCCTCACCCCGTGGCTGCTCCACGATGCGCGGCCCGGCCTCCCGGAGCCTCGCCGGCAGTCGGTCGGACCACAGTCGCGGCGGCTCGATCAGATGGTCGTCGGTCGAGAGCAGTTTCATCCATGGCTGCAACGGCATCCTTGCGCTCCTTCGGTCTCGCAGACTCTCTAACACTGGATGCATTGTGTGCACTGAACAGGTCTCACTCAGCGGAAGTGATCACTGCGATCCTGCTCGATCAAGAGATCATCGAGGATGAGCCGGGATCACGCACCCACATTCAGGCTACTCTTTTAATCGAGGGAAGGAGACCCCATGGGTCGAGTGCAGGACAAGGTCGTCTTCATCACCGGGGCCGCGCGCGGTCAGGGCCGTGCCCACGCGATCCGGCTCGCCGCGGAGGGAGCCGACATCATCGCCGTGGACCTGTGCGAGGACATCGCCACCAACGGCTACCCGCTGGCCACCGAGGAGGACCTGGACGAGACGGTGCGGAAGGTCGAGAAGCTCGGCCGGCGCATCGTGGCCCGGAAGGCCGACGTGCGTGATCCGGCCGCGCTCAAGGCGGCCGTGGCCGAGGGGGTGGCCGAGCTGGGGCGGCTCGACGCCGTCGTCGCCCAGGCCGGCATCGCGCCGCTGGGAAGCGGGCAGAGCGTCCAGGCGTTCATCGACGCCGTCACGGTCGACTTCAACGGCGTCGTGCACGCCGTCGAGGCCGCCCTGCCGCATCTGCCCGACGGCGGCTCGATCGTGGCGACGGGTTCCATCGCGGCGCTGACCCCGGCGAGCGTCGACAACCCCGCCAACGGCCCCGGCGGGCTGGGCTACTCCTTCGCCAAGCGCCAAGTCGCCGCGTTCGTGCACGACTTGGCGACGGTGCTGCTGTCCCGGCGGATCCGGGTCAACGCGCTGCACCCCACCAACGTCAACACGGACATGCTCAACAACGACCTCATGTACCGGTCGTTCCGGCCCGACCTCGACCGTCCGACCCGCGAGGACGCCCTGCTCTCGTTCCCCGCGACGACCGGTATGGGCAACCCCTATGTCGAGCCCGAGGACATCGCCGACACCGTGCTCTTCCTCGTCTCCGACGAGTCCCGCTACGTCACCGGCATGCAGATGCGGGTCGACGCCGGCGGTTACGTCAGGAAGCGTCCCCAACTGCCCACGTTCTGACCGCCGGCTCCACCCCGTCGGTCATGTCGATGACCACCTTGCCGGTGGTGCGCCGCCGCGCCACGTCGGTCAGGGCGGACGCCACCTCGGCGAGGGGGTGGACGCGGGAGACGAGCGGGCGCATCCCGTCCCGGACCATCCGGGCGAGCGCCCGGTCGCCGGCGGCCACCGCGTCCGGGGCGTACTGGCGCAGCATGCGGATCTCGAAGCCCCGTACCACCGCGTCCTTCAGCAGCACCAGGTTCAGCGGGATCCGCGGGATCTTCCCGTCGGCGTAGCCCACCGTGACGAACCGGCCGCCCCGCCGCAGCGCCCGCAGGGCGGCCTCCGCGTGATCGCCGCCCACGGGGTCGACCACGAGGTGGGCGCCCTCGCCGCCGGTCAGTTCACGGATACCCGTCTTCAGGTCCTCGCGGACGTAGTCGACACCGGCCTCCGCGCCGAGCTCCCGGGCGACCGCGAGCCGTTCCTGACTCGACGCCGCCGCGACCACGCGCATCCCGAGCCGGGTGGCGATGTCGACGGCCGCGGAGCCGACCCCGCCGGCGGCCCCGAGCACCGCCGCCCACTCCCCCGCCGTGCCCTGCCCGACGGTGACCAGGGAGTGGTAGGCGGTCGCGTACGTCACGTGGAACGCGGCGGCATGCACCATGTCGAGCCCGTCGGGAACGGGACGCAGGCCCGTGACCGGTACCACGACCTGCTCCGCGAACGCGCCCGTCAGTACCGCCCCGGCCACGGGTGAGCCGACCGGCGGGCCGGCCACCCCGGGCCCCAGCGCGGCCACGACACCGGCGAACTCACTGCCGGGTGTGAACGGCAGCGGCGCACGGACCTGGTAACGGTTCGCCACGAGCAGCACGTCCGGGAAGTTGACCGCGGCGGCGTGCACCCGGACCAGCACCTCCCCCGGGCCGGGTTCGAGGTCGTCCCGTTCGACGACCTCCAGACCGCCCGGAGGCCCGTACTGCGTGCAGTGTGCGGCTCTCATCGTGCCCTCCCCGCGGTCGGCGTCGCCGGTTCCCGGGGCAGGCCGAGCACCTGTTCGGCGATGGTGTTGCGCTGGATCTCGGCGGTGCCCGCCCCGATCGTCGAGGCCCGGGTGCGCAGGAAACCCCAGACCCAGCGCCCTCGCTGCACGGCGTGCGGATCGCGCCTGCCGAGGATCCCGTACGGTCCCAGCATCTCCAGGGCGAACTCGTGCAGTTCCTGCTCGAAGGTCACGATGAACAGCCGCGACGTGGAGGAGGCCGGGCCGGGCTCACCCTTCGCCATGATGTCGGCGATGGTGCGCATCCCGGTGAGCCGCATGATCGTCACCCGGATCTCGAAGTCCGCGAGCCGGTCGCGCACCAGGGGGTCGGCGGTCGCCCCGCGTGCGTGCGCCAGCTCTATCAGTTCGTCCAGCACCCGCCGGTACAGGGCCGCCTGGTTCATCGCGCCGGCGGCGCGTTCGTGGCCGAGGCTCGTCCGCACCAGCGGCCAGCCGCCGTTCTCGGGGCCGATCCGGTCGGCGACCGGCACGCGGACGTCGTCGAAGAAGATCTCGCAGAAGCGCGCCTCCCCGGTCAGGTCCCGCAAGGGGCGCACATGCACGCCCGGGGCGTGGGCGTCGATCAGGAGGTAACTGATGCCGTCCTGGCGGGAGTCGGGGGATCCGGTGCGGACGAGGGTGAAGAGGACGTCGGCGATGTCGGCCGAACTGTTCCACACCTTCTGCCCGTTGACGACGTACTGCGCGCCTTCGCGATGTGCCGTCGTGCGCAGCGCCGGCAGGTCCGAACCGGCCTCCGGTTCCGAATAGCCCTGCGCCCACACCGAGTCGCCGCGCAGCATGGGGCGCAGGAAACGCTCCTTCTGCTCGGTCGTGCCGTAGGTGACGAGGGTGGGGGCGGCGATGCCGAGGCCGGTGCCCAGGGGTCCGGGGACCCGGGCTCGCGCGTACTCCTCCTGATAGATGACCTGGCGGGCGAAGGACAGGTCCATGCCGCCGTACTCGAGCGGCCAGCTCGGGCCGGCGTATCCGGCGTCGTACAGCCTGGCCAGCCATCTCTTCTGCCACGCGAGGCGCTCGGCGGGGTCTTCGGGGCGGCGGCCGGGGTGGTGCTCCGTCAGGAAGGCCCGCAGGCGGGCGCGGAACTGCTCGTCGGTCTCGGCCGCTGTCATCGCGGAGCCATGCGGATGGCGCCGTCGAGGCGGATGGTCTGACCGTTGAGATAGGGGTTCTCCAGCGTCTCCACGGCGAGACGGGCGAAGTCGTCCGGGTCGCCGAGGCGCTTGGGGTGCGGAACGGTCGCGGCGAGTCCGTCACGGATGTCGGCGCGCAGCCGGCCCAGCATGGGGGTGTCCATGATGCCCGGGGCGATGGTGTTGACGCGGATCTGCCAACTGGCCAGATCGCGGGCGGCGACGAGGGTCATGCCGTGCACGCCCGCCTTGGCGGCGGTGTAGGAGGTCTGGCCGATCTGGCCGTCGAAGGCCGCGACGGAGGCGGTCAGCACGACGGCTCCGCGGTCTCCGTCCACGACGTCGTTGGCGGACAGCCGCGCGGCGGCCAGACGCAGCACGTTGTACGTGCCGATCAGGTTGACGCGTACGACCTCGGCGAACGTCTCGAGCTCGCCGGGCTTGCGGTCGCGGTCGATGATCCGGGTGCGGTCGCCGCCCCGCCCGGCGCAGTGCACGACGAAGCGCAGCGGACCGAGTTCCCGCGCGGCGTCGAGCGCCGCGGTGACCGCGTGCTCGTCGGTGACATCGGCGCGGACGAAACGCGCGGCGTCACCGAGGTCGGCGGCCGCTTTGACGCCCTGCTCCTCGGAGAGGTCGGCCAGGACGACCTGGCCGCCTCGGTCGATGATGCGGCGCGCGGTGGCCAGTCCCAGGCCGGAGGCGCCGCCGGTGACCAGTGCCGCAGAACCGTCGATGTTCATGTTCGACTCCTCACGGGAGGGGTTCACAGTCCCAGGGATTTGCTGATGATGGTCTTCAGGACCTCGCTGGTGCCGCCGTAGATGCGGGTGACCCGCGCGTCGGCGTACAGCCGGGCGATCGGGGACTCGAGGATGTAGCCGTAGCCGCCGTGCAGTTGCAGACAGCGGTCGACCACGCGGCCCTGGGTCTCGGTGCAGAACAGCTTGGTCTTCGCCGCGTCGGCCGGGCTCAGTTCGCCGGCGACCAGCGCGGCGATCGCCGCGTCCAGCAGGGCCTGGGAGGCTTCCAGCTCGGTCGCCATGGCGGCGAGTTCGAACTTCGTGTTCTGGAAGTGGGCGACCGGCTTGCCGAACACCGTCCGGTCGCGGACGTAGCCGAGGGTCAGGTCGATCGCGGCGCGGGCCTGGGCGACGGCGCCGACCGCGATGGCCAGCCGTTCCTGGGCCAGGTTGCGGCCTAGGTGGGTGAAGGCGGCGCCTTCCTCGCCCAGGAGGTCGGCGGCGGGAACACGGACGTCGTCGAAGGACAGCTCCACCGTGTCCTGGACGGCGAGCCCGATCTTCTCCAGCTTGCGCCCGACCGCGAAGCCGGGCATGCCCTTCTCCACCACGAGCAGGGACAGGCCGGCGCGCCGGTCGTCCGGGTCGGTGGCGGTGCGGGCCACGACGATCACCAGGTCGGCGTGGTGGCCGCCGGTGATGAAGGTCTTGGCGCCGTTCAGCGTGTAGTGGTCGCCGTCCCGGACCGCTCGTGTCGTGACGCCGGCGAGGTCGGAGCCCGTACCCGGTTCGCTCATCGCGATCGCCGTGTACAGCTCGCCGGAGGCCAGTCCCGGGAACCAGCGGGCCCGCTGCCCTTCGTCGGCGAGGCCCGTGAAGTACGGGAGGACCACGTCGAGATGGGTGCGCAGGCCGCCCAGCGTGACGCCCGCGCGGGCGCACTCCTCCTGGATGACGACGTTGAAGCGGTAGTCGTCCCGGCCGCCTCCGCCGTACTCCTCGGGGACGGCCGTACCGAGGATCCCGAGCTTGCCCAACGAGGTGAACAACTCGCGGGGGACGAGGCCGGCGCGCCACCAGTCCTCGTACACCGGGAGCACCTCACGGACGAGGAAGTCACGGACGAGGAGACGGAAGTCCTCATGGTCCTGCTCGAACAGGGTCCGGCGCATCGGATCTCCTTCGACTCTCGACCCTATTCAGTATACGCAATTACCCAGTCATGGCACAGAGGAACGCCCCATGGCGCATGGAAGCGCATGGGGCGTGGGGAATGAGTGTCAGTAAATCAGTGCCACCAGGGGATGAGCGCGTCCAGATGGCGGCGCATCCGGTGCCGGGCCACGCCCGCGTCGCCCTGCGCGATCGCGTCCAGGATGCGCTGATGGACGTGCTGCACCTCGTCGGCCGCCGTGTCTCCGGGCAGCGGCCGGTCACGGCCGGACGCGTGCCGGCGGAACAGCTCGGTGATGATCGCGAGGAAGAGCGACAGCACCGGGTTGTCGGCCAGGGCCGCCAGTTCGGAGTGGAACAGGTCGGCCTTGCGCAGATCGTCGGCCGGACCCTCGGTGGTCCAGCGGACCGCCTTCGTGAGGCGCTCGGCGACCTCCGTGTCGCCCTCGGCGTGCCGGGCCGTCACCCTGGCGACCACGCCGAGTTCGATGGCGTTGCGGACGATCCGCAGGTCGTCGGCCGTGACGCCCTGATACTCGAGGAAGAGCGCCATCGTGTCGATGCTGGCCTGCGGCTCGGGCGAGGTGACGACCAGTCCGCCGCCGGGCCCGCGGCGCATCCGGGCGACCTGGTGGTACTCCAGCAGACGAACGGCCTCCCGCAGGACAGCCCGGCTGATCTCGTAGCGGGCCAGCAGATCCGTCTCCGAACCGAGCACCATGCCGATCTGCCAACCCCGCGCGGCGATGTCGTCATGGATCCGGGCGGCCACCACTTCGGCGAGCTTGGCCCGTGGCCCTTCGACCAGTTCGGGATCGACCACGTTCCCCGAGATCCGCTGTCCGCGGCGCACCCGGTGCTTCTCGATCCACCCGGCCACCGACTCCAGATGCGCGGTGAGCTCCGTCTGCGCGCGGGCGCCGTCGTCGGCGATCACCGCGTCGATGACGGCCTTGTGCTCCCGGTGCGAGGTCTCCTTCGCCGCGTGCATCTCCGCCTTGGAGACACGCCGGGAGGTGTTCGCGTACCGGGCGGTGAGGCGGGTGAGCACGTCGATGAAAAGGTGCAGAACCGGATTGCCCGACAACTGGCCGAGCACCGGGTGCAACGGGTCCTGCGAATGGACCGACGGGTCGTCCCAGTGGGAGAGCTCGGAGTCGAGCGTCGCACGGAGCGTGGCGATGCCCTCTTCGGTGATCCGTTCGGCGGCGAGACCCGCGGCGATCGGTTCGAGGAGCTGGCGGGCTTTCAGCAGGTCCGTGACGCTGGTGCCGACGTACTCGAGGTAGATCACCATGGCCCGGGTCGCCGGTCCCGCGTCGGGGGCGCAGACGATCAGTCCGCCGCCCGGGCCCCGTCGCATCCTCGCGACCTGATGGTGCTCGACCAGACGCACCGCCTCGCGCAGCACCGCACGGCTCACCCCGAGCTGCTCCCGCAGGTCCACCTCGGAGCCCAGCGAATCGCCGACGGGCCAGCCCTGGCGGATCACGGTCGCCTCGATGCGCTGCGCGGTCTGCGCGGCCAGCTTGCCGACCGGGGCGCCGGTCTCGCCGTCGGCGGGCTCGCGGTCGACGGCAGTCGCCATGGGCCAACTCCTCTGCGGGGATATCGCGGATCCCCAGTCTATTCGGCACACGAGCAGGCGACGCGCGGGTCGGACGCCCTACAGCGAGATCGGGCTACTGATTCCGCCGTACACCCCTGGCCGCCGACTCGACGACCTGGTTAGAGTACCCTCATTTCGAGATCGCTCGCACGAGGACCGAGGAGTCGGCAGCGTGATGCGACTGGACCCCACACCCGAACTCGAGGCGTTCCGGGAGAAAGTGCGCGCCTTCGTGGCGGAGCACGCGCCCGGCGTCAAGACCCACTCCGGGGTGCGCGCACCCGAGCCGGCCCTGATGCCGGCGATCCGGGAGTGGACCGCGAAGCTGTACGAGGCCGGCCTCCTCGGCATCGACTGGCCCGTCGAGTACGGCGGCCGGCCCGACGCCCATCCTCTCGAACCGTTCGTCGTCGCCGAGGAGATCGCCCGCGCCCGTACCTGGCCGCCCGTCGGCGCGGCCTCGTTGGCTTCGGGCGCCCTGCTCGACTTCGGCACCGACGAACAGCGGGGGCGTTTCCTGCCTCGCATCCGCACCTGCGAAGACGTGTGGTGCCAGCTGTTCAGCGAGCCGGAGGCGGGCAGCGACCTGGCGGCACTGCGCACCCGGGCACGCCGGGAGGGCGGCGGCCCCGAGGATCCTGACGCGGTGTTCGTCGTCGACGGCCAGAAGGTGTGGACGACCAACGGCCAGCACGCCGACATGGGTTACCTTCTCGCGCGCACCGACGCCGCCGCCCCGAAGCACAAGGGCATCACGGCGTTCGCGCTGGACATGCGCAGCGAGGGGGTCGACGTACGGCCGCTGCGCGAGATCACCGGGACCACCGACTTCAACGAGGTCTTCCTCGACGGCGTCCGGATCCCGGCCGCGAACGTGATCGGCCGGGTGAACGACGGCTGGCGGGTGGCGATGAGCAGCCTCGGCCGTGAACGTTCCGGCGTGGCCGCCCGCGGCGCCGAGCTGTTCGCCGTGCTGGACGACCTGGCGGGGCTCGCGGAGGCGACGCCGGTGCGCGGCCGCCCCGCGCTCGACGACTCCGCCACCCGGCAGGCGATCGGTGAACTCGCCGCCCGGGTGCACGTGAACGGCGCGATGATCTCTCTCGCGCAGTCGCGGATGCTGCACGGCACGGAACAGCCCGCCGACGCCCTCCTCGGCAAGATCTTCTTCAGCGACCTCAACCACGACCTGGCCGACTTCGGTCTGCGTCTTCAGGGCACGGACGGCCTGCTCACCGAGTACGACCCGGAGGCGGTGGCCGACGGCTGGTGGCAGGACGCCCATCTGTACTCACGCGCGTACACGATCGCCGGCGGGGCGAACGAGGTTCTGCGGACCCAGGCGGCCGAGCGGGGGCTGGGGTTGCCGCGGGAACGTCGCTGATCGCTTCCGCCCGCCCCGCGCCCGCAAAATAGACCGCTCGGTCAATAGGCGCGGACAGAACGAGCCGACGACGCCCCGGACTATTGATTGTACCGAACGGTCTACGTAAGGTTCCCTCAGTTGTGACGACGAGAGAACGAGGGAACCATGACCGAGCGCGTGGTCGGTACCGACGCCACGGAAGAGCTGCCGGAGTATCCGTCGCCCCGATCGAGCCAGTGCCCGTTCGCGCCGCCGCCGGGTCTGCTCGAACTGCACGACGCCGGGAAGCCCGTCGTACGTGCCAGGACATGGGACGGCACCACCCCGTGGGTCGTCACGTCGCACGCCACCCAGCGTCAGCTGCTGACCGACCCGCGGCTCAGCGCGAACATCGGCGCGCCCGGATACCCTCACACGACCGAGGCCATGAAGGCGCACGCGGCCGAGATCCAGCCGTCGATCAACAACACCGACGGCGCCGAGCACACCCGGTGGCGCCGGATGCTGACGAACTCGTTCACCCGTCACCGCATGGAGAGACTCCGCCCGGAGATCCAGCAGATCACCGACGACCTCATCGACAGGATGCTGGCCGGGCCCCGCCCGACCGACCTCAACGAAGCCCTGTCCCTGCCTCTGCCGTCCCTGATGATCTGCGCGCTCCTCGGAGTGCCGTACGAGGACCACGAGTTCTTCCAGAAGCACGCCGGAGTCACCAACGCCCGGTTCAAGACCGCCAAGGAGGCTGCCCGGTCGACGGCGGATCTGCGCCGTTACATCTCCGGGCTCATCGAGGCCAAGATGGACGACCCCGGTGAGGACGTCCTCTCCGACCTCGGCGCCCGGGTCAAGGAGGGCGTGCTCTCCATGGCGGAAGCGGCCCCGTTGGGGCACATCCTGCTCGTCGCCGGTCACGACACCAGTGCCAACATGATCACGCTGGGCACCGCCCTGCTGTTGCAGAATCCCGACCAGCTCGCGGGCCTGCGTGAACACTCCGATGATCCGAAGTATGTGACGAAGGCCGTCGAGGAGCTGCTGCGTTATCTCACCATCCCGCATCTGCTGGCGCGGCGGGCGGTGGTGGAGGACATCGAGATCGACGGCGAGATCCTCCGCGCGGGCGAGGGCGTCATCGCGTCGCTACCGGCGGCCAACTGGGACCCGCTGGCGTTTCCGGACCCCGAGAAGGTCGACCTCACCCGCACCGCCGCGCATCACCATGCGTTCGGCTGGGGACCGCACCAGTGCGTCGGGCAGCAGTTGGCCCGCATCGAACTGCACGTCGTGTTCAGCACCCTGTTCCGCCGGGTGCCGACGCTGCGACTCGCGGTCGACGTCTCGGAGCTCAAGTTCAAGGAGGACTCGCAGGCCTACGGGATCTACGACCTCCCCGTCACCTGGTAACCCGGTGTTCCCGCAGAAGGAGTCGGCTCCATGGCCACGATGAAGTCCGTCCGGACCGGCGCGAAGAACGACATCGAGGTCGTGGAGGTCGAGCGCCCCGCGCCCGGCCCGCAGGACGTCCTCGTGCGGATCCGCGCCTGCGGCATCTGCGGTACCGACGCTTTCTTCGTCCGGAGCGGCGGCACCCCGTACGACATCACCGGCTCGGTGGTCCCGCTGCCGCTCGGACACGAACCGGCCGGTGAGGTCGTCGAGGTGGGCTCCGCGATCACGGACCTCGCGATCGGCGACCGGGTGGTCGTCAACCCGCAGGCCGCGCCGTCCGGCATCATCGGCTGCGGCGGCGAGCTGGGCGGGATGAACGAGTACCTGCTCGTCGAGAACGCCGTCGTGGGCACGAGTGTGGCGGTGTTCCCGGACGAGCTGCCCTTCGGCGTGGCCGCGCTGAACGAGCCCCTGGCGGTGGCTCGGCACTGCGTCAACCGCTCGGAGGCGAAGCCCGGCGACAAGGTCGTCGTCTTCGGTGCCGGGACGATCGGGCTGGCCACGACCATCTGGCTGAAGCTGCGCGGGGTGGAGCACGTGGTCGTCGCCGATGTCATCCCCGAGCGGCTGGAGACCGCACTGGCCGTCGGCGCGGACGCCGTGATCAACTCCGCCGAGGAGGACGTCACCGCCCGGCTGACCGAGCTGCACGGCGAGGCGGCCAACGCGCTGGGCCAGCCGCGTGCCGGTACCGACGTCTACATCGACGCCGCCGGTGTCGCCGCCGTCTTCAAGGCCACGGTCGACGCCGCCAAGTGGGGCGCCAAACTGGTCATGGTCGGTGTGCAGAAACCGTCCGAGGCGATCGACCTGGGCGCCATGCTCCGTAGCGAGCTCACCCTCATCGCTTCCCAGGGGTATCCGACCGAGATCTTCGAGGTGACCGCGGAACTCGCGGAGCACCAGGACCGCTTCGCCCGGCTGATCAGTCACCAGGTGCCGTTCGCCGAGGTGACACGGGCCTTCGAGCTGGCGCTGACCCCCGGAGCCGCGGAGAAGGTCATCGTCACCTTCGACGACTGACTTGATCCTCAGTGCTGCCACGGTGTTCGTTCTGCGTGCGGGGCGGTCTTCCGGGGCTGTGTCCGTGTTGCTCGCAGTGGCTCCGGGATCCACTCGCTCACCGAGCGGACCGGTCTGCCCCTGTCCGACGGAGTTTCGGGAGCGAGCCCGCCGCGACAGCCAGGCTCCGATCCTTCTGGTCAAGGGCTTCCCGCCGATCCGCTCCGGCCGCGGCCGACGGGCGTCCGGGCCGGCGACCGCCGTTCGGATCACCCCAGGCGGCCCTTCAGGTGATTGCCGGACGCCTGATGAGCCAGGCGGCCGACGCAGGGGTATGACGCCTCAGCAGGGAACGAACGAAGAACGCCGTGAGGAGCCTTGGTGATGTACGCAGCAGTCCGGCGGTACGAAGGGGTGACCGATGCGGCCGAGGCCGCACGTCTCGTGAACGAGGGGTTCGTGCCGCTCATGCGCCAGGTCTCCGGCTTCGTGGCCTACTACTGGATCGACACCGGGGACGCAGTGATGGTCTCGACCAGCGTCTTCCAGGACCGGGCCGGCGCCGACGAATCGATCTCGCGGGCCGCGGACTTCGTGCGGGACAACCTCGCGTCGCTGCTCCCCCACCCTCCCCAGGTCATGGCCGGCGAGGTGGTGGCCTCCGCGTGACAGTGCTCGGCCCGCCCGCACGAGACGGCTCCGGGGCCGTACCGGCCCGCTGCCCACTTGGTCGCCCCGCACCGTCTTGATCCCGCCGGTTGCGTCGGCCGCGGCGAGGACCGGGAACACGGCTCGGCATGGATCACCAAGCCGCGTGCACGGACCACGATCGTCCCGTCAGCGGCATCCGAACGCCGGCTGATCTACCAGCCGCTCCGTGGGAACGAGTGTCTCCTACGGCCTCGGCCGACTGTCGAACGCCGCCGGTCCGCTGATCGTCGCCTCGCTCTACAACGGCCACGGCTACCAGAGCGTCCTCTACTTCATCGCCGGCACCTGGCTGCTCGGCGCGATCGCCCTGGCCGCCTTCGGAACCCGCACGCGTTCGGCACGCCTCACCCAGTCGGAGCGGCAACGCGTGAGCCTCCCCGCCTGAGGCGGGCCGGTCCGAAGGAGACCGGCTACTCAGCCCTCCTCAGCAGCATCGCCCCCGACGGCACTCCCCCGCCCGCCGTCACCACCGCGACCCGGGCGTCGTCGACCTGGCGGTCCGGCGCGTCGCCGCGCAACTGGAGCATGGCCTCGCGGACGAAGCCGAAGCCGTGCAGGCGGCCCGCCGAGAGCTGGCCGCCGTGCGGGTTCAGCGGGAGGTCGCCGTCCAGGGCGATGGTCTTGCCGCCGGCGACGAAGTCGGTCGCCTCGCCCGGTCCGCAGAAGCCGAGGCCCTCGATCCAGGACAGGGCGTTGAAGGTGAACCCGTCGTAGAGCAGGGCGACATCGACGTCGGCGGGTGTGAGGTCGGTCCGCGTCCACAGATGGGCCGAGGGGCTGTGCGACTGCGGCAGGTGGGTCAGGGTGTCCTGGTCCCAGCTGAGGCGTTCGAGCACGGCCGTGCCGACGGCCTCTACCAGGACGGGCGGCCGGGGCCGGTCGTACGCCGTCTCGATCGCGGAGACGACGACGGCCACCGCCCCGTCGCACGGCACGTCGCAGTCGTAGAGCCCGAACGGTGTGGTGATCACGCGGGCGTCGAAGTAGTCGTCGAGGGTCATGGGGTCGCGGTGCAGGGCCTCGGGATTGCGGGCCGCGTTCGCCCGCGCGGTGACGGCGATGGCGCCGAGGGCCTCGCGGCCGACACCGTAACGGTGCATGTAGTGCGAGGCGTTGCAGCCGATCCACTGCGCGGCCGACATGGCTCCGAAGGGTGCCCGGAACTCGAACATGCCGGTGGCGCGGCCGCCGGACGACGCCTTCCACCGGCCGGACCGGACCAGGGCACTGTGCGAGGACTCCCACACCGTGCGGAAGCACAGCACGTGCCGGCACAGTCCGGCGGCGACCGCGAGCATGCCGGCGGTGATCGAGCCGATCTGGCCCGGCACCTCACGGGCGCCGTTGGCCCAGGTGGGGCGCAGTTGCAGAGCCTCGGTGAGAGCGGTGACGCCGCCTTCGCTCATACCGTCGGGGCTCGGTCCGGGGTAGGTGGAGAGCCCGTCGATCTCGTCGAGGTCGAGGCCGGCGTCCGCGACCGCTGCCAGACAGGCGTCGACGGTCAGGGAGAGGGGGTCGGCCATGAGGCGTCGGCCCACGCGGGACTGTCCCACGCCGGTCAGCGCGACCCTGTCCTCGTACTTGCGGGGTGAGGCCATGGGCCGCAGGGCGGTGCGGACGTCGCGGGGCTCGGGCAGCGGGCCGGGGCCCTCGGCGGCCTCGGTCTCCGCATCGGTCTCCGCGTCGGTCTGCGGCTCCGGCTCGAACAGGGGGACGTACACGTCTTCTTCGAGTTGCTCGAAGCACACCCGGACCCGCAGGCCGACGCGCACCTCGTCCGAGTCGCAGCCGACGATGTTCGTCGTCAGCCGCGCCCGGTCGTCCTCCGCGAGGGCGACCACGGCGACGACGTACGGCGGTGGGAACTTCGGCAGCCAGGTCTGGTGGTTGACGCTGAAGCCGACCACCACGGCCCTGCCCGAGACGGGGGCGAGGGCCACCGCGCGGCTACGGCAGGAGGGACACACCGGCAGCGGCGGATGGAAATGACGTCCGCAGTCCCCGCAGTGCGGGATCCTCAGCACCCCGTCGGCCCCGGAACTCCAGAACTCGGCGCTGGCGAGGGTGGGTTGGGGCAGCGGACGTTCGACGCGGGTCGTCACAGCAGCTCGATGATCGTGGCGTTCGCGGTGCCGCCGCCCTCGCACATGGTCTGGAGTCCGTAACGGAGGTTCTCGCTCCGCATCCGGGCCAGGAGCCGTGTCATCAGGATGGCGCCGGAGCCGCCGAGCGGGTGGCCGACCCCGATCGCCCCGCCCAGCGGGTTGAGCCGCTCGGGGTCGGCTCCGGTCTCGGCCAGCCAGGCCAACGGGACCGGGGCGAACGCCTCGTTGACCTCGTACACTCCGATGTCGTCGAGGCTGAGCCCGGACCGGCGGAGCACCTTCTCGGTCGCGGGGATCGGGCCGAGCAGCATGGTGATCGGGTCCGCGCCGCTGACGGCTCCGCAGTGGTAGCGGGCGATCGGGGTGAGGCCGAGTTCGCGGGCCCGCTCGGGGGTGGTGACGAGCAGAGCGGCGGCGCCGTCGGAGATCTGGGAGGAGTTCCCGGCGTGGATCACTCCGTCCTCCCTGAACGACGGCTTGAGGCGGGCGAGCGTCTCGACCGACGTCCCCCGGCGCAGCCCCTCGTCCACGGCGAACTTGGTGCCGTCGACCTCGATCGGCACGATGTGGTCGTCGAAGACACCCGCGTCGATCGCCGCGGCCGCCTTGGCGTGGGACCGTGCGGCGAACTCGTCGAGCCGGGTGCGGGTGAGACCCCAGCGTTCGGCGATCAGTTCGGCGCCGGTGCCCTGGCTGAACTCGACGCCGTCGTAACGGGCCAGCGCTCCGGGTCCGTAGGGCTGTCCCGTGGTGCGGTGCGAGCCGAGCGGCACCCTGCTCATCGTCTCCACCCCGCCCGCGACCACGAGGTCGTACTGGCCCGCCATGACGGCGTGCGCGGCTTGGTCGACCGCCTGCTGGCTGGAGCCGCAGGCCCGGTTGACCGTGACGGCCGGGACGTGTTCGGGCCAGCCGGCGGCGAGCACCGCGAACCGGCCGACGTTGCTCGACTGGTCGCCGATCTGGGTCACACAGCCCCAGACCACGTCGTCGACGGTGCCGGGGTCCACGCCGGTGCGCTCGACGAGGGCGTTCAGCACCTTCGCCGAGAGATCCGCCGCGTGCACCGGGGCCAGCGAGCCGTTGCGCTTGCCGATCGGGGTGCGCACGGCGTCGACGATGACGGCGTCTCGCATGGAAGCTCCTTGAGGTCAGTCGGGGATCTGCACGGCGGCGTCGACTCCCCAGTCCCGGAACACGGCCCGGGTGTCGGCGCCGACGGCCGGCGCCGTGCGGCCTGGGCTCGACGGGGTCGCCGAGAAGCGCGGCGCGGCGGCCGGCTGGATCACTCCGTCGCGAGTGAACAGGCTTGCGCGCCCGGCCAGATGGGGATGTGCCGCCGCTTCGGTGAGGCTGAGGACGGGTGCCACGCAGGCGTCGGTGCCCTCGAACAACGCCGCCCACTCGTCCCGGGTGCGCTCCGCGAAGAGCCGGGTCAGCAGCCGCCGTAGCTCCGGCCAGGTCGACCGGTCGTGCTGCCGGTCCGGGTCGACCTCCAGGCCGAGCAGTTGGACGAGGCACCGGTAGAACTTGCGCTCCAGCGCGCCGACCGCCACATGCCGGCCGTCCTTGGTCGCGTACACGGCGTAGAAGGGCCAGCCGCCGTCGAAGCGGTTGACGCCCCGCTCGTCGTGCCACTCGTCGCGGGCGAGCTTGGCGAAGGTGCTGGCGAGGAGGTGGGCGGTGCCGTCGACGATGGCCGCGTCGACGACCTGGCCGCGGCCGGTGCGGGCGGCGGCGTGCAGGGCGGCCAGTACGCCGATCACGAGGTAGCAGCCGCCGCCCCCGAAGTCGCCGACGAGGTTCAGCGGTATCTGCGGCGGGCCGCCCGCGTCCCCGATGGCGCCGAGCGCGCCCGTCAGCGCGATGTAGGTGAGGTCGTGGCCGGCCGCGGCGGCGAGCGGTCCGTCCTGGCCCCAGCCGGTCATCCGGCCGTAGACCAGACGGGGGTTGCGGGCCAGGCAGTCGTGCGGTCCGATGCCCAGCCGTTCGGTGACGCCGGGACGGAACCCCTCGATCAACACGTCCGCGCGCTCGACGAGTCGGAGGAGTGCGGCGGTCGCGGCCGGGTCCTTCAGATCGAGCACGACCGAGCGCTTGCCCCGGTTGAGCACGTCCGCCGGTCCGCCCGCGTCCGTCTCGTCCGCGCGCTCGGGCCGGTCCACGCGGACGACCTCCGCCCCGAGGTCGGCCAGGAGCATCCCGGCGAACGGCCCCGGCCCGATGCCGCCGAGTTCGACGACCCGGCAGCCGGCGAGCGGTCCTGTCGTCATCACCCCTCCTTCGGTCGAGGACGCTTGATCGGACGTACGGCGACACTTGATCGGGCGTACGGCACTGTCAGCGGCCCTTCCAGACCGGCGCCCGCTTCTCGGCGAAGGCCGCCGCCCCTTCCCGGGCGTCCTGCGACCGGAACACCGGCTCGGCGATGTCGACCTGCTTGGCCCATGCCTCCGCCAGGGTCCAGTCGGCGGTGGAGCGCGCTATCTCCTTGGTCGCCGCGACCGCCAGGGGGCCGTTCGCCGCGATGGTCTCGGCGAGTCCCAGCGCGCCGTCGAGCGCGCCGCCCTCGTCGGTGAGCCGGTTGACCAGGCCGTACGCGGCCGCCCGTTCGGCATCGATCGGTTGGCCGGTCAGCAGGAGTTCCAGGGCGATCGCGTACGGGATCCGGCGGGGCAGATGGAGCGCGGCTCCCGCGCGGGCCACCAGCGACCGGGTCACCTCCGGCACGCCGAGCCGCGCCGTGCGGGCGGCGACGACCAGATCGCAGGCCAGCAGCAGTTCGAAACCGCCGGCCAGGGCCCAGCCCTCGACGGCGGCGATCAGTGGCTTGCGCGGCGGTGTCATGCTGATCCCGCACAGTCCGCGGCCCTCGATCGCGGGGCTCTCACCGCGCAGCCACGCCTTGAGGTCCATCCCCGCCGAGAACGTCCCGCCCGACCCCGTGAGCACGCCGACCCGCAGCTCGTCCGACTCGTCGAGCTCGTCCACCGCGGCCGCCACCCCGGCGGCCACCCCGGCGTCCAGCGCGTTCTTGACCGCAGGACGGTTGATCGTGATGACCTGGACCGCGCCGCGGCGCTCCACCAGTACGTCGTCGGACACGCCTACCTCCTCGAATCGTGCACTTGATCGCCGGTCACGGCGAATCGGGCCAGTTCATGGGCGACCATGCCGTCCAGGTCGTCGGCGGGCGGCGCCGGGAGTTCCACGGCCCGGTCCCGGGTCGGCAGCAGGACCACGGCCGTACCGGGCGTGGTGACCTCACCCCGCTGGTTCTCGCACCGCACCTCGACGTGCACCTCGAAGCGCCCGTCCGCCTGTCGTTTGTCGACGACCGTGCCGCGTACCCAGGTGGTGTCGCCGAGATAGTTGAACCTGCGGTGCTCGCAGCGCAGTTTCCACAGCCAGCCGTCGTCGCCGATCCAGTCGGTGAGCAGATGGCACAGCCATGTCTCCCGCATCCCGCCGTAGTCGTAGGGGTTCGGCAGCCCGAGTTCCCTCGCCCGCTCGGGTTCCCAGTGCAGGCGCTGCACGGTGTCCGGGATGTTCAGCGGGTTCGGCGGGTAGAGGCCGGGAGCCTTGCGGCGGACCTTCGCGGCGATCCCGAACGCCCCCGGCGGGGTGAGCTGCATGCCCCAGCCCAGGTGCCAGACGACCACGTCGGTGGTGGTCAGCGGTCCCTTGACCCGCGGCTGGAGCTCTTCACCGATCTCCACGTCCTCCCAGTAACGCGGTTCGGCTCCACGCCGGGTCTCGGCCGCGTAGGCGGCGTCGATCCCGGCGAGCTGCTCGGCCGTGTAGGGCTCCTGTTCCCGGTGCTCCTTGGCCCGCTTCCGCGACGTGTGCCGCTCGGCGTTGATCCAGGTGCCTCGCCTCAGGGCGTGCATCTCGCCCCGCCCGTTGGCGTAGAGGTAGTCGCGCACGACATGTGCCGTGCGCCCGCCGAAGCTGCTGGGCTTGAGGTGGACGCCCACCTGTGTCTGCAACACCCGGCAACGGTCGCCGAGTTGTAGGGGGCGCCACCACTCGAACTCCATCACCGCCTGGTAGGAGCCGAGGCCCGCGAACGGGTCTCCCTTCAGGAGCGCCCTGGTGGGCGGATCCGGCGTCGGGGCGGCGTCCTCGCCCATCGTGTACAGGAAGGCGGGCGGTGCGACGAGCGAGCCCCACCGGGTCCCGGCCGCGTAGTCCGGGTCGCAGTACAGGGGGTTGTCGTCGCCGTAGCCGTGGGCGAAGTGGCGTGCGCCGTCCCAGGTCACCTCGTAGTTGTGCGGCGGGTTGCGTTGGGGCTGGGGGACGCCGAGGCGGCGGCGGGAGCGTTCGACCGCCTCGTCGGTCAGGACGCCGAACCTCTCCGGCCTCTTCTCCTGCGTGTCCGTCATCGCCGGTCCTCCTCGACACGTTCCTTCTCCACGCGGTCCTTCTCGGCACGGTCCTGTTGTGCGATCCGGGCGCGGACGAGGTGCAGCAACTCCGTGCGGCTCACCTTGCTCGACGGGGTCCGGGGCAGTGCGTCCAGGACCACGATGTGCGTCGGCACCTCGTACGGGGTGAGCCGGACACGGCAGAGGGCGAGGAGTTCGGCGGGGTCCGGGGCGGCCTGTTCCCGCTCGACCTCGACCGCCGCGACCGGCACCTCGCCCAGCCTCGCGTCCGGCAGCCCCGCCACGGCCGCCTCCCGTACGGCCGGGTGCGTCTCCAGTGCGCGTTTGACCGTCTCCGGCTGCACCTTGAAGCCGCCGCGGATGATGGCGTCGTCCGCGCGTCCCTCGATCCAGACGAACCGGTCGGCGTCGATCCGGGCGAGATCGCTGGTGCGCACCCACGCTCGGCCGCCCCGGGTGCTCTGTTCGGTCCGGACCTCCAGCCGGCCTGTTCCGCCGACGGGGATCTCGGCTCCGTCGTCACCGGTCACCCGCAGTTCGACCCCGTCGAGGGCCCGCCCGGCGCTGCCCGCCTTCCGCTGCCACCACCGCTCGTGCAACGGCAGCGTCCAGCCGGCCACCGCTCCCGCGAACTCGGTGGCACCGTAGGTCATGAGGACGGGGATGCCGTACGTGCGGAAGAAGGCGTCGGCGAGCTCGGCCGGGCAGGGCGCCGTGCCGGAGGTGACGACCTGCAGGCTCGCGAGCCGCTCCTGCGGAACCCGGGCGTCGAGCACGGCGCGGATGGCCGCCGGCACCAGACTCGCCGCCCGCAGGTGGTGCCGTTCCACCGCGCTCACCCAGGGCTCGACGGCGAACTTGGACATCAACACCATGCGGCGCCCGGTCGCGAGACAGGCGAGCGCCCGCCACAGGCCGCCGATGTGCACGAGCGGGGTGGCCACGAGCGACGCCGACCGCGACAGCAGCCTTTCGGGCTTCGGGGTCTGCCCGCCGGAGACGAGCGCCTGGTCGAGCTGGCCGCTGCGCAGATGGACGCGTTTTGGGGGCCCGGTGGTGCCGGAGGTGAGCATCTCCACGGCGACCCCGGGGTTGGCCGGCGCCTCGGCGGGCGCCGTGCCGCCCGCGGGCCGCAGGGTGCCGTCCGCGCGCAGCTCCAGGGCCGCTCCGTGAGCGGTCACCGCGGCCAGGACGCCCTCGCCGGCGAGGGCCTCGGCGCCGGAGACGACGACGGGCAGCTCGCAGCGGGCGATGTCGGCGGCGAGTCGCGCGGCGGGCTGCAAGGGGCTCAGCATCACCAGGCACCGCCCGGAAGCGATCACCGCGGCGACCACGGCGACGTGCTCGGGCCGGTTCTCCAGGACGACACCGACGCGGGCGCCGGTTTCCCGACCCGCCGCGTCGAGCGCCTCGACGGCTCCCCGCGCGGCCCGTTGGACCTGACCCCAGGTCCACCACTCCCCGTGGTGCTCGATCGCCTCGGCGTCGGCGGCGGCTTCGGCCAGCAGCCGGGACAGGCGGTCGCGAATTCCCACGTGATCAGCCTTTCGTCGCCATGGGCACGGAGATTCCGAGCAGGTCGGCCAGCCGCCCCCGGTGCGTCGCCGGGCTGCCGAAGAGCTGCTCGGACGACTTCGCGCGCTTCAGGTGGAGGTGCGCGTCGTGCTCCCATGTGCACCCGATGCCGCCGTGGATCTGGATGTTCTCCTTGGCCGCGTGAGTGAAGGCGTCCGCGCAGTACGCCGCCGCGAGCGCGGCGGACACCGCCAGCCCGTCCGCTCTCCCGGCCCCCGGCGGTTCGCCCGGTCCCCCGGCCGCCACGGACATCGCGTGGTACGCGGCCGACCGGGCGGCCTCGACCTTCAGCAGCATGTCGGCGCACTTGTGCTTGATCGCCTGGAACGATCCGATGGGCCGGCCGAACTGCACCCGGACCTTCGCGTACTCCACCGCCGCGTCCAGACACGCCTGCGCACCGCCGACCTGTTCGGCGGCCAGCGCCACGGCCGCGAGGTCGAGCACCGTGCGCAGATACCCGGTGGCGTCCCCCTCCGGGCCAATCCGCAGCGCCGCCGCGCCTGCCAGGTCGACGCGCGCCAGGCGGCGCGTCGGGTCGAGCGTCTCCAGGCGGGTGCGGGTCACTCCGGTCGCGGAACCGTCCACGGCGAACAGTCCGGGTCCGGTGTCGGTGCGGGCCGCGACGAGGAGCAGGTCGGCGCTGTGGCCGTCGATGACGAACATCTTCGTGCCCGACACCCGCCAGGTTCCTCCGTCGCCGGGCACGGCTTCGGCCGCCATGTCCTCGACGCGCCATGTCCCGCTCTCCTCGGCCACCGCCAGCGTGCCGGTCAGTGAGCCCTCCGCGATCGCGGGCAGCCAGCGCGCTTTCGCCGTGTCGTCGCCGGACGCGGCGAGGGCCTGTCCGGCGAGGGCCACGGTGGCGAAGTACGGCGACGGCAGCAGGACCCGCCCCAGTTCCTCCAGGACGATTCCCAACTCGACGGGCCCGCCGCCGAAGCCGCCGTACTCCTGCGGCAACGCCAGTCCGTGCAGGCCGAGTTGGTCCGCCATCTGCCGCCAGATCCGCGGGTCGTGGCCCGCTTCGGACTCCATCGAGCGGCGTACCGCCTCGCTCGGCGCCTTGTCGCGCAGGAAGCGGCGCAGCGTCGACCGGAGTGCTTCGTGCTCCTCGGTGAAGGTGAAGGCGGAGGTGGGTGCCACGTGGTTTTCGTCCTCGACTGTCAGCGGAGTCGTCAGCGGGGCTGTCACTGGGCCTGCTACTGGGCCTGTCACTGGGCCTGTCACTGGGGTGCCTTCGACCGCAGGTAGGCGGCGAAGTCGGGCATCCGGGCGCGGTCCACGATCTCGATCCGCACACCGGAAGGGGCCAGGTGGTAGGCGAAGATCGACGGGGCGCCGTCGACGAGCGCGCACGCCTCCAGGGCGAAACCCGCCTCCTCCAGCCGCTTCGACGTGGTGGGCACGTCGTCGCAGAAATAGCCGAGGTGGTGGGTCGCGACGCGTTCGGCCGCCGTCCACGGTGTCCCGGGGATCTCCTGGACGAGTTCGATGTGCGGGGCGTCGAGCGAGTACGTGTAGCGGAGGTTCAGCACGCGGTCGCCGTCGGCCAGCCGGATCGGCAGGTCCGCGGACATGGTCTCGGTCCACCGGTAGCCGGCGACCTCGCCCATGCGGGCCTTCCAGGCGTCGACGTCCGGGACCACGATCCCGGTGTGGTAGAGATCCGCCGCTCTGAGGGGATGGCTCATGACGTCCCTCACCACTCCAGCCGGAGCGACTTGATGCCGTACATGTTGCCGTGCTGCCAGAGTTCCTGTCCGGGCGCGATCCGGTAGTCGGGGATGCGCCGGTGCCACTCCTCGACGGCCACGTTGAGTTCGAGGCGGGCGAGATGCGAGCCGAGGCAGCGGTGCGGGCCCGAGCCGAACGCGATGTGGTTGGTGGCCTTGCGTCGCAGGTCCACCTCGAGGGGGTTGTCGTACCGGCCGGGGTCGCGGTTGGGGACCGCGAGCGGGAGCATCACCATCTCGCCGGCCTTGACCGGGCAGCCGCCGATCTCCACGTCCTGCGTGGCCTTGCGCGCCGGGACGACGAACGAGTAGACGCGGAGGATCTCCTCCACCCCGGTGGGGATGAGCGAGGGATCGGCGAGGATCTCCGCCCGCTGTCCCGGATGGGCGGCGAAGTGGTACAGCGCCCAGCCGATGGAGATGGGGACCGTGTCGAAGCCGGCCTGGAACATCAGGATGCAGAAGGCGTGCATGTCCCGGTCGTCGATCGGCTCGCCGTCGATCGTCCAGGCCATGGCGTGGGAGAGCAGGTCGTCACGTGGCGTCCTGCGGCGCAGGGCGATCTGTTCCTCGAAGTAGGCCGACACCTCCCGCATGGCGGTCATCTGCCGGGCGCCGTCCGGGTCCTCGTCGTGGGACAGGTGGAGCAGCTCGTGGGTCCACGCGAGGAAGGTGAGCAGGTCCTCCTCCGGCAGGCCCATCAGACGCATGAAGATCAGGGTCGGGAAGCGGCGTGTGAACTCGTCGAGCACGTCGGCGCCGTCCCGGCCCTTCAGCGCGTCGATCATCTCCGCCGCGACCTGGCGGACCTCCGGCTCCCGGGCGGCGACGGCGCTCGGGGAGAAGTAGCGGCCGAGGAGGCGCCGCCACACGGAGTGCGTGGGCGGGTCCAGCATCTCGGGGATCCACAGGAACTTCGGGTTCGGTTCGAGCGCGGTCACCGACTTGTTGGAGAAGGTCCGCCAGTCCTGGAGTGCCTTCTGCACCTCCGGGCCGTCCGTGACGACCCAGTAGCCGCGCGCGATGGTGCTGCGGAACCCGGAGTGGGCGCCGGCGATCTCGTCCCATCGCTCCTGGTGGCTGAGGACCGGGCCGCCGAGCCGGTTGTCGAAGTGATAGGCGGGCAGGCCGTCGTGGGTTCCGTCGGGTTCGAGCGTCGTGCTCATCACGGCTCCTCTCGTCGTACGTTCGTCTCGTCGCACGTGCGTCAGGTCGCGGCGCCGTCGATCTTGAGCGCGAGGAGTTCGTCGTCGCCGAGACCGAGCGAGCGCAGGACCTCGTCGGTGTGCTCCGCGAACTGGGGCGCGCGCGTGAGACGGACCGGGGATTCGTCGAACTGGACGGGGCTGGCGACGAGTTCGCGGTCCACGCCGTCGGCGTCCACGACGGGGGCGATGAGACCGTTGGCACGCAGGGCGGAATCCTGCCCGACCTCCCAGGCGTTCTGCACGGCCGCCCACTGTCCCGCACCGCGGGAGAGGATCCCGGTCCACTCGGCGTAGGGACGGGACGCGATCAGCTCGGCCACGATCTCGGCGGCCTCGGCGGCGTTGGCCATCAGCTTCTCGGTGCTGTCGAAGCGTTCGTCGCCGCTCAGCTCCTCGCGGCCGGCCAGCTTGCAGAACTCCGCCCAGTACCGGCCGGGTTGCAGCATCGCCAGTTCGATCCAGCGGCCGTCCGAGGTGCGGTAGGCGCCGATGAGCGGGTTGGTGGCCGCGCCGTGCCGGGGCGGGGTGTTCACCGGGAGCGGGCCGCCGTTCATCAGCGCGAGGTTGACCGTGAACTGGGTGGCCCAGGCGCCGACGCCGACCAACGACACGTCCACGACGGATGGTTCACCGGTGGTGGCACGGGAGTAGAGGGCGGCGGCTATGCCTCCGGCGACGGTCATACCGCCCATCGCGTCGCCGTAGGCCCCGGCGGGCATCCGCGCCATCCGGTCCGCACCGGGCGGTGTGACACCGGCGGCACTTCCGCCGCGCGCCCAGAAGGCCGTGCTGTCGTAACCGCCCTTGCCCGCCTCGTCCCCGCGCGCGCCGAAGCCGCTGCCCCGGACGTAGATGATGTCCGGGTTGATCGCCCGGACGTCCTCGACGTCGATCCGCAGCTTCGCCCGCGCCGCGGGCAGGAAGTTCGTGAGGAACACGTCGCTGGCGCGGATCAGCTCCTCCAGCACGGGGCGCGCCGAGGGCTTCTCCAGGGCGAGGCCGACGCTGCGTTTCCCACGGTTGGGCCCCTCCATGATCGGGAAGAACGACGACCCCTTGCTGGCGGCCTCGTACCCGAGCACCCGGACCAGCCCGCGCTGGGCGTCACCGCGTTCGGCGTGCTCGATCTTGATCACGTCGGCGCCCCAGTCCGCGAGCACGGCGCCCGCCGCCGGGACGAAGGTGAACTGCGCGACTTCGAGGACCCGCACGCCCTCCATCGGCCTCTGCATCGGACCAACTCCTCCAGCGGCTCAACGCTATTGCGCATACCCAATGCGCAATACGGGCTTCGAGTATGGACCGGCAGGGGCTAAAAAGTATACTGTTTTCGTCATGCTGGATTTCACGATCGAATCTGGGTTCCAGGCCAAGCTGGACTGGGCGGCGGACTTCGTCCGCGAGGAGGTCGAGCCGCTCGACCTCCTGTTCCCACACGGCGGCGACCCGTACGACACGCGCAACGAGAAGGCCCGCGCGATCCTGAGGCCGCTGCAGGAGCAGGTCCGCGAGCAGGGCCTGTGGGCCTGCCACCTGGGTCCCGAACTGGGCGGACCCGGCTACGGCCAGGTGAAGCTCGCCCTCCTCAACGAGATCCTCGGCCGCTCCTACTGGGCCCCGACGGTGTTCGGCACCGCCGCCCCGGACACCGGGAACGCCGAGATCCTGGCCATGTTCGGCACGGACGAGCAGAAGGCCCGCTACCTCCGGCCCCTGCTCGACGGGGACATCGTCTCGACGTTCTCGATGACCGAGCCGCAGGCGGGCGCCGACCCCAAGGAGTTCGTCTGCCACGCACGGAGAGAGGGGGACGAGTGGGTGATCGACGGGGAGAAGTGGTTCTCCTCCAACGCCCGGTACGCGGCCTTCCTCATCGTCATGGCCGTCACCGATCCGGACGCGCCGCCGCACACGCGCATGTCGATGTTCATCGTCCCGTCCGAGACGCCCGGCATCGAGATCAAGCGCAACGTCGGCACGATGGACGAACGCGACAGCCTCGACGAGGGCATCCACGCCTACATCCGCTACCACCAGGTCCGCGTCCCGCTCGACGCCATGCTCGGTGGCCCCGGTGAGGGCTTCAAGGTCGCCCAGGCCCGCCTCGGCGGCGGCCGCGTGCATCACGCGATGCGTACGGTAGGCAAGTGCACGCGCGCCTTCGACATGATGTGCGAGCGGGCGCTGTCCCGTCGTACGCAGGGCACCCTTCTCGCCGAGAAGCAGGCCGCGCAGCAGTTCATCGCGGACTCCTGGGTGGAACTGCAGCAGTTCCGGCTGCTCGTGCTGCACACCGCCTGGATCATCGACACGCAGCCGCACGGCGCCGCCCGCACCCAGATCGCCATGTGCAAGGTCCAGACGGCCAAGGTGCTGCACGACGTCATCCAGCGGGCCCTGCACCTGCACGGCTCGCTCGGCACCACCAACGAACTCCCGCTCGCCAAGTGGTGGATGGCCGCCCCCAACCTGGCCCTCGCCGACGGCCCGACCGAGGTGCACCGCACCACGATCGCCAAGCAGGTGCTGAAGAACCACCGGCCGACGGAGGGGCTGTTCCCCAGCGAGCACATCCCGCCGAAGCGGGAGGCCGCCCGCAAGCGGTACGCGCACATCATCGAGGACGACAGCCTCAGCGGCCGGGTGGACGGATGAGCGGCGGGCGCGAGACACAGGGCCGTGACGCCAAGTCCATCGCTCCGGCGGACCTGTTCGACCTGACCGGCAAGGTCGCCCTCGTCACCGGCGGCAGCCGGGGCCTGGGCCGGGAGATGGTCCGCGCCTTCGCCACCGCGGGCGCCGACGTGGTGATCGCCAGCCGCAAGCTCGACGCATGCGAGACGGTCGCCGCGGAGGTCCGCGGCCTGGGCCGGCGCGCCCTCCCGGTCGCCGCGCACGTGGGCCACTGGGACGACCTCGGCCGGCTCGCCGACACCGCGTACGAGGAGTTCGGCAGGGTCGACATCCTCGTCAACAACGCCGGCATGTCACCGCTGGCGCCCTCCTCGGCAGAGACCAGCGAAGAGCTGTTCGACAAGGTGATCGGGGTCAACTTCAAGGGGCCGTTCCGGCTCGCCTCGCTGATCGGACAGCGGATGGCCGAGGGCGACGGCGGCTCGGTCATCAACGTCTCCTCCTCGGGAGCGCTGTTCCCGCAACCGCGGTTCGGCCCCTACGCGGGCGCCAAGGCCGCGCTCAACGCCCTGACCACCGTCTTCGCCCTGGAGTACGGCCCGAAGGTGCGCGTCAACACCATCTCGGCCGGTCCGTTCCTCACCGACATCTCCAAGGCCTGGTCGGAGGAGAAACGCCGGACCACACGCAGCGCGGCCGGGCGGCCGGGGCGGCCGGAGGAGATCATCAGCACCGCCCTGTACCTCGCGAGCGACGCCTCCGGCTACACCACGGGGTCACTGATCCGGGTGGACGGCGGACTGTACTGAGCGAGCGGGTCCGGCGCGGGCGCCCGCGCCCCGAGGGGCGCGGGCCTGTACCGACGTCCTGTACCCACGTCCTCTACCGATGTCCTGTACCGATGTCCTGAACCGACGTCCTGTACCGATGTGCGGATCCACCGTGCGGACGCGACCGGCCGTGGCGGACGGACCGCGGACAACGTCCCGGCCTCCCGGCACGGCGCTCAGGCACGCCGGCCGAGCAGTTCCATCGCCTCCTCCAGCAGCACCGGCAGTGCGGGCAGCATGCGCCGGTGCATGGCGGTCAGGTGGTCCGCCTTGCGGCCGCGCTTGATCAGCAGGGCGGTCGCGGCGGACTCCTTGTACTTCGTCAGTGCCTCGAACCACACCAGTTCCGGCAGCCGCTCGCCCCGCGCCTCCTGGTACGCGTCGATCAGCTCCGCCTTCCCCGGCATCCCGGTCGGCTCCTGCGACGGGGACGCCGGGTGGCGGGCCTCGTCGGTGAAGAAGGTCAGCCAGGTGATGTCGACCCGGGGATCGCCGAGCGACCAGATCTCCCAGTCGATGACCGCGTTGACCGAGTCGGCGTCGCACAGCGTGTTGCCGAGCCGGTAGTCGCCGTGGGTGAACACCGGCATCATCGCGGCGGGCAGGGTGGCGCGCAGCCGGGCCTCGACCGCCTCGTAGCCGGTGCGCAGATCCTCGGGCACGGTCGTGAACGCCCGGGTCCAGCGGTCGATCTCGGCACCGGGCGTGACGACGGGCTCCACGGCCAGCGCGGTTCGCTTGGGGTCCACGCGGTGCAGGTGGGCGAGCATCCGGGCCGCGTCGAGGGCACGGGCCCTCACCTGGCCCGCGGGGAGGGCGCCCCTGGGCACGAGCACCGGTTCCACGCACTCCCCGGGCACCAACTCCATGGCCACGAAGGGCTGGCGAGCCGTGGGCGCGCCCTTGTCGCTGAAGAGCACCTTCGGCACCCGCACCCCGGGCACTCCCGACAGCAGCTGCATGAGCCGCGCCTGGCGCAGCACGTCCCGGTTGCGGACCGGCTCCAGGCCGGGCGGGGCCACCTTGAGGACGACGCGCTCGTATCCGGCGGGGGCGCCCGACAGCACGGCCACATAGGTGAGGCTGGACGTACCGCCGGTGAGGGGCTCGACCGACTCCACGGCGGCCCCGGGAGCCCAGCCGCGGAGCGCGACGGCGGCGCGCTCCGTCAATTGCGTTGTCAGGTCGGCACCGCCTGCGACGACGCTCATGTCCTCATCCCTGTCGGCCGACGGCCTGAGGGCCTTCGGCGGTCAGCGCCTCGACGATGTCGCGGCGCACGAGCTTGCCGGTCGCAGTGCGGGGCAGTTCGGGCCAGCGGGTGATGCGGTCCGGGGTCTTCGAGCCGCGCAGCGTGCCGCGCACCTGCGCCCGCAGGGCATCCGCGTCGATCGTCACGCCGTCGCGCAGGACGACCACCGCCTCGATCCGTTGGCCCCACTCCTCGTCCGGGACGCCCACGACGACCGCGTCGAGCACGTCCGGGTGGCCCAGCAGGACATCCTCGATCTCGGCGGGCGCGATGTTCTCGGCACCGCGGATGATCGTGTCGTCGGCCCTGCCCTCGATGTGGAGATAGCCGTCGTCGTCGAGGTGGCCCTGGTCGCGGGTGTGGAAGTAGCCCCGGTCGTCGACCGCGGAGCCCTGCCCGGCGTACTCCCCCGACACCTGCTCGCCGCGCACCCAGATCTGCCCGGTCGCGCCGGGCGGCGCGACCGCGCCGGACGCGTCGCGCACCTCCAGCTCGACGCCGGGCACCGGCAGTCCGGCGGAGCCGAGCCGGGCGCGCACCACGGGGTCGTCGCTCGCCACGGCGGTCCGGTGCTCCCGCGGGCCCAGGACGGTGATGGTGGACGAGGTCTCCGTGAGCCCGTAGGCGTTCACGAAGTCCACCCGCGGCCAGGTGCGCAGCGCGGTCTCGATGACCCGTACCGGCATCCGGGCTCCGCCGTACGCGAGCGCGCGCAGCGAGGGCACGGACCGGTCGAGACCGTCCGTGTCCATGATGCGGGCGAGCATCGTCGGCACCACCATCGCGTGCGTGATCCGCTGCTCCCGTGCGAGGCCGAGCCAGCCGTCCGGCGTGAACTGCTCCAGGGTCAGGGCCCGGCGCCCCGCGTACAGGTTCGTCAGCACGTTGGACACGGCGGCGATGTGGTAGGGCGGAACACTCACCAGGGCCGCCTCGTCGGGGCCGGCTCCGGCGAACTCCACCGTACCGAGCACGTACGACACCAGGTTGCGGTGGCGCAGGACCACGCCCTTCGGCGCGGAGGTCGTCCCGCTGGTGTAGATGAGGACGGCCGGGGCGTCCGGGAGCGCCGGATCACCTCCGGCTTCGTCGGCGGGATGGCCGACGTGCTCCGCGGCCTGTGCGAGCCATTCGGCCGGGCTCCGCACCGGCAGCCCCGCGCGGCGCAGGGCCTCGCCGTGCTCCGGGTCGGCGATTCCCAGTGCGCGCGGGTGGTTCGCCAGCAGCGCGTCGAGTTGGGCTTCGCCCAGGCGGTAGTTGACCGGCACCAGGGGCACTCCGGCGCGGGCCGCCGCGAACAGGGCGACCGGGAGGGCCGGTCCGTTCACCGCGAGGTACACGACCGCGTCGGCGTCGGCGGAGCGCACCTGGTGCGCTCCGCCGACCGACAGCTCGCGCAACCGCCCGGCGGTCAGCCCGTCGTCCGTGCGCCCGACGACGACCCGGTCGGCGAATCCCTCGGCGGCCATGTCCGACAGCATCGATATGTTCATGAGCCGCCCCGTCCCCTCAGTCCGAGGCCGGGAGCGGCTTGGGGCTCTTCACCGGCAGCGGAAGGCCGTTCGCCGCCAGGCTGCCCGGCCCGGACTTCGTGCAGAGCAGTTCGAGACCCAGGCCCTCGTCGGCGTACCGCTTGCCGAGCAACGCACCGCCCATCAGACCGGGGTCGGGCGTGCCGAGGGCGTCGGCCCCCGGCCCGGCCCCCTCGGCCATGGCGGCCCCGCCGCACGTGATCTCCAGCTCCTCGTCCGGGCACCGCACGACGATCACCGCCGTGGTGTCGACCGTACTGGCGAGCATCTGCCCCACGCGTGGCCTCATCGCAGTGTCCTCCGCGGCTCTCGTGGTACCGGGTGACTGGTACCGAGTAACCAGAGAAAAGTATACTACTTACCTCGATCGCGTCGAGAACGGAGCTGCCGAGTGGAACTCAAGACCGTGCTGTTCGAGGTGACCGACCACGTCGCCACGATCACCCTCAACCGACCCGAGGTGATGAACGGTTTCAACCAAGAGATGCTGGAGGAGTTCTCGTCTCTCTGGCACACCGTCAAGGCCGACGACGACGTGCACGTCATCGTGCTGCGCGGTGCGGGTGAGCGGGCGTTCTGCACGGGCATGGACGTGAAGGAGGGCATCGACCGCCACCCCAACGTCTGGTCGCAGACCGATCCCGGCGAGTACCTCTCGCCGAAGCTGAACCAGGTGTGGAAACCCCTGGTGTGCGCGGTGCACGGCATGGCCGCCGGCGGCGCCTTCTACTGGCTCAACGAGGCCGACATCGTGATCTGTTCGCAGGACGCCACGTTCTTCGACCCCCACGTCAGCTACGGACTCACCGCCGCCCTGGAACCGATCGGCCTCGCCCGGCGCATCCCGCTCGGCGAGGCTCTGCGCATCGCGCTGCTCGGCCTGGACGAGCGTGTGTCGGCGACGCGCGCCGTGCAGATCGGCCTGGTCAGCGAGGTGGTCGAGCGCGAGCACCTGTGGGGCCGGGCCGACGAGATCGCGCGCATCATCGCCGCCAAACCGCCCGCCGCCGTCCAGGGCACCGTCCGGGCGGTCTGGGAGTCGCTCGACTCGACGCGCACCCAGGCGCTGCGCACCGGACTGTCGTACACCCAGCTCGGGAACCCGGTCGGAAAGGCCGGGATCGACCGCTCCGCGGTGCCCCGGGGGCGATGGACACTGCGCTGACCCTCCCCTACCCTCCCCTAAATAAGTGTACTTTTTGTAGGGGAGGCTCTTATGCGGTTCGGCATGCCCTGGCCCGGCCGGGACGTCGCGCGGGAGGCCGAGGAGGCCGGTGTCGGCGCCTTCTGCGCCGGGGAGTTCGCCGACCACGACGCCTACCTCACCGTGGCCGATATCGTGGCGAACACCGAACACGCCCTGGCGGGCCCCGCCATCGCCTACGCGTTCGCCCGCACCCCCTACGCGCACGCCACGGCCCTGCGCCACCTGCACGCCCAGGCGCCGGGCCGGCTGTTCCTCGGCCTGGGCAGCGCGGCGTTCCGGATCAACCGCGACTGGCTGGGCGTGCCCGCCGAACGCCCCGTGGACCGGATCGCCGAGACCGTCGGTGCCGTGCGGGCCTGGTTGCACGCGGAGAACGGCGAAGGGGTCCACTACTCCGGCGAGTTCTACGCCCTCGACGCCGACGTCCGTGCCCCGGTGCTGGGCCGGCTGGACATCCCGGTCCTGCTCGCCGCCTTCAACACCCGCATGGCCGCCACCGCGGGCCGGGACGCCGACGGCGTCATCGGGCACGGGCTGTTCACCGGCTCCTGGTGGAACGACGTCGTACGACCCTCCGTCGAGCGCGGCACGACCGGCGGCGCTCGGTCCGGCGCCCGCCCGCTCGAACACGGCTGGATCATCACGGCGGTCGACGACGCCGCACCCGAACGCGCCGTCGCCGATGCCCGGCGGATGATCGCCTTCTACCTCACCGTCAAGACGTACGACCCGTTCGTGGCCCACCACGGCTGGCAGGAGCCCGTCGCACAGCTGCGTGCGGCGTTCCGGGCCGGCGACACCGACGGCATGGCGCGGGCCGTCACCGACGACATGCTCACCGAGATCGCCGTCTGCGGAACGACGGCCGAGGCGAAGGACGCCCTCGCGCGCCGCGCCGGCTCGCTCCCCCGCGACGTCGGCTACTTCGCGCCGCCGAGCTTCATGGTGAGCCACCGGCGCCGGGCCGCCTACGCCCGGGCATGCCTGGCGCTGATCGGCCAGGTCCCGGCGGAGGCCTGACGGGTGCGCGGAGGGCGACCGGCCCCGGAGCGAGATCGCTCCGGGGCCGGTCGCGGTCCGGGGCCGGTGGCGGTCCAGGGCCGGTGGCGGTCCAGGGCCGGTGGCGGTCCAGGGCCGGTCGCCCGGGCCGGTGGCCGTCCGGTCGTGGCTCAGACTTCCTGCGGGGCCGGCGCCAGCTTCTTGCTCTTGTCGAAGTGCACGACATCGGCCAGCGTGCCGCCCAGGATCGCCGCGCGGTCCTCGTCGCCGACTCCCTCGAAGTTCTCGGCGATGCACTCGGCGCTGCTGCGGAAGGTGCCCTCCGCATGCGGGTAGTCGTTGCCCCACATGACCGTCGAAAGACCGGTGATGTGGCGGGCCTTGACGGCCGTCGGGTCGTCGGCGAACTGCACGTGGATCTGCCGCCGGACGTACTCGGTGGGCTTGAGCGGGTAGGGCCACTTGTCGTTGACGGCGAACAGCCGTCCCATGGCGGACTGCTCCTTGGGTGAGCGGCTGTCGTCCCAGAAGCCGAGCCACCAGTCGGGGTCCTGGCCGGTACCCGTCTTCCAGGACTTGTCCATGTAGCCCATGAAGGAGACCAGCCATCCGGCGGTGTACTCGATCAGGTTGAAGTGCAGGTCGGGGAAGCGCTCGCACACGCCGCCGCCCACCAGGCTGGCGATGATGCCCTGCGGACCGGCCACGGCCGATCCGACGGCGCTGCCCATGGTCCGACCGGCCACCATGTCGTCGGTCAGGTTGCCCTTGCCCATGTTCATGGCGTTCATCAGTCCCCGGACGGTCATCGCCGTCTCCGACACGCTCTCCTTGACCTTCACCCCGCCGGTGGCCACGTGGATGAACACCGGCATCCCGTGCGCCTGGGCGGCCGCCCAGACCGGGTCGTACTCCCGCGCGTAGTACGGCAGGGGCGGGATCTCCGGGAGGAGGATCGCGCCGAGCCCCAGCCGCGCGCACCGCTCGATCTCCGCCACGGCCTCGGGGACGTCCGTGAGCGGGATCGCCGCCGTCGGACGCAGCCGGTCCTTGTACGGGAGGTAGCGCTCGACGAGGTAGTCGTTCCACACGCGCGCGTGCGCCATGGACAGCTCGTGGTCGTCGGTGAACAGGACGAACAACGACAGGTTCGGGAACATCACCGAGGCGTCGACGCCGTCGAGGTTCATGTCCCGGATGATGTGGTCCGGATCGCCGTCCGGGGTCTCCCCGCCGAGCTGGCGGTACTTCGAGATGGTCCAGCCGTCGAAGCCGATCGTGTGCAGCTTCTTGAACTCGGTGTGTCCGCCCTCGACGATCGGCTCGTCGAGGGTGAACTCCTCTTCCCACAGCGCGCGGTCGCGCAGTCGCTCGGGAAGTCGGGCCTTGAAGAGATCGACCGGCTCGATGATGTGCGAATCGCCGGACACGACAAATTCCTTGAACACAGGCGGTACCTCTTTCGAACCTCGTCGTTCGCGCCAGAACCCACCCCGCGGATGACGCCGAAGTTAGCTGTACCGAACGGTCTAGTCAATGATTCCGCATACGGAATAAGCGACCGATCACGCACCGAAAGCCGAGAGATCGCTGACACGAAGCCCACAGCGCATCCCTCTTCTCCGGTTGGGTGAATTCAGTACACTCAACTAGACAGGTCTGGCGGGCGATCAGGAGACGGCACATGACGACGACGTACTCGTTCTCTTCGCGGCTCTACATCGACGGGCGCCGGACCGACGGCCGGTCGGACACCCCGGTGGCCGTCCGCAATCCCGCGACGGAGGAGACGGTCGCGGTGGTCTCGGGCTCCTCCCCCGCGGACGTACGGCTTGCCGTCGAGGCGGCCAGGCGCGCCTTCGACGAGGGCCCCTGGCCACGGATGAGGCCCACCGAACGGGCCGCCGTCCTGCTGCGCATGGCCGAGGAGATGGAGCGCAGACTGCCCGAACTCGTGGCCGTCAACATGGCCGAGGCGGGCTCGGTCCGCACGCTGGCCGAGACGCTGCAGACCCGGGTCCCGGTGGCGCATCTGCGCGACATGGCCGAGCGCGTGATCCCGGCCTTCTCCTGGGAACGCCCGATGGACCCCACGGTCACACCGGGCATCGGTGTCTCCCAAGGAGTGTTGCGCCGCGAGGCGTTCGGGGTGTGCGCGCTGATCTCCGCCTACAACTTCCCGTTCTTCCTGAGCATGATGAAGGTGATCCCCGCTCTCGCCGCCGGGTGCACCGCCGTACTGAAACCGGCGCCCGCCACTCCCCTGGAGTCCCTGCTGATCGGCGACTTCGCCGACGCCGCCGGACTGCCGCCGGGGGTGCTCAATATCGTGACCGGTGGCCTCGAGGCCGGCCGCGAGCTGACCACCCACCCCATGGTGGACCTCGTCAGCTTCACCGGGTCGGACGCGGTCGGACGCACGGTCTACGCCCAGGCCGCGGCCTCCCTGAAGAAGGTCGTCCTCGAACTCGGCGGCAAGTCGGCCAACATCGTCCGCGCCGACGCCGACCTCGACGGCGCCGTCCGCTCCGCGCTGACGGGGATCACCACCCACGCCGGGCAGGGCTGCTCCCTGCTGACGCGCACCCTGGTCCACGAGTCCGTCCACGACGAACTGGTCGCCAAGCTGAGCGCGGCCCTCGCCGAGGTCAGGGTCGGCGACCCGGCCGACCCGTCCACCACCATGGGCCCGCTGATCAGCGAGGCACAGCGGGACAAGGTCGAGAAGCTGATCCGGGTCGGCGAGGAGGAGGGAGCGCGTCTCGTCCGCGGCGGCGGGCGTCCCGCCCACCTCGACCGGGGCTATTTCGTGGAACCCACCCTCTTCGCCGACGTCGACAACGAGATGACCATCGCGCGCACGGAGTTCTTCGGCCCGGTCGGCGTCGTCATCCCCTTCACCACCGACGAGGAGGCGGTACGGATCGCGAACGACAGTCCGTACGGCCTCGCCGGCGCCGTCTGGAGCGCCGACACCGTGGCCGCGTACGACATCGCCTCCCGCCTGCGGACCGGCGCTGTCACGCTCAACGGCGGCAGCGCGGGAGTGAACCCCCGGGCCGCCTTCGGGGGGTACAAGCAGAGCGGACTCGGCCGGGAGTGGGGCGAGTTCGGGCTGGAGGAGTACCTGCAGACCAAGACGGTCAGCTGGGCCGCGCGCTGAGCGGCCGGCCGGGCGGCACACCGACCCGCGTGCGCCGCCCGGCCGACTGTCCCACCGCTACTTGAGAGTGACCTTCACTCCGGGTATCTGTTCACCGCAGGCCGGCGCCCCCGCCGGATTCACACCGTCAGGACCATGGCCGAGCCCATGCCGCCGCCCGCGCACATGGCCGCGACCGCGGTCCCGCCGCCCCGGCGCCGCAGTTCGTGCGCCAACGTCACGACCATCCGCGTGCCGGTGGTGGCGATCGGGTGGCCGAGGCTGCACCCGCTGCCGAACGGGTTGACCCGCTCGGGGTCGAGGCGCAGTTCCCGGGTGGTGGCGACGGCCACCGCGGCGAAGGCCTCGTTGACCTCGAACAGGTCGACGTCGTCGATGCCGAGTCCGGCGCGGTCGAGGGCCTTGCGGATCGCGGCGATCGGCGCGAGCCCCGTCTCGACGGGGTCGACTCCCACGCTCGCCCAGGCCCGCACGGTGGCGAGCGGGGCGAGGCCATGGGCGGCGGCCACGTCCGAACCGGCGACGACGACCGCGGCCGAGCCGTCGTTGACGCCACTGGAGTTGCCGGCCGTGATGGAGAACCCGTCGATCTCGGGGTGCAGCACCTTCAGCGCGGCGAGCCTCTCCGCGCTGGTGTCGCGTCGCGGATGCTCGTCGGCGTCGAAGACCGAGGTCGCTCCGTCCCGGCCGGTGACCTTCACCGGCACGATCTCGTCGCGGAACCGGCCTTCGTCGACGGCCCGCACGGCCCGTTCGTGGGAACGCAGCGCCCAGGCGTCCATCTCCGCGCGGGTGAGGCCTGCCAGCCGGGCCGTGTTCCAGCCGACGAGGACCCCCATGTCGTCGTTGGGGGCGTCGGGCGTCGGGACATGGGTCGGCGACATCCAGGGGTCCTGCCAGTCCTCGGTGCCCGGTATGCGTCGCCGGGCCACCGGCGCCGTCGACGACGAATGCGTCCCGCCCGCGATCACCACGCGGTCCATCCCGGCCCGCACGCTCGCGGCGGCGGTCGCCACGCTCGCGAGGCCGGAGGCGCAGTGCCGGTTGTGCGCCAGGCCCGGGACGTGCGTCAGCCCCGCCTGGAGCGCCGCGTACCGGGCGATGTCCCCGCCTCCGGCCAGGGATTCGCCGAGGACGACGTCGTCGATCGTCTCGGGGGGCAGTCCGCTGCGCCGCGCGGCCTCGCGGACGACCACCGCGGCGAGTTCGAAGGCGCCGGTGTCCCTCAGGGTTCCCCGGCGGGCGGTTCCGATCGCGGTGCGGCACGCGGAGAGAAGAACGGCATCAACCATGGAATTAAGAGTACTTAAATCGAGGAGTCGCTGACAGAGTTACCGCCATATCGCCCCGACATCTCGACCGTATCGCCAATAGAGGATACCTTGCTCTGGTGAACTTCGAGCTCAGCGAGGAGCAGGACATGCTGCGCGAGGCCTCGCGCGACCTGCTGTCGGATCGGGCCCCGATCGAGCACGTACGGGCGTGGGCGGATCGCGACGAAGACGTGGATCCCGAGGTGTGGAGGCTGACGGCCGACCTCGGCTGGCCCGGTCTCTGCCTGCCCGAGGCGTACGGCGGCGCCGGCCAGGGCCTGGTGGAACTCGCGCTCGTCGCCGAGGAGATCGGGCGCGCGCTCGGGCGGGGCCCGTTCACGCCCACCGCGCTCGTCGGCCGGGCGCTCGCCGCCACGGCGTTGCCGGACCTGCGGGCCGAGGTGCTGCCCGCGCTCGCCGCCGGAGCGGGCTGGGCCACCTGGGCCTTCGCCGAGCCGCACGCCCCCTGGTCCCTCGACGGCGTCCGCGCCACCGCCAGGACCGTCGAGGACGCGATCGTCCTCGACGGGGTCAAGACGGCGGTGCAGGATGCGGGCGGCGCCCGCTGGCTGCTCGTCACCGTGCGCCACGGCGGGGTCCCGGCGTCGTTCCTGGTCGACCGGGCCGCCTGTGGTGTCACCGTCCGACGGCAGCAGGTCCTGGATCCCACCCGTTCGTTCTACGAGGTCCGCCTCGAGGGTGTCCGGGTGCCACCGGAACGCCGCCTCGCCGGCGGGCCCGAAGAGATCCAGCGGCTGCTCGACGAGGCTTCGGTGCTGCGGTGCGCCGACGCACTCGGGGTGATGGAGCGCATGCTGGAACTCACGGTCGCCCACACGAAGTCCCGCGTGCAGTTCGGGCAGCCGATCGGAGCGTTCCAGGCCGTCAAGCACGCGTGCGCCGACATGGCGCTGCTGGTCCACGGCGCCCGCGCCGCCACCGCCTACGCGGCGATGGCCGCCGACGCGGGTGCCGACGAGGCCTCCCGGGCTGCCTGCGCCGCCGCCTCGTACGTCGCGGCCGGGACCGGCGAGGTCGCGGCCCGGGCTCTCCAGCTGCACGGCGGCATCGGCTTCACCTGGGAGCACGACCTCCACCTCCACCTGCGGCGGGCCCGGGCCGACAGCGTGCTGTACGGCGACGCCGCCGTGCACCGCGACCGGTTGTGCACCCTCCTGCGCCGAACGCCCGCGTCCACGCCCGCGTCCACGCCCGCCTGAGCGGACGAAACGAACGACCTGAAAGGTTTCCATGGAGATCAAGGGCAAGAAGGCCGTGGTGTTCGGCGGCGCCTCCGGCATGGGCCGGGCCACCGCCGAGCTGCTCGCGGCCCGCGGCGCCGACGTCGCCGTGCTCGACCGTCCGGCATCGGCGGGCGAGGAGGTCGCCGCCACGCTCGGCGGGAGCTTCCATCCCGTCGACGTGACCGACTTCGAGGGGACCGAGAGCGCGTTGGACGCCGCCGTGGAGGCCCTCGGCGGGCTGCATGTCTCGGTCACCACCGCGGGCGGCGGCAGCGTGCGGCGCACCCTCGGCAAGGACGGTCCGCACGACCTGGAGACCTTCTGTCGGGTGCTCGACCTCAACGCCGTCGCCACGTTCAACGTCAGCCGTCTGGCCGCCGCGCACATGAGCCGTAACGAGCGCGAGGAGCCCGACGGCGAACGGGGCGTCATCGTCAACACGTCGTCGATCGCCGCCTTCGAGGGGCAGGTGGGGCAGGTCGCCTACTCGGCCGCCAAGGCGGCGATCGCCGGGATGAGCCTCACCATGGCTCGCGATCTCGGATCGCTCGGTATCCGTGTCGTCGCCATCGCGCCCAGCCTGTTCGAGACGGGCGCCACCGAGAAGATCCCCGCCGAGGTGCGGGCCGCGCTGGTGAAGGACGCCGCGTTCCCCCGGCGCCTGGGCCGCCCGGAGGAGTACGCCAAGCTCGCCCTGGCGATCGTCGACAACCCCATGCTGAACGGCCAGTGCCTGCGTCTGGACGCGGGTCAGCGGTTCGGACCGAAGTGAGGTCTCTGATGCCGGATCACACACGCCCGAGAGGCGAACACGAGGGCAAGGTGGCCCTCGTCACCGGCGGTGGCCGGGGCTTCGGCAAGGCCTTCGGCGAGGCGCTGTCGGCCCGCGGCGCACATGTCGTGCTCGCCGACATCGACGGCGCCGCCGCGGCCGAGGCGGCGGCGGAACTCACCGCACGGGGCGCGAGCGCGACCGCGGTCACCTGTGACGTCGCCGACGAGGCGGAAGTCGGCGCGGTGGTGCACGGTGTGGCCGAACGCCACGGCGGACTCGACATCCTGGTCAACAACGCCGGTCTGCACGCCGCCTACAACAGGCCGTTCACCGAACTGGGCCTCGCCAAGGTGCGGCGCGTGCTCGACGTCAACGTCATGGGCGTCATCATCTGCTCACTCGCGGCCCGCGAGGCGATGAAAGGCCGCGCCGGCGCCTCCGTCGTCAACATCTCCTCGTCGGCCGCCTACGCGAACCGGAGCATCTACGGCGTGTCCAAGCTCGCCGTGCGGGGCCTGACGGTCTCCTTCGCCCGCGAGTTCGCCGCCGACGGCATCAGGGTCAACGCCATCGCGCCGGGACTGATCTTCACCGACGCGGTCCGGGCCGAACTGTCGGCCGCCGAGGCGGACCGCGTCCTCGGGGAACAGATCCTGCGACGGGAGGGCGAGGAGCGGGACGTCGTCGAGGCGCTGCTCCATCTGGTCTCGTCGAGGGCGTCCTTCGTCACCGGCGAAACCCTCCGTGTGACGGGCGGGTTCGCGCTCTCGGTCTAGCCTCCGGAACACGCGGCCCGCTCCGGAGGTTCCGGATGCGTCGAAGCGGCAGAAGCGCTTGCGCAGCTTCTGCCGCTCCGTCCGTGGACCGCCGTCGGCGCGTCGGCCGGCTCGGAGATCGTCCGGCAGACGGCCACCGCAGGCTCCCGTGTGCTCGCGCGCTCGTGACAAGGGGGAGATTCGGCAGTTGTCACGCCGCCGCCGCAAGGGTCCTAAGCGGTCACCGGCTCGGCCGCCACGGCGGCGGTCTCGGCCAGTTCCTTCTCCTCCCTCGTGATCGCCTTCAGCAGCACGTACGGCGTGGCGATCTTCCAGAAGACGTACGCGATCGAGGGGATCAGATACGCGAGCAGTCCGTCCCAGGCGAGCGGTCCGGTCCGGTTGAGGAAGATGAAGGCGCCCGGGATCAGCAGCACTCCCAGCACGAGGCTGAGCCAGCCGTACCAGCGCGGGAAGACCGGCTTCTCCCGGGTGTGGTCGACGAACGCGGCGTATCCGATCGACCAGACCTGAAGGACGAAGACGCAGGCGTTGCCCACGAACATGAGCCAGAAGATGTCGGTCATCGCGGACAGGACGTCCGGCGAGTGGCTCTCCGGTCGGTAGGCCGCGGCGGCGAGGATCGCGAGCGGGAAGAAGAACCCGGCCGGGGCCATGATGCCCGTGGTGAGCTGGATCATGGACAGCATCCCCCAGCCGCCCTCGACCCGGCGCAGTTGCATGCTCGTCACGATGACGTACGGGTACTCGAACGGGATGAGCAGAACCATCAGGGCGACACAGGTGAGGATCCCCGTGCGGTGGTCCTTGAGGAAGGCGGCGATGTCCTCGGGGCTCTCCGTCGGGCTCATCGGCGGGGTGAGATGGCCCACGGCGAATGCGGCGAAGAATCCCACGAAAAGGATGACGCCACACCACGCCGACACGCGTTGCAGTCTTATGTAGAGGTCTTTCTTCATCTGCGGCTCCCTTGTGTGCCGACCGGTGTCTACCGACCGATCTCGTCCCAGCCGACGAGCCTGTCCAGCAGCAGCGCCGCGTTCGACAGGTAGTCGCCGTACCCACCCCGGAAGAACAGCAGCGGGGTCTTCAACGACTCGACGCGCAGGTCGCGGACCCGCCCGACGACCAACAGGTGATCTCCGATCTCGACGACCTGCTCCACCGCGCAGTCGACCCACGCGACGATGCCGTCCAGCACCGGGTTGCCGAGCGGTGACGCCTGCCAGCTCGTGTCCGCGAAACGCTCCTGCGCCGGGCCGGTCGCCAGCCGCCGGGACAGCCGTTCCTGGTTGCCCGCGAGCGCGTTGGCGCAGAAGCGGCCCGCGGTCCTGATCGTCCGCAGGGTCGTGGAGGAGCGGTCCGCCAGGAAGGACACCAGGGGCGGGTCCAGCGACACCGAGGTGAAGGTGCCGACGATCATCCCGTGCGGCCGCTCCTCGGGATCCGTGGTGGTGATCGCGACCACGCTCGTGGGGAAGTTGCCCAGTACGTCGCGGAAGCGCCGCCCGTCGACGGCGCCCGCGTCCGCCGTCCGGCAGTGCGTCACGCCGTCGCTCATATCAGGATGCGCATCGACTCGGGCAGCTCAAGTCCCATCTGGGCCAGGGCGTTCGCGTGATACGCCGAGCCGGGGACGTGGATCATGTGCCCCAGTCCCGCGTGCGCGTCGCGCCAGAACCGCTGCATCGGGTTGCTGCGCCGCATCGAGTTCCCGCCGGACCGCGCGAAGATCTCGTCCAGGGCGGAGACGGCCCGCCAGGCGCAGCGGACCTGATTGCGTCGTACGTCCGCCCGGTCCTCGATGCTGATGGGCTTGCCGGCCTCGACCTGGTCGTACAACCGGCTGATGCCGTCGATCAGTTGGACCCGGGAGGCGGCGATCTCCGCCGCGGCCTCGCCGGCGGCGTAGAGGACGTACGGGTCGTCGCGCACCTGGACGCCGGTCACGGCGACCCGGTCATGCTGCTGGGACAGGTGAAGGGCGAGCGCGCCCTCGCAGATGCCGATGACCGCCGAGGTGATGCCGAGCGGGAACATGGAGCTGAAGGGCAGCTTGTACAGGGTGTCGGTGAGCCCGACGGCCGCCGCGGCGGCGCCGTCCTGGACCGCCTCCTGCCTGATGACGCGGTGTTCGGGAATGAACGCCTTGTCCACGACGACGTCCTTGCTGCCGGTGCCCGACAGCCCGACCACGTCCCAGGTGCCGTCGATGATCTCGTAGTCCGAGCGGGGCAGCACGACGTGCAGCACGGTGATGGGCCCGGCGGGCTTCCCCTTGCCGTCCCCGAGGAGTGCGCCGAGGAAGTCCCAGCCGCAGTGGTCGCTTCCCGAGGAGAACGGCCAGCGTCCGCTGAGGACATAGCCGCCGTCGACCGGCTCGGCGATGCCGTTGGGCATGTAGGGCGAGGCGATCCAGGTGTCCGGGTTGTCGTCCCACACCTCGTGGGCGAGCCGGGGGTCCATCTGGGCCAGCTCCCAGGGGTGCACCCCGACCACGCCGCACACCCAGCCCGCGGCGCCGTCGTGCCGGGCGACCTCCATCACCGCTTCCGCGAAGTCCCGCGGATGGGCGCCGAATCCGCCGAACTCCTTGGGCTGCAGAAGGCGGATGACCCCTGCGGATCGGAGCAGCTCGACGGTCCGGTCGCTCAGCTTGCCGAGTGACTCGTTCTCGTCGGCGAGCGCGGCCAGTTCGGCGCCCAGCTCCTCGACACGGCCGACCACTTCATGCGTCACTCCGCACACCTCCTGGTGACTGATCCCTCGCATGCGCCGCACGTCGTCGGCGGCGTGATGGCCTCAGTTTCGGGGGCCGGGACCGGGCCCCGCTGGGCGCTTTCCGCTGACCGGGACTGGGCCGCCTCAGCGGACGACGCGGGGCCGCAGCGCGGCGGTGGAGCGGCCCTCGATGGCGGAGAGCCACACGCCGACCCCGTAGGCGAGGTCGTCGAGGCGGCGGGCGACGCCGTAGCGGACGGGGTCGAGAGTGGCTTGATCGCGTCGGTATTCGAGGGCGATGTCGGCGAGAGCGGCGACCGCCGTGGCCCGGCGCAGCCGGCGGGAGGCCGTGCACCCGACGGCCGTGAGCGGCCACCAGTGGCGGGTCAGCAGCGCGGAGGTCTGCGCCAGGGTGCCGAGCGCGCCGTTGACGGTGAGCCGCGCGGCCAGCCGGTACGGGTGCCGGGTGCCGTGCAGCTTGTGGGCGATGCGCACGGTGACGACGCCGAGGACGGCCCCCGCGGCCGGCACCGACCAACGCCGCTGGACGAGCAGCGCGGCGGCGAACGCCGCACTCCACGGGGCGAACACGGCGGGTGCGATGTACTCGGGGTGCCGTCGGGCGAGGGGCTGGGCCCCGGTGCCGTACACGGCCTTGCGCAGAAGCCAGTCCCCCACGCGCACGCGATGCTCGTGGGCGGCCCGGACGGCGGGCTCGTAGCGCACGCGTCGGCCCGCTGCGATCAGCCGCCAGCACAGGTCGACGTCCTCTCCGACCCGCATGCCTTCGTCGAAGCCCTCGGCCAGCGCGTCCGCCTTCGCCAGGACGCAGGCCGAGGACGCCCAGGAGACGGGAGTGCCGGGACGCACCGAGGCCGGGTGGGCGCCGAGATCGAGTGAGGAACGGGCGTTCTCGTACCGTTCGATCCAGGTGGTGGTGGCGCTGGACAGGCCGGTGATACGGGGTACGGCCATGGCGACGCGGGGATCGGCGAAGTGCCTCAGCAGGGTCGGGACCGTGTCGGGATCCAGGACGATGTCGGAGTCGGCGAAGACCACGTACGGGGTGGTGACCAGACGCAGCCCGGCGTTGCGGGCGCCGGCGGGGCCGACGTTGGCGTTGAGGGCGACGAGCCGGGCCCCGTGCCGGGCGGCGACCGCCGCCACGGCCGCCGGGTGCCGCGAGGCGTCGTCGACCACGATCACGGGAATGTCCGTCCCGACGCTCCGCAGCAGCCGGTCGAGTTGACGCGGGCGGTCACGGACCGGAACCACGACCGTGTACCGGGGGTCGGGGGGCGCCGGGAGCGAGTCGACGACGGGATGCGCCATACCGGTGTCGAGCAACCGGTCCGCGAGGAGGGCGCCCGCCGCGTCCCGCACCGGGAGCCTCCTGCCGACGAGAAGCCGCCGGGCCCTCGGGGTCAGCCGCAGCAGCCGGGTCGGGAATCCGCCGAGGAGGGCCCGGCCGCCGTCGACCACCCGGGTGTGCCGGTCGAGCTCGACGACGAATCCGAGGGGGAGGTTCATCGCCGTACGGCCCCCGGCCGTGGTGTCCGCGCCCGGTCGGCCAGGCGGCCCCGGCCGTCGACGGTCCACGCGGCGATCCGCCGGACCGCCGCGGAGACCATCGCGTCCATCGCCCGGTGTCCTTCCTCGGCCGAGGCCCCGGCGGGATCGCCGATCACGCCGGAGGGCGAGACCGCGCGCACACCTCGGGCCATCAGTTCCGGCAGGAGGACGGCGAGCGGTCGGGTGTCGCCGGCGACCGCGTCGTCGGGCCGTACCCGCTCCGGCGTCAGATGCAGCATCAGGGAGGTCTCGGTACGGCCGGCGTGCGCGTCGCCGCCCGGTACCTCGCAGCCGGTCCATGCGACGTCATGGCCCTCCGCGCGCAGCTGTCCGAGGGCTCCGTCGAGGGTGGCGGTGTTGCCGCCGTGGCCGTTGACGAACACGACGCGGCCCGCCCACAGGGACAACGAGCGCACCAGTTCCACGATCACCGCGCGCAGCGCCTCGTGCCCGATCGAGACGGTTCCGGGGAAGTGCGCGTGTTCGCCGCTGGCGCCGTACGCCAGCGGCGGTGCCACCGACAGCGGGCCGGACGCCCCCGTGGGCAGGGCGTCGGCGCACCGCCGCGCGACGGCGTGGGCGATCACGGTGTCGGTGTCGAGCGGCAGGTGTGGTCCGTGCTGCTCGGTGGACCCGACCGGAACCAGGACGAGCCCACCGGTCGGGACGGCCGGCCAGACGGAGTCGGACAGGGCCCGCGACACCGCCATGTTCAGGCCGCCGGGGCGGAGCGGAGCGCCGCGACGTCCCCGCCTCCCAGGGTCAACGGGAAGCCGGGCGGTACGACCAGGTCCTCGGGTCCCAGCTCGTGGACGGAGGAGTGCCCGAGGCCCAGCACGGCCGAGTCGAGGCCGCCGCGCAGGATGTCCAGCACGTTCTCCACGCCCGCCTGTCCGTTCGCCGCGAGGCCCCAGAGGTAGGCGCGGCCGATGAGGACGGCACGGGCGCCGAGGGCGAGCGCCTTCGCCACGTCGCTGCCGCGGCGGACACCGCCGTCCAGCAGGACTTCGATCTGGTCGCCGACCGCCTCCACGACGGAGGGGAGCACCCGGATGGTGGCCGGGGTGGTGTCCAGGTTGTTGCCTCCGTGGTTGGACACGGACAGGGCCGACACACCCGCGTCGACCGCCCGCTTGGCGTCGTCCACCCGGGTCACGCCCTTGAGGAGGAAGGGGCCGCCCCACTCCTCACGCAGCCATGTGACGTCCTCCCAGGTGGGCGGCGGGGTCTGCATCCACTCGCCGTAGGCGCCGAAGAAGGTCGGCGGCTCGCCGCCGGGAGCCCGCAGGTTGGGAACGGTGAGGTCGGGGACGCGGCCCGACCTGGCGTACCGCCACAACCAGCCGGGCCGGGGCAGCACGTCGGGGGCGAACCGCAGCATGGCCTTGAGGTCGAGCTTGTCCGGGATGGCGGGGCTGCCCCAGTCGCGGCCGTGGGAGAAGGACCAGTCGAGGGTGACGATGAGCGCCTTGGCGCCGGCGGCCCTGGCCCGGTCCATGCGCTGCGCCATGGCCTCGCGGGTGCCGCTCCAGTACAGCTGGAAGAAGAGGTCCGGCTGAGCGTGGGCCACCTCCTCCACGGGCTTGCTCGCGAACGAGCTGAGGCCCATGATGACGCCCCTGCTCGCGGCGGCCCTGGCCACGGCCACTTCGCCGTCCGGGTCGACCGCCTGCACCCCGGTCGGCGAGATGAGCACGGGAAGTGCGGTGGACACGCCCAGGACGGTGGTGGACAGGTCGCGCTCCGCGTGGTGGCCCACGACCCGGGGGGCGAAGCCCAGTTCGGCGAAGGCCGCGGTGTTGTCGTCGAGGGTGCGGCCACGCTCGGAGCCCGCGACGAGCGCACCGTAGACCGGGCTCGGCAGTCGGCTCCGGGCCCTGCGACGGGCCTCGGCGACCGTCTCGAACCAGGGGTTCCTACGCATGTGTCCCGCCCTTTCCCAGGAGTGTCGGACCCAGCCCTGCCAGCGGGTCCTCGGCGCAGTCGCTCACCGGCGGGCGGCGGGTGAGGACGAGATCCACCGGGCGGGGAGAGGTCCGGTGGGAGTGGTCCCCGGCCGGCTTGGGCAGGTGTGCGGTCCCGCCTGGGCGCAGGGCGAGCCGTTCCTCGCCGTATCCCCGCACGCACTCGGGGTCGGGGCCGTCCAGGGGCAGCCCGGTGAAGAACTTCGCGGCCATGCACCCGCCCTTGCAGGTGTCGTAGAACGCGCAGGACGCGCAGGCCCCGCCGTGCTGCGGCGTGCGCAGCCGCCGGAACAACGCGGAGTCGCGCCACACTCCGCCGAAGCCGCCGGGTTCGCGTACGTTGCCGGCGAGGAACTCCTCGTGGAGGGCGAACGGGCAGGCGTAGACGTCGCCGACCGGGTCGATCAGGCAGACGACGCGCCCGGCGCCGCAGAGGTTGAGACCGGGCAGTGCCTGGCCGTACGCGGAGAGGTGGAAGAAGGAGTCTCCGGTCAGCACGTTCTCGCCATGAGCCAACAGCCAGTCGTACAGCTCGCGTTGTTGCGTGACTGTCGGATGCAGGTCGTCCCAGACATCGGCGCCGCGCCCGGACGGGCGCAGCCGGGTCAGGCGGAGCTGTGCGCCGAAACGGTCCGCGAGGGCCTTGAAGGCGTCCAGCTGCGGGATGTTGTGCCGGGTGCAGACGACGGAGATCTTGAAGTTCTTCATCCCGGCGGCGGCGAGATTCTCCAGCGCGCGCAGCGCGGTCGCATGCGAACCGGGCCCGCGCACCGCGTCGTTGACGTCGGCACTCGCGCCGTCGAGCGAGATCTGGACGTCCACGTAGTCGTTGCGGGCGAGACGCCGGGCGGCTTCGGGAGTGATCCGGACGCCGTTGGTGGAGAACTTCACCCCCACGTGGTGTGCCGTGGCGTAGTCCAGGAGTTCCCAGAAGTCGGCGCGGACGGTGGGCTCGCCACCGCCGATGTTGACGTAGAAGACCTGCATGGCCTCCAGCTCGTCGATGACGGCCTTGGCCTCCCCGGTGCTCAGCTCGCGGGGGTCGCGGCGGCCGGAGCTGGACAGGCAGTGGGTGCAGGAGAGGTTGCAGGCGTAGGTCAGTTCCCAGGTGAGGCAGATCGGGGCGTCGAGGCCCGGCTCGAAGAGGTCGACCAGCCGCGACCCGGTGGTCACGGGGGCGGTCATGGGCTGGGTCATGGGGTCCTTCCGACGACCATCGACGAGCGGGCGAGGACGGCCAGCGCCCGGCCGTAGCGCGGCAGTTCGTCCTCGCCGAGGCCCGCGGCCAGACAGGCGGCGCGGGCGGTGGGGGCCTGTGCGAGAGCCTGGACGACGGCCAGGAGCCGACGGTCCTTGAGGAACGTGAGCGTGCGGGTCCCGAAGTGGTAGAGCAGCGCGCCGAAGGGTTCCGGCCGTACCGAGACCTGCGGATGCAGGTCCCAGGCACGGTCGAGGTCCATCCCGGTCATCCGGCGACGCCTAGTAGACGCCGCACATGCCGTCGATGGAGATCTCCTCCAGGAGATCCTCGGCTTCGATCAGCGCCGGCGGCGCGGTGGCCTGGTCGGCCTCGGCGGCTTGGTCGGCCTCGGCGTCGGTGGCGGTCTCTTCGAACGGGGCGGAGCGGAGCTCGGTCATGCGACTCTCCCTAGGCTTCCCGCGGCGCCGCGGTCGTGCGCCGCGGACCGCTCCCTTCGGATGCCTCGGAGAGTAATGGCACCAGGTGCCAAAAGTGAAGGGACGCGCACTGCCGACTCACCGGGCCCGGCTGACGGTAGTTCACCGATTTGCCGGGTACCTGGGCTTGTCCCGGCCACTGGAACGGACCGTTGCGCGGGACGCTCACCGCGTTTTGAATCACTTGCCCATGGGGCAGACCGAGCACGGACGCGGCCGGGTACGCCGCCCGGACGTCATCGTGGTGGGCGCCGGGGGCAGCGGCGCCGTCCTCGCGGCGCGGCTCAGCGAGGATCCCGGCCGCACCGTGCTGGTGCTGGAGGCGGGCCCGGTACCGCGTCAACCGTCGGCTTTCGCACCCGAGTTGCTGGACGCCCGCCTCGTCCCGGGCGCACAGCCCGGACACGGCGCCGTCCATCCGTACGCCGTGCACCTCACTCCGACACGTCCGTACACGGTCGTCCGGGGGCGGTGCCTCGGCGGCTCGACCACCGTCAACGGCGGGTACTTCGTCCGTGCCCGGCGCGCCGACTTCGACCGCTGGTCGGCCGTGGGGGGCGCGGCCTGGTCGTACGACCGGGTGCTCCCGCTTCTCCGCGCTCTGGAGAGCGACCTCGACCACGGTGCCGACGCGCTGCACGGCGACCGCGGGCCGGTACGCATCCGCCGCACGGAGCTTCGCCACCCCGCCGCCGTCGCGTTCCGGTCGGCCGCGCGCCGGCTGGGCTTCCCCGAGGAAGGGGACAAGAACGCCCAGGACGCGCCGGGATTCGGTCCGGTGCCGTCCAACGCCGTGGACGGAGAGCGCGTCAACACCGGCATCAGCTACCTCCTGGGCACTTCCGGCCGCCCCAACCTCCGCGTGGAAGGGGACAGCACGGTCCTCAGGGTCGTCGTCGAGCGTGGCCGCGCGACCGGCGTGGTGGTCGAGCGGTACGGGCGCCGCACGGTGGTGCGCGGCGGGGAGGTCGTGCTCTGCGCGGGGGCGTTCGGCTCCCCTCATCTGCTGCGTCTGTCGGGAGTCGGGCCGCGCCATGAACTGGAGGTCCTCGGTGTCCCCGTCGTCAGGGACGCTCCCGCGGTCGGAGCCCGGTTCGGGGACCACCCCCAGGTGGTCCTGGAGTGGATGCCCCGGCGGCCCATGCCCGAGCCCGCCGGCTCATGGCTCGGCGGGGTCCTGCACCTGTCCTCGTCGGACGGGGGCCACTCGGGAGACCTGGAGATCCTTCAGTCCCTCATCCCCATGGCCGGGCTGACGGGCGGCCGGGTGTCCGTTCCCGGCGCGCCCCTCGCGTTCCTCGTCTCCGTCCAGACGCCACGGCTCACCGGACGGATGCGCACCCGTTCCGCCGATCCCACGACTCCTCCGCGCATCGACTACGGCTACCTGTCGACCGCGGCGGACCGGCAGCGCATGCGCGAAGCGGTCCGCGTCACCGCCGAGCTGGTCGGCACCGGTGACTTCGCGGAGGTCTCGGTCGGGCTCACGGAACCGGTGGCCAAGGTGCTGGACGACGACTGCCTGCTCGACGAGTGGGTCCACGGGCATCTCGGCACGTCCCACCACACCTGTGGCACGGTTCCGCTGGGCCACGCCGACGATCCTCGGGCCGCCGTCGACCCCTACGGCAGGGTGCACGGCGTCGACGGTCTGCGTGTCGCGGACACGTCGATCCTGCCGACGCCGCCGTCACGGGGCCCGGCGGCCACCGCCGTCCTCATCGGCGAACTCGTCGCCGACGCCGTGCGGCGCGGTCTGACGTGAACCGGTCCGAGGGCTCGCAGAGGGGCCCGCGCCGCGGCGGAAGCACTACGGGCGAAGGGCCGGGTCCCCGAATCCGGCCGCGAGCTGCCGGACGGCCAGCTCCAGCAGGTCGCTCAGGTCGGCGTCCTCGTCGGTCAGCCACTGCTCGTAGCCGGCGACACATGCGGCCAGGACGGTACTGCCGATCAGCCGGGGCAGCATGCCGGACGCGGGCCTGTCCAGGCGTCGCGCGGCGAACTCCGTGACGAGGGCCCGCCACGACGCGTAGCGCACGGCCGAGTCCGCCTGAAGCGTCGGCACCCGCAGGATGAGGGCCATGCGCTGCCGGTGCCAGGGCACCATCGCCGGGTCGAACCGGTTGAACTCGACGACCGCCTCGCACAGCGCGTCCATCATGGGCATGTCCGGGTCGGCCGCCGCCAGCAAGGCGTCGAGCCTGGCCAGCTGGTCTTCGAAGTCGCCCCACACGAGATCGTTCTTGGAGGCGAAGTAGCGGAAGAAGGTGCGGCGGCCGATTCCCGCCGCGTCGGCGATGTCGTCGACCGTCGTGCCGTCGAACCCCTGCCGTGCGAACAGCTCGAAGCCCAGCCGTTCGAGCGCCGCCCGTGACGTCGCGCGCGGTCGGCCCGTTCGGGCGGATCCCGTGCCCGCATCCCCTGTGTCCCGAAGCGGTGCCATCCGCGGTCTCTCCCTTCGGGCACCGGCGCCGCCTCCGGCGAACCCCGGGGGCCCGTACGCCTTCGGCCGTCATTCCGCTTCGCACATGATGCACAATCCGACGGGCGCCTGTACGCGAGGTACCCAACCGGAGCCTCGTCGGGCACACGGCATGCGCATCACCGCGGGAAGGGGCCCGGTAACCCGCGCGAACGGCGCCGTGCCCGTGTCCGTACCGGCACGTCGGCGTCGGCGTCGAGGCGCCCGTCGGGCCGGACCGCGAGGCCGAAGTGCGGATCCGGTATCCAGGACCAGGCGCCGGAACGGCGTGCAGCCGGCTCCAGGCGCGAGCGGGCCCGTTCCGTCGGGGGGCCGTGTCCGAACGGGGACCCGCTCGCAAGGAGGCTGCGAGGTCCTCGCGGAACTGCCCTTGTCCTAGCATGTCCTGGAGATCAACACCCGCAGGGGCTGACCGTGCGGTAGCCCGTGGCCACGGCGGTCACGGTCCCTCAGACTGGATCGGTGACCCCGGTGTACAGCGACGAAGGATTGATGCTCCGGTCCGACGGGCGGGTGGGAACCCCCGTGCGGCGCCTGGTTCTCGACGACTGGCACGACGCCGAGGCGAGCCGGGTGGAGGCCGAGGCCGCCCGGTCGGCCGGCTCCTTGCCCCTGACGTTCGGCATCGCGACCCGGCAGCCGCCGGACCGGCTCCGACCGCTGCTGGAGGCGGTGACGCTGACCCTGGCGGCACCCCGTGTCAGCGCCCGGACACGGGAGTTGGTACCCGTCCCCGATCCGCTGGTCGCGTTCGACGAGCTGGCCCGGCTCGTCGCCTGTCGGCCGCGGACAAGCCTGGCTCTGGGGCAGTTGCTGCGGCAGACGCCGCGACTCGACACCCTGCGGGGCCTGGCGGCCGAGGCGGCGGCGTACTCCATGCTTCTCGGCGGGACGGAGTTCGCTTCCTGGCTCGCCGACCGGGGCACGCTCCGGGCTGCCCCGGAGGAGGGCCCGCTGGTCCACGTCCGGCGGGAGAACGATCAGCTGTCCATCCAACTCGACCGCCCACAACGGCGGAACGCGTTGAGCTTCCGGATGCGGGAGGAGCTGTTCGAGGCCCTGGAACTCGCCTTCGTCGACGGCACGATCGACCGGGTCGAACTGGACGGCGTCGGGCCGGTGTTCTGCAGTGGCGGCGACCTGTCCGAGTTCGGGACGGCCGCGGACCTCGTCGCGGCATACCTGGTACGGCTGGACCGGGCGCCCTGGCGGCTGATCGACCGGATGCGGGACCGGGTCACCGTGCGGGTGCGGGGCGCGGCGGTGGGCGCGGGTGTGGAGATGGCCGCCTTCGCGGGACGTCTGGTGTCCTCACCCGGGGCGTTCTTCCAACTGCCCGAGGTCGCGATGGGTCTGGTGCCCGGCGCCGGCGGCACGGTGAGCGTGCCGCGGCGGATCGGCCGGTGGCGCGCGGCGTGGATGATGCTGAGCGGGGCCCGGGTCGGGGCCGGCACCGCCCTGGAGTGGGGGTTGGTGGACGAGATCGACCACGACCATGAGCGGTGAGGTGCTCCTGCGCGGTGTGGAGCTTCCTCCACGCCAGGATCCGGTCGACTGCCGGATCCGCGGCGGTGCCGTCGTTGAGATCGGCCGTCGACTGCGCCCCCGGCCGGACGAGTTCGTCGTACGAGGCGACGGCGGTGCGCTGCTGCCCGGCCTCGCCGATCACCATCTGCACCTGGCGGCCATGGCCGCACAGCGTGCCTCGCTCGACGTGTCCGCCCTCTCCCGGCACGGTCTCGCGTCCTCCGTCGCCCAAGCCGTGGCGGGTGAGGACGGGTGGGTGCGAGCGGTCGGGTACGACGACGTGGTCCACGGCGATCTGGACCGGACCGTCCTCGACGGTTGGAACCGCGCGCTGCCGGTCCGGGTCCAGCACCGGTCCGGCGCGCTGTGGGTCGTCAACTCCCCTGGTCTGGAACGGCTCGGCGCCCCGGCCGCCGCCCACGCCGGCATCGAACGTGAGGGGACGGGCCGACCGACCGGGCGGCTGTGGCGTGCCGACGCCTGGCTGCGCGAGGTGCTGGGCGGACGGCCTCCGTCGCTGCGAGCGGTGGGCGCACGGCTGGCCGCCCTCGGTGTCACCCATGTCGCCGACGCGACACCGGACCAGGGCGCGGGCCGCCTCGTATCGGAGGCGGTACGCAGGGAGGAACTCCCGCAGCACGTCATGACCATGGCCGCCGACGCCGGTCTCCCGCCCCATCCGCGGCTGAGCATCGGCCCACTGAAGTTCGTGGTCGCGGACCACACCCTCCCGGACGTCGACGACCTCGCCGGGCGGATGCGGCAGGCACATACGGACGGACGCCCCGTCGCCGTGCACTGCGTGACCCGCACGGCCCTCGCGCTGACCCTGGCCGCGCTCGACCGAGCGGGTGGACTGGACGGGGACCGGGTGGAGCACTGCGCCGTCGCCGACCGTGCCGCTGCCGCGGAGCTGGCCGCCCGAGGGATCCGGGTGGTCACACAACCGACGCTGGTCGCCCTGCGGGGCGACGACTACTGGGAGCGCGTCGATCCCGCCGACCTGCCGGACCTGTGGCGATATGCCGGGCTACTGCGCGCCGGGGTCCGGGTGGCCGCGAGCAGCGACGCGCCCTACGGCGATCCCGACCCTTGGGCCGGCCTACGGGCCGCGTCCGAACGGCTGACGCCGTCCGGGCGGGTACTCGGCGCCGACGAGCGGGTTCCGGTGGAGGTGGCCCTGCGGAGCATGCTCTCGCCCCTGGACGACCCCGGCGGCCCGGCGCGGCGGATCGCGGTGGGAGGGCCGGCTGACCTCGTCCTGCTGGACCGGCCGTGGAGGGAGGCGGTGCGGGCTCCGGACGCCGGCAACGTGCGCGCCACCTTCATCGAGGGGCGGATCGCCCACGGAGCTCAGCAACTCGGCTGAGGATCCGGGCCGTGTCGGCGCCCATCGCGGGCGCCGCCCTTTCCGCTACCGGCGCGCGCGGCGGGAGGACCTCCTGCATCCGGCCGAGCGCAGGGCACTCCACCACCGAGCCGCCCGGTGCTCTCCGTACCGGGTGCGGCCCGTGATCGACACGGGGAGCCGTGGCGAACGCCGCCGCCACGTTCCGCATGGAGACGTCGATCAGCTGTCCTCCGCCGCAGGCCAGGGCGCCCAGCGCGCCCAGCGCGGCGACGACCCCCGTCAGCGGATCGGCGACCGCGTCGGCGCAGAACACCGGCTCGCCGTCCGCGGAACGGCCGACCAGCCCGCCGGCGACCGCCGCGTCGTCGCCGAAGGCGACCCGGTCGGGATGACCGCGGCCGTACCCGGTGATGCTCACCCACACCTTGCCCGCACGGTGGTCGAGCCGTTCCGGAGTCAGCCCCAACTGGGCGAGCGCACGCGGCCGGGACGCCTCGATCACCACGTCGGCGGCCCTGACCAGATCGGCGAGCGCGCTCCGCCCTTCGGGCAGGGTGAAGTCGACGGCGACGCTCTCGTGCCCGGCATGCAGCCAGTCGTAGAAACGCCGGTTCCCCGTGCGGGCGCCGTCGGGACGCCGGGTGCTCTCCACCTTGACCACTCTGGCACCGGCCAGGCCGAGGAGGCGGGCGCACAGGGGGCCGGCCCAGAGCGAGGAGAGATCGACCACGAGGACACCGTCCAGCCGCCGCGCGTCCCCGTCGGGTGCGGCGATCGTGGACACCCGCCACGGCACGTCCACGGAGGGCGGTTCGGGCGGCAGGGCCGCGGCGGGAACGCCGAACATCCGGATGTGGTCGGCGAATTCGTTCGCCTTCGCGCCTCGTACGGCCCTGGTCAGCTCCTGCCAAGGGTCTGTCAGGTCGGCCCGGCCCAGCATCGCCGGCACGAGTTCCAGATCGTCGGGACGGCTCAGGGTCACCGCGCACCAGCCGTCCGAAGCCCGAAGCAGGCGGGTCGCGCCGCCCACCGAGGTCCGCCCGCGCCGGGTGAGGTTCATGGCGCCGGCCCTACCGCCGAGAACGAGGACGGGGTCGACGGGGAAGGGCCCGGCCATGTGCGCCAGTGCGGCCACCGACTCCCGTAGCAGGGCCGTCATCGGGGCGGGCGACAGGACGGGCGGGCCGTCCGCCTCGCCGGTCAGCTCCATGGCGCCGGAGGCCGCCCAGTCCAGGAACGGGCAGCCGGCGACGCGCGCGGGGGCGGGCGGAGGCGTGATGTCCCCCAGGGTGCGCAGCCACCGCCGTACGGTCTCGGCCGGATCGCCCGTCACCGCCCCCACCGCACCGATGGGCCGCCGCACGGTGTCAGTCGTCCCGCACAGCGGCGCACAGGCCACCGTCGACGACGATGTCGACACCGTTCACGAAGCTCGCCTCGTCCGACAACAGGAACGCGGCAACGGCGGCGACCTCGTCGTACCGACCGGTACGGCCGAGCGGCGTGCGCTCGATGAGTTGCCGCACCGACTCGTGCCGCGCCGCCTCCATCCGGATCTGCGGGGTGTCGACAGCGCCGGGCGACAGCGAGCACACGCGAGCGCCCACCGGCCCGAGCCGCACCGCCTCGGCACGGGCGAAGCGGTGCACGCCGTACGTGGCCCACGGGTACGCCCACGCGGGATCCTCGACAGCCGGGCCGATCGCGTCGCGGATCCGGTCGAGGAACATCTCGCTCGCCGGGTCGTCAAGCACGGACGCCACCGCCGGGTCGGGGTCGATGTGAGCGATCAACGGGGACACCGAGGCGCAGTACACGAAAGCCGTCCCGGCGGTGGCCAGCGGGCGGAGCGCCTCGCCGAGCAGCACGGTTCCGACGAAGTCGACCTCGATGATCCTGCGCCAGTCGCCCTCCTCCGGCGCCACGCTCTCGGCATGCGCGACCGCCCGCAGCGTGCCGAGCTCCCCGACCCGTTCGGCCAGTCGGGTGAGGTCCTGCGGATCGGTGACATCCACTCCGAACGGCTCGGCGACGGCCCTCTTGCCGGAGCCGGACAGTTCCTTCGCGACCGCAGCCACGGCCGCCTCGTTCGGGTCGGCGAGCAACAGCACGTCCACCATGTCGGCGAGACGCCTCGCGCAGGCCTCCCCCGTCCCGCGACCGGCACCGGTGGCAATACCTACCGTGGTCATGCGCCACTCCTCACTGGAGACACTCGTGACGGGACGAGTGTCTCGCGGTTGTCGGTGTCCGGACCTGCCCGGGTGTCCCGCGGCCTAGGCCCCGTCGAGAAGGCGAGGCGCCGGATGGGCTGTGGCCGGGTCGGCTGCGGACTCTCGACGGAACGGTAGCCGGTGTGCGCCGACCAGTCCGGCGGTTTCCGGCACCGACGATCCCGTTGGCGCCGCAGGTCCGAGGCCGGGATCCGCGATGCGCACCGACCCGCCGCGGCCGCGATGCGTGGACAGGGCGCCCATGCGCCGTCTGGGCTTCGCCTTTCAATGTACCGTTTGGTCCAGCGAACCAAACGCGGTCCCGGAGTCCGCTTCCCCCGGACATGAGGAACCAGTCCGAGCGGCCTGGGAGTCGGCTTGGATCGATATGTCGTCACGTCAAGCGGGGAGAGACCCATGCCACGACCGCCGGGCCACGGACCGGGCTTCGAAGTCAGACGCCAGAAGATCATCGACATCGCTGCGTCGCTGTTCGCCCAGCAGGGATACGCGGCGACCTCCATCAACGACCTGGGCCGGGCAGTCGGCCTGGCCAAGGGAGCCCTGTACTACTACATCGGCTCCAAGGAGAACCTGCTCGTCGAGATCCAGGCGCGGGTGATGGGGCCGCTGCTCTCCCGCGCCCGCCAGATCGCGGACCTCGACGACACGGAACCCCTGTTGCGGCTGCGCCTGCTGTCCGAATCGCTGCTCACCATCATCTTCCGCAGGCTCGACCACATCTGGGTCTACGAGCACGACTACCGCAGTCTGAGCGGCGCCGAGCTGAAGACGTTGCTGGGCCAGCGTTCCGACTTCGAAGAGGTGATCTCGGGGCTGCTCGCGGAGGCCGTCGGACAGGGCACGTTCCGTGCGATGCCGCCGCGGCTGGCCACCCTCCAGTTCCTCAATCTGCACAATCACACGTATCAATGGGTGCGCACGGACGGGCAGTGGGACGCGGCGTTCCTGTCCCGTGAGTACTGCACGACCCTGTTCCGCGGCTTCGGCGCGCCCGACCACGCCCTGCCGAAGCTCGAGGAACAGGCCGAGGCGTTCAAACGCGACCGCCCGGAACTGCCCCTCGACCCCGAGGCCGAGTGGGAGCCCCTCTCCACCGCCGGGTGACGTAAGGGCCCGCGTCCCGTAGCGGCCCACCGCGGGCCGTTCGTCACGCAACGCGAGCAGGGGCCGCCCGGACTGCGATCAGCGCCGGCGGCCCCTCACGGGACATGGCCCCGAGCCTGATCCCGGGCGTCCAAGGCACCACAGCAGCAGCCGCCGACGCGTTCGGCAGTGCGGCCGGGGGCCACCGCCGTCTCTCCCCCCCGGGCTCTCCCCCCAGGCTCTCCCTCCAGGCGGGAGTCCGTCGCTCGTCAGGACAGGAGGCTCGTGACGGCGTCCGAATCCACCATGCGGGCGATACGCCAGAGGCCGAGCCAACTGTCGGGGAAGACCGACTCGTCCACCAGGGCCGCGTGTACCTGGGGATCGGGGTCGGCGCAGGCATCCGCGCAGACCAGGACCTCGTACCCGATGTCGTAGGCCCACCGCGTGGTGGACAGCACCGTGCCGGACGTCGCGACGCCGCCGAGGATGAGCCGACGGATGCCGGCCGTCTCCAGGCGCTCGCGCAGGTCGGTGGTGGCGAAGGCCCCCAGGGTCCGTTTGCCCAGCACCGGCTCGTCGCCGAGGGGGGCGAGCAGGGGGTGGAACTGGTCTTGCATGGCCTCGTGGATGACGTGGAAAACAGGCGCGCCCGCCTTCCGGGCGGAGGCGAGGGCGTACGCCGCCCGGTCGGCGACGCCCGGGTCGTGGCTGTAGTTCTCGACGATGCGGGTGGCGTAGTCGAGCGCAAGGAAGGCGGTTTGCGTGCGGTCGGCTGCGTTGGCCATGGTCATGGGATCTCGGACTTCCTTCATGGGTGAGACCAGTGGTGATCGGAGGCCCGGTGGCCTCTGTGTGCGCAGGGCGGCGCACGGCGGCGGAGCGCGGCGCAGATCAGGCTCTGTCTGCGCTCGCCGACCCGGCGTTCAACGGCGCCTTCACAGGATCCGGAGAGTGCGCCCCGCTAAGCTAACATCGAATCGGAGAGTACGCCCCGCTTATGGTTCCGCCGAGCAAGGGAGATGTCGTGGGAAACGAGCCGCGGCCGCTTCGGGCTGACGCCCGCCGCAACCGGGACCGGCTTCTGGAGGTGGCCCGTGGGGCGTTCGCCGCCGAGGGAGTGTCCGTCCCCCTGGACGAGATCGCGCGCCGCGCGGGCGTGGGGCCAGGAACTCTGTACCGCCACTTCCCCACGAAGGAGTCACTCCTCGAAGCCGTCGTGCGGGAGCGAGTCCGACGCCTGGTCGATCATGCTCAGGCACTGCGGCATGACGAAGACCCCGCAGCAGCCCTCTTCGCCCTGCTGGACCAGGTGATCGAGGACGCGGCCGCGAAGGCGGATCTCGTCGACACGCTGGCCGGCGCCGGCGTCGAGATCCGGACGGCGCTCGCGACGGACGTCAACCGCCTCCACGCAGAGATCGGCCATCTCTTGATCCGCGCCCAGGACAGCGGTGCGGTCCGCGGTGACATCGGCATCGCCGACCTGATGACCGTCCTCGGCGGAGTCCTGTACGCCCTCCGTCACCTCGGTGCCGGCGCTACGCGCGAACACGTCGTGGCCATCCTGTACGACGGCCTACGCACGGGGGCGCCCGCGTGACACCGGGCCGGGCCGGAATCGGGGCGTGGCGCCGTGATCGAAGTCGTGGACTGACCAAGCGGTACGGGGACAGGACGGCGGTGGACGGCCTGAGTTTCACCGCCCCACCGGGGCAGGTCACCGGATTCCTGGGACCCACCCACGCCCAACCCCGCACGCCCTTGCAGGAGCTCGATGTTGCCCAGGACCGGGATGTCACGGTCGCCGAGGACGTCGAGGACGATCTCGGACAGGATCGGGGACGCTTCGGGCGAGTCGAGTCTCTCGATCGCATACGGGACGCCCACGACCGTGCCTGCGATCCGCACGGTCCGGCTGGTGACGGGCGGCGGCTCGGGGGCGTGGCGGGCGGCGCGGATCACCGGATCCCGCAGGTGATCCAACTCGCCGGTGTCCAGGGTGCGCCGGGCGCGCAGGAACCGGCCCAGCTCCGTACCGCCGCTCTCGTTGTGCCGCTGGGCTGGTGTGCCGCTGGGCCGGCCGCTGGGCCGCCCTGGCTACCAGCGTGTCCCGGGTGGAACGCGGGCGCCCGCGTTCAGGGGCGCACTGCCACACCCCCTCTGCCGCTCCCCGGAACAGTCCGCCCCACCAGGGGGCCGACGAATGGGGGGACGGTTGAGCAAGCGGACATCTGCGCCCCCGCAGATGGTCACCACTTCCGGGACGAACGCGGCCGCAACCGGGGAACCCGGCACGCGGCACGCGGCCGAGACGAACGCACGGCACGGCACGGACATCGCGTAGCGCACACACAATGACAAACCTGCACTGAACGGATGGAGTGAGTGAGTATGAAACACATCGCATTGCGTGACCTGGACGTCTCCCGGATCGGGCTCGGGGCGATGGGCATGTCCCAGGGCTACACCGGCGCCGGGACCGACGACGCGGAATCCGTGCGCACCATCCACCGGGCCCTGGAACTGGGCGTCACCTTCATCGACACCGCCGAGATCTACGGTCCCTACGTCAACGAGGAACTCGTGGGCCGCGCCCTGAAGGGCCGCCGGGACCAGGTCGTCCTCGCCACGAAGTTCGGCCTCGTCTCCCACGCCGGCGACGGGCCCGGAAACGCGGACAGCAGCCCGGACAACATCCGCACCGCCGTCGAGGGCTCCCTCAAGCGACTCGGCACCGACCACATCGACCTCTACTACCAGCATCGTGTGGACCCGGGCACTCCCATCGAGGAGACCGTCGGCGCACTGGCGGAGCTGGTCGCCCAGGGCAAGGTCCGCCACATCGGGCTGTCCGAGGCAGGGCCGGACACCATCCGCCGGGCCCACGCCGTCCACCCGATCACCGCGGTGCAGTCCGAGTACTCGCTGTTCACCCGCGACCCCGAGGCACGCGTGCTGCCGGTCCTGCGCGAGCTGAACATCGGCTTCGTGCCCTTCTCCCCTCTCGGACGCGGCTTCTTGACCGGCGCGATCCGGTCCACCGACCAGTTCGACCCCACCGACTTCCGCGCCGACAACCCCCGGTTCGCCGAGGAGAACTTCGCGCACAACCTGCGCCTGGCCGACCAGGTCGCCGCGGTCGCCGCACAGGTCGGCGCCACCCCGGCCCAGGTCGCGCTGGCGTGGCTGCTGGCCCAGGGCGACGACATCGCGCCCATCCCCGGCACCAAGCGCGTGGCGCGGGTGGAGGAGAACGCCGCCGCCGACGCCGTCCGGCTCAGCGATGACCAGCTCGCCGAACTCACCAGCCTGCCCCCGGCCGTCGGAGACACCCACAACGAGGCCGGCATGCGAATGATGGAGCGCTGACCCGACCCTCACCGGACCGGCCCCACGCAACGGGCTGTCATGGTCCGCGACCTCCCACCCGCCTCCCAGGAGAACTCGTGCAGCACGTCACCCTGAACAACGGCGTCGAGATGCCGATCCTCGGCTTCGGCGTCTACCAGATCCCGCCGGAGCAGACCCAGCAGGCCGTCGCCGACGCCCTCACCGCCGGCTATCGGCTGCTGGACACCGCCGCCGCGTACGGCAACGAGGAAGCCGTCGGCGCCGCGATCAAGGCCAGTGGCATCCCCCGCGAGGATCTGTTCGTCACCACCAAGCTGTGGGTCCAGAACGCCCCGGCGGAAGAGAACACCCGGCAGGCTCTGGAGACCTCGCTGGCCAAGCTGGGCCTGGACCACGTCGACCTGTACCTGATGCACCAGCCCTACGGCGACGTCTACGGCCAGTGGCGCGCCATGGAAGCCGCCAACCGCGCGGGCCTGGTGAAGGCGATCGGCGTCGCCAACTTCTACCCCGACCGGCTCCTGGACCTGATCCTCAACAACGAGATCACCCCGGCGGTCAACCAGGTCGAGACCCACCCCTTCTTCCAGCGCACCGCCGAGCACGCCCTCATGCGCGAGCACGGCGTCCGGCACCAGTCCTGGGGCGGCTTCGCCGAAGGCAAGAACGACCTGTTCACCCACCCCGTCCTCACCGAGATCGGCACGGCGTACGACAAGTCCGCCGCCCAGGTCGTGCTGCGCTGGCTCATCCAGCGCGACATCGTCACCATCCCCAAAAGCGTGCGCCCCGAGCGGATGGCGCAGAACCTCGACGTCTTCGACTTCCAGCTCACCGACGACCAGATGGCCCAGATCGCCGCCCTGGACACCGGCGAGACGCTGTTCTTCGACCACCGCAACCCCGAGATGGTCGCCTTGCTCAGCAAGCGACGCCTCGACAGCTGACCCCGCACGGCACGCGACCATCCGCGGCCACACGGGCACGTCGCCTCAGCCGGACAGGGGCCCCCGGACGCCCGCGGGCGCCCCTGTCCGTCTGCGTCCCTCTCGGCACGGACGAAAGCCGTCCACCGTGATACTGACACCGCACCACACTGCTGAACCAAGCCTGCGTGCCCTGCTCCGTGAAGCGCTAGCGACAGGAATCACCGCCTTGGCCCGGGCGAGAGCTGCTTCAACGGCGGACGTACGAACGACCATGATCGGCTGGTGCGGCACGCAGCTGAGACGCGGACGCCTTCGGCGAGCCGACGCGCCTCGCCGGGGCGGGTGCGACGGCCGTGAGTAGGGTTACGGCATGTACACGCGGGGGCGCAGACTCAGATTCACAGCGGTGTCGGCGATGGTCGTGCTGGCCCTGACCGGGTTCTCGTCGGGCCATGGTCACGGGAGCGGCAGCCAGCACAGCGGCGGGGGCGGTTGCGCCAACTCCGGCCAGCATCCACGGGCCACCGCCGACCGGTGACGGCCCGCAGAGCAGGATGCCGAGGAATGAGCGCCGTCCCCTGGGTGCGGCCCGCGTACCGTTCGCGACACGCCCCCGTTGAACAGCACGCCACGGCGGTCGCGCTCGCCGCCGAGGTACGCCAGGACGCGGCCGCGCCGCTTACCGCGTCCGCGGTCGGCCGCGTAGTGGTTCACGTCTGAAAATTCATCAGTCGTCTTCGCCGTCGGCCATGGCCGCCTCGTAGGCCCGCAGAGTCTGGACGAACATCTGACGCTGTTCGGGGGCCAGCGGATTCAGTGCCTGACGCCACGCATCCGCTCCCCGTGCCAGCCAACTGTCGATGGACGGCCGCTTGCCGTCGGTGATGCTGACGATGCGCCGACGCCGGTCCGATTCGTCCTCGCGCCGCTCCAGGACGCCCTTCCGGCTCAGCTCGCCGACCATGAGGCTGACGGTGGTCGGGGCGACCTCCAGACGGGCGGCAAGATCGTTCACGGTCAGCGGGCCGTCGAACAGCAGATAGGACAGCAGCGACAGGTGCCGCGGCGCGAGCGCAAGCGACTGGAGCTCCTCAGGCACCCGGATCCGCTTCGCTCGCCCCACCATGCGTGGCATGAGCAGCAGTAGCGCCCTGATCGCCTCGTCGACTTCCGGCCCGGGCCCGTTCGGCTTCGTCTTGCGGCGACCCTGGCTCTCCATTGACATCGATCATCCGTCCATTTAGCTTTGACTACAAATTTATTTAGCTTGCAAAGCAAAATTGCCCTCATGGTAGCGAACCATCCGGACGGAGCTGTGATGCCGCACTTCGAGGTACGGATCCACGAAGAGGAGCTCGACGGAGAAGTCGAGCCGAAACTCATCCTTGCCCTGACCGATGCGCTGGTCAGGGTATACGGGGAGCGAGCACGCCCCATGGCGGTCGTCGAGCTGTTCGGCATCCCACGCCACCGCTGGGGAATCGGCGGCGCGCCCGCCGCGGTGAACGCACCGATCGTCTCACTCAACCTGCGTGAAGCAGCGTTGAGCCTGCCGGGGATCAGCAACGCCTCCACGCAGTTGATCACGTCTGTCACCGATGCCCTGGTCGAGGTGTTCGGCGAATCCGTCCGACCCCATGTGACTGTGTACGTCGTCGGCGTTCCCGCCGGACGTTCCGGCGTCGGCGGCGAGGTCGATCCGCCCCCAGCCAACTGAGCACCAGTCATGTGTCCGCATGTCACCGCTCGGCCACGGCCCGAGCCGCGAGGCATTCGGCGATGCGGGGCCTGCGCCGACCCCTGGAGCGCGACCCCCGCGGCGAACCTCACGTGTCGAGCCGCTGGCGAATGGGCCGTTGGACTGTTCTCGGGAGACGGAGACCGAGCAGCTCGTCAAGGAGCTCCTCAGTGGTTCGGAGGCAGTGGCGCGCAAGGTCTCGAAGGGGCGTGCACTGTCGTTGGCGTCAAGGCCGCCAGGGACCGGATCGGGGCCGTAGCGCGGTGTGTCCTGGACAACCGGGGCTGCGAGCCGCCCTCGAGAGATGCGCGTGCAGCCGGGGGCTTCGTCTGCTTGTTTCTTGACCAGGAGCCGGTTCAGCGAAGCGACAGGTCGAGTGTCAGTGCCGGCGCGTACCTTGGGCGGGTGAGCTGGGACGTCTTCATCATGCGCTTTCCACCCGAGGCCGGGGCCATCGACGAGATCCCCGACGACTGGGACCCGCCGAGCCTGGGCACGGGCCGGGAGGTTCGCGGTGCCCTTGCGACGGTGTTGCCCGGCATCGAGTACTCACCGAGCGGTTGGGGCGATTTCGAAGGGCCCGGCTTCTCCCTCGGCACTCCGGTGAACGAAGCTGACGACGCGCCGGTGACCGGGGTAAGCCTGTTCATCCATGGCGACAGCGAGGCAGCGGCTCAGGCGGCCCTCGCGCTCGCGGACACCTTGAAGGCGCGGGCCTTCGAGACAGGGTCGGGAGACTTCCTCACCGCAGACTCCGCCAGGTCCGCCTTGGATTCCTGGCGTGCATACCGCGATCGTGTACTGGACGAGCGTGAGCCATGAGGCCGCGCCCTATGCGGTAAAGCGGAACGGTCGCCAAGCGGAACGGTCGCCCTCCAGTTTTGACGCGGACACGATCAACATGCCATGGCATGTTCACGCTTGATTTACGTGGACACCTCCTCCGCCCTCCATCCTCGCGATCATGAAATCTCTGAGGACCCTGAGACTGACCGCGCCCATGGGACTCGCCGCCCTCATGCTCGCCGTGGCAGGCTCGATGTCCACCGCGTCGGCGACGACGTACTGGACGTACTCGAACGACCACGAGGGCAACTGCCTCGTCTCGTCGACCGTGAGCGACAAGGTCTGGTCGGACACCTGCGACGACTCGCTCTCCACCCGGAATTGGCGCTGGGGTGTGGATTCCTACACCCGTAACTACGACGGCACGGTGTTCCGCCGACTGGTGAGCAAGGCCAACGGCATGTGCCTCACCACGGACAGCAAGACCGCGACCAACGCTGTCTGGATGAGCGGTTGCGGGAACGCCCCCGGGCAGTGGTGGAGCGGCGACGGCAACTACCTCGAATGCGACTTCATCAACGGAACCGGGGTGTTTCTTCGCACCTCGGACAACGGTAACGCCGTCTACACCACCAATTACATCGGCGAAGGCGGCATCGACCGCACGGCGTGGGTCTGGTGGGGCGCACACAGCTGACCTGCCACGACGCGGAGGAGGCCCTCACCCCCTGGAGCGTGAGGGCCTTCTCCTTTCCCTTCCTTCACCTTCGGCGAGCTCTTGGTCGACCATGCCGGGCAGTTCACTGCCGTGCAGCGGCACGGACGCCGTAACCCGCAATCCCGCGCCATCCACGGCCGGGAACGGACCCCGGCCGCAGATGGCCTGCGAGATGCCCGCCCATGAGGGCGCTCAGGGTGTACGTGCGGAGACTGCGCGAGCCGCTTGCTCACTCGTCAGCGGCCGCAACGGGCAGCACGGGCACTTCCGGCACGTCGGCCATGTATGGGCAGCCTGCTGGCCGGGATGCCATGTCCACGGCGGTACTCCGACACGGCCTTGCCCAGATCCCGTTCGATCTCCCCATACGCTGGAGACCCCGGTCAGCCAGGTAGTCAAGGCGCTCGCGGGTTTCGGGCAGGGTGATCAGGCCCTGAAACGTGGCGGCGTCGGAGCGGATATCCGCGGGCTTCGCCAGCGTGAGGTCGTTGATCGCGCGCTTGGCGGCTTGGATCCCCTTGGGTGGGAAGCCGGCGATGCGTTTGGCGATCCGCTCGACGAAGCCGTCCAGTTCGACGTCGGGCAGGGCGCGGTTGATCCAGCCATAGCGTTCGGCGAGGTCGGCGTCGAAATCGTCCGCTCCGGCGAGGGCTTCGATGGCGCGGGTACGGCCGAGCCGACGGGTCAAGTGCTGGATGCCGCCCGCGCCGGGCAGGGCGCCGGTCCCGCACTCGAACTGGCCGAAGACCGCGTTCTCACGCGAAGCGAAAGTCATGTCACAGGCCAGCGCGAGTTCGTTGCCGCCGCCGCGGGCACGGCCGCGCACCTTGGCGATGGTGATCACAGGGACGCGCGAATGGGGTCAGCGATGGGGTCGGGGTGGGAGATCATCACGACGGCAGAGTGATGGTCGCTGCCCGGGGCCGCGGGCCCCTCGTCGGCGACGGCGGTGCGTGTTGGGCGCCGTCGAGGCGGCGCCGCAGGGGACAACGTCATAGCCGCTTCTCCTTTGAAGGACGGGCGGGACGCACGTCAGCCTGTCCAGCGCGCGCCGAACGTGCATGCACGGCGAAGCAGATGAGCGAATGGGCTCGCCCATTCAGGTCGTCTCGGTGGATACGCGGTTCGGCAGATGGGCCTCCTTCGGTGAGGTGCTTCCGCAGTACCGCTCAGGACCGCCCGCCGCAGGTCCCTCACCGCCTGCACCCGGGGACGTTCTCCTCGTGCGCGCATGTTCCAACCGCCGGATACTCGATGCGGGCCCAATGCCGCCAACCGCAGTCCAGGCGCTGAAGAACATCAGCCTTCCCGGCCCTGACCGATGAGGAGATTGCGTCATGCGCTCCCGAAGGAACCCGCTGACCCCACTCGCGGCGGTTACGGCCGGCCTGTTGGCCGGGGCGGCGGGAACGGTGTGCCTGGATGCCGTCCATTACCTGAAGTACTGTCGCGCAGGCGGGACGGACAGCCCGCTCGCCTGGGAATTCGCGCCGGTCGAGAGCTGGGAGAAGGCCCCTGATCCAGGACAGGTGGCGAAGCGGCTGATCGAGGGCTTCACCCAGCGCCGGCTCCCTGATGGTTCCGCCTGGCTCACGAGCACCGCCGCTCACTGGGCCTACGGATCAGTGGCGGGCGCGGTCTACGGCATCGTGGCCGGATCGCTGCCCAGGCCCTCCCCCGTGTACGGCGTGCCTTTCGGTGCCGCGGTGTTCGCCGGTGACTACGTCGCCTTGCCGGTCGCAGGGCTCTACAAGCCGATCTGGCAGTACGACACCAAGATCGTGGCCTGGGATTTCGGCGCGCACGTCGCCTACGGCACCGGCACCGCCATCACCTTCTGGCTGCTCACCCGACTCGGCACCGGCGCCGTCGGCCAGAGACCGTAAGCCGCAGCCGCAGCCGTAGCCACGGCCACAGCCACCTGCCAGCCAGCCAGCCACGGCCTACGCCCATGCTCGCCACGGCTCCATGCTGATGGGGGCGTTGCTTCTGGACCATCGTCCAAGCATCGTGAGCCCACGAACACGCCTGTCGGCGCGGAGCCCCAGAGGTGTTCGGCCAGGCCAGCCTGCCGAGCGCGTGGCCCGAATCGCCGCGCAAACCATCCTGGCCGTCGGCCCTCTCCGTCAGCCGGCGGCTCCGACGGCTTCCTGCTGACCGGACGGGACGTCGCCCTCCCGGCGGGCCATCGCACGCCGCTGCCCTTTGAAACCGGCGTGCCCGGTGTGTTCTGCGTCGGTAGAGCTGCCGTATTCCACGGTTCCGACCGGGCTTCGCGGCCGGTCGCGGAAATCCGGTCGCTTGCGGCGATGCGCGCCCTTCTTCAGTCCGCGAGAACACCTCCGTCCCGGACACGATCACACGGGTGCGGGCCAGGACCTGCTGGTGCGCAGTGCTGGGCAGAGGCGCACTCTGAAAGGTGGAGCGGTTACGTCACTGAGCCTGCTCAGTAGGCAGTAGGCCCTACGAGGCCAAGGCACCGCGCCTTCGCGGGGACGGGTGTGCGAACCGGCGTCGGCGAAACGAGCCAGGCATCCCGGGAGACCGCGTACCAAGGCCACTGACAGACAACAGTCATCTCGAACCAGGGAGTCGGTCATGCCATCCCTACACTTCCACGTGAACTCCTCGATGAGCCCGGACGAGGTGATGGACGTGCTGACGAACTTCAATCCGTCACGTGTCGAGGAGTGGCCCTCCATCGATGCCGAGCACTTCCAGGTCCACGAGCGGGGCGATACCTGGGCGGAGGTGACCGAGGGAAACGACAAGTCGTGGGAGCGTGCACGCTACGAATGGGACCCCCCGACGAACAGGGTCACCGTCACCACTCGTGACTCGGTGCCCTTCGGCTCGGGGGGCTGGCAGTTCCAGCTGACTCCCACGGACAACGGCACCCGCGTCGACGTCAGACTGGAACGGCACCCCACCTCGTTCAAGTCAAAGATGATGTCCTCGATCATTCCCTTCGCCGGGCCGGTGTTCCGTAAGTCCTTCAAGGAACCCCTGCACACCACGTAGTCGCGCCGCTCATGCACAATCTGCGTCAGCAAAAGACGCAGGTGCCGTGGAAACCGAGCAAGGCAGGCGTCGCCGCCCCGAGCCGACGCAGTGACCGGGCTGGCTGGAGGCACGCCAGGTGTTCAGACCTGAAGGGCGGTGAGCCAGTCCGTCAGAAGGCGGTTGACCTCGTCGGGGCGTTCCTGCTGGATCCAGTGGCCGCAGCCTTCCAGCAGGTGGGAGGCCGACAGGGCAGGGAGGGTGGAGGGGTAGGCGTCGATGGCGTCGGCCATCCAGGTGGTGGAGGCGTCCAGGGTGCCGCCGATGAACAGGGACGGTTGCTTGATCGGGGTGCCACGGTGCGGGGCCAGGTCCTCCCAGTCACGGTCCATGTTGCGGTAGCGGTTGAGTGCACCTGTCAGGCCGGTGCGCTCGAACTCCGCGGCGTAGACGTCGAGGTCCTCCTCGCTCAGCCAGGCCGGGAGCGGGCCGGCGGGGAAGCGGTCGCGCAGTCGGCCGCCGTGGGCGACGAAGTGCGGGTCGGGCTCGTCCTGGGCGGGCATGGTGTCGGCGGACAGCGCAGCGTAGAAGCCGGCGAGCCAGCCCCGGACGTCGGACTCGATCTCCTCCTCCGCACGGCCGGGCTCCTGAAAGTAGGAGACGTAGAACTCCTGCTCAGGGCCGCCGATCTGGCCGAAGACGTCGGTGGGGCGCGGGCCGCCCGGCGGCGCGTAGGGGACGCTCAGCAGGCCGACGGCGCGGAAGACCTCGGGGCGGAGCAGGGCGGAGGAGGCGGCGATGTTGGATCCCCAGTCGTGGCCGATGACCACCGCGCTCTCCTCGCCGAGGGCGCGCACTACGGCGACGTTGTCCTGCACCAGGTCGAGCATTCGGTAGGCCTCGGTCGTTGCGGGCTTGGAGGAGCGGCCGTAGCCGCGCACGTCGATCGCCACCGCCCGGTAGCCGGCCACGGCGAGAGCCGGGAGTTGGCGGCGCCAGGAGTACCAGGACTCGGGGAAGCCGTGCACGAGCAGGACCAGCGGGCCGGTGCCCTGCTCGACGACATGCAGGCGCCCGGCCGGGGTCTCGACGGTGCGATGGCGGAGCTCGGCGGTCGGCTCGGGCTGCATGGGCTTCTCCTCGGTTCGCGGCGGACGCGGCTACCCATCGATCATGCGGCGCGGCACCTGTCCGACGCGATCAGCCTTGCCGTTCTGGCAAACTTGCAGGACAGGGCGGTGGAGCGGCACGGCGGGAAGGAGCGGGAGAGGTGGCAGTCGACGACGTGGACGGCACGCTGACTGCGATGGGGCCCCGGCTGCGGGCCGCGCGCGAGCGGCATGGCGCGACGCTCGCCGGGGTCAGCTGTGCGACGGGCATCTCGCCGAGCACGCTGTCGCGGATCGAGACCGGCCGACGCAAGCCCACCCTGGAGGTGGTGCTGCGGTTGGCGAAGGAGTACGGCGTCTCCCTGGACGAGCTGGCCGGCACCGCACCCGCCCCGGCGGCCGAGCCGCGCGCCTCGGCTCCGCTGAGCTTCGGCGACGACAAGGCGGTGGTGCCGCTCACCCGGTACGTCGGCGGCTTGCACGCCCACAAGCATGTGCTGCCCGCCGTCGCGGATCCGCCCGCGCGGCCCCGGCAGGTCTCCCACGAGGGCTACGAGTGGCTGTGTGTCCTGTACGGGCGACTGTGGCTCGCGCTCGGCAATCAGGATCTTGTCCTGGCCGCTGGGGACGTCGCCGAGTTCGACACCCGCACCCCGCACGGGGTGGCGAACGCCGGCGCCGGCGGACCGGTCGAGTACCTGATCTTGTTCGGGCCGCAGGGCGAACGCCTGCGGCCGCGGACTCCGTCGGCTTCTGGTCGCAGGACCGGGTAGCCCGCGGCCCCCGTGCCCGTTCCAGACCCGGTGCCGCTCAGCATCGGGCAGCGGCGGCAGACCACTGGGCGAGCCAGGCGCCACCACCGACCTGCCTTGCGGTTATCGGCGTAGTGCAGGCCGGTTCCCGCAGCCAATCCGCGTGCGCGTCCAGCCATCTGCCGTCGGGGACATGCACCCCCGCAACCGACGACCCCGAAAGCCGTACACACGTTCAGCGTATAGACCCTATGATCGCTCCGCCCCAGCGCGTCCGCTGCGGCCACACACGCCTTCCGAGACAGGCCGAAGTCGATGACGAGCACCGCCCGCAAAGCTCCCTGGATCACTGCCCGCTCCGCGCAGGCGGCGATAGCGGTGGCCGCCGTGGCGGACGCGTTCCGCGCGGCGGCCGTCCGGGATCACTACCTGCGCCACACGGATGCGTCCCTGCACAAGTCGGGCTTCATCTCCATGGTCTTTGTCGACCTGATGACTCTTGCGATCGCGCTGTTCCTGGTGTGGCTCGTCCGGTCCCGGAGCAACGCCGAGAAGCTGTCCCCCGGGGCCTCGGTTCCCAGTCGGGGCTGGACGATTGGCGCGTGGTTCATACCGGTGGTCAACTTCTTTGTCCCGCGCCAGTTCGTCCTCGACATCGGGCGCGCGAGCTCCGCGTCGTGGGAGCAGAAGCGAGACACGACACTGGTGAACCTGTGGTGGATCGCGTGGATCGCGCACGCGGTGGTGCTCGTGGTGGGGAGTCGGGTGGCGCCGGGATCGATGGCCTTCCTCGTGGTGGCCGAGACGCTCATGATCGCGGCGGCCGTGCTGTTGGGGCTCGTCATCGAACGCATCACGGCGTTGCAGAGCGCCGCGCTCGGCGCCACCGTCCCGGTCGCACCTCTCGCCCAGGTGTAAGGCAGTTCCCCCCGATGCACTCCCCCACAACAACGTGACTTGAGCAACGTGACTTGCTGCGCGCGTATCGGCAAGTGGCTGGTTGTCCTGGACGACATCACCGACCCTGACAAAATCGAGCCGTGCTGGACGATCGCCGAGTGGGCCGGGGAGAAGTCCCCACACGGGATGCAGCATCTGCTGTGCCGGGCCGCCTGGGATGCCGACGGCGTACGCGACGATGTCCGCGACTTCGTCGTGGACCATCTCAATGACGAGCAGGCCGTGCTGGTGGTCGACGAGACCGGGGACGTGAAGGAGGGCGTCCATACTGTCGGCGTTCAGCGCCAATACACCGGCACCGCCGGAAGAATCGAGAACTCCCAGGTCGCGGTCTAGCATGCTCGCCCACGCCTTCCTCGCTGCCGTCCGCGCCGACGAACACGCCCGGCACCCCGCCCCGGAGGAGCTGATCCCGCTCACCTGCAACGAGATCCAGCGCCTGTTCGTCGCCCTCGTCGTCCGACCCGTGCACGACGCCGCCCACTGGCTCGGCTGGTCCGACTGGCGGCGACGTCATCAGGCCCGGTCCCGAGTCGGCCTACCACCGGCGGCATCTGTTCAGGCGAGGACCGCGGTGGCTTCGATCTCGACCAGATGGTCGGGAACGTCCAGTGCCGCAACGCCCAGCAGCGTGGCCGGCGGGACCGGGGTGGTTCCCAGCTTTGCGGCCGCCCGGGAGATCCCCTCCAGGAGCGGGGGCATCTTGTCGGGAGTCCAGTCGACAACGTAGAAGATCAGTTTTGCCACGTCGTCGAAGGAGCCGCCGGCCTCGGCCAGGGCGGTGCCAATGTTGAGATAGCACTGCTCGACCTGCGCGGCGAGGTCGCCTTCGCCGACCGTGTTCCCCTCGGCGTCCCAGGCGACCTGCCCGGCGATGAAGACCAGCTTTGACCCAGTTGCGATCGAGACCTGCCGGTAGACACCGATCTCGGGCAATCCGCTGGGGTTCACCAGGGTGATGGCCATGCCGTCCGCCTCCTTGTCCGGGCATCGTGGGCCCGTGCTCGTCACTCCAGACCCTCGTGGTCTCTTGTGGTTACTCAGGAACCGTAAGAGAGTGGTCGCTGACATGGAAGAACGCACTTTTCAGTGACTGGGGAACCTGATGGTGACCAAACAGGTCAAGGGCCGATCCGAGGAAGCGGACCTCAGGCGCGCGGACTCATTGGCGCGAGAGATCTTCTCCGACGTCGCCAACAAGTGGGCGTTCCTGATCATCGAGACTCTCGGTGAGCGCACCCTGCGATTCAGCGAGCTGCGGAACCAGATCGAGGGCATCAGCCACAAGATGCTCACTCAGAACCTGCGCATGCTCGAGCGCAACGGCCTGGTCGAGCGCAACGTGCACCCCACCGTCCCGCCGCGTGTCGAATACACCCTCACAGAGCCGGGCCAAGGCCTACGCGCAACCGTCGACGGAATGTGTGACTGGACCCACCGGTACTTCGGCCACATCGAGGCCGCCCGCCACCGCTTCGACGCCTGGCGGTTGACGCCTGACGCCTGATCACGATGTACAGCTGGAGTACTAGTACTCCAGCAGCACTTTGACGTTTTCCCTGTTCAGGGGCGGTTTGGGTGAGTGTAGAGGGTTGATTGCCACGCCTCCATGCTCAAGCAGCAGCCCGATCATTTGCTGAACCTCTGTGGTGCCGTCGATCCGCCCGGAGATGTCGATCTGCACCGCCCAAGTGGGGTGATGTCCGATGGCCGCTTCGAGGATCGCCACATCCTCGGGATCCCAGTCGGAGAAGAGGTGGCCGGTCTGCTCATCGTCGATGTCGATGTAGAGGTTGCCGTCCAGAGTCCACGGCTTGCGCTGCTCGGGCAGATGCCGATCGAGCGAGGCGACGATCTCAGCTCGCTCACCTGCGGGAAACACGAAGACGGTTCGCATGGATTGGAGCGTAGACAGTTCGGCTTCATGGCGACGACCATGGATTTCAGCGGTGGTGCTCGACCGTCGATGTACTGCTGGTGCGGTTGGCGATGCCGGCGGAGACAGGCATGCCGAGATCGGCTGCGAGGGATCGGCGGGCTGCTTCGGCATCGAGCCGGTCAAGCTGGTCCTGCGCGCCGTCGAGGCTGACCTGGAGGCCCTCGACTTCGCCCAGCCATCTTCCCGCTCCGCCTCGGCGATCCGGGCGATCAGGTTGTCGCGGATGTCGATCAGCCGTGGCCGTCGGGCTGGATCAGGCCGGAGGAGCGAGCATCTGACACAAGCGTGTTCATGTGACGTACACCGGCACCTCCGTGCCCGTGCCCCAACCCGACTGCGTCGCCATCCGCCATCGCTGACCCGCCGCCGTGTGCCGCTGTCCGGAACAGGCGACACACGGTGGCGGCGCGCGGGGTCAGTACGCGGTCGCCTGCGACTTCAGGTAGCTCTTCAGGAAGGTGTACTTGGCCTCGCTGTCCGCGGCCGGGAGGGTCGCGACATGGTCGCCGATCTCCATCGCCAGCGGCTTCCCGGTGCGGAGCGCCGGCCAGGACGGCAGGGCACGGCTGCCATGGGCGACGTGGCTGTTGGGGTTGCCGGTCGCCGTGAAGTTGGCCACGAAGGAGGAGAAGGTGTCGGCGATCTCGTGATCCTGCGCCGTCCAGGGTCGGTCGGTGCCGTACAGGTTGCCGAAGAGGTAGTACTTCTCGGCACCGTGGTAGGCGCCGGCGCCGGCCGTGGGTTCGATCGGGTTGGTGGTGTCCTGTCCCGGGGGCACCCGCGTGAACCAGTAGTTGTAGACCGGGCTGCGGTTCTGGGCGGTGTCCTTGAACTGCGTGCCCCACAGGAAGGTGGAGACGCGCTCCTCGTCGCGGGCGTAGTTGTTGTACTGCGCCGCCGCCTCCGCGTCGGTGGCCGCCGGATAGAGGGCGAGGAAATCAGCCGCTTCGTCGCCGAACGTCGTCTCGGCGTATGCCGTGAACTGGGCGACCGTCATGGACAGCGTCGGCGACGCGCCGTTCTCGTCCTTGTTGTTGCCGGTGAGCACCGGCACATCGGCCTCGCTGCCGGACTCCATGGCACCGGTGTACGTCGTGGGCAGCACGTATCCGTCCAGAACGTTGCCGAAGTCGGTTCCGACCGCTGGGGCGCCGGGCGCGTAGACCCTGGTCACGATCTCGTCCGCGGTCAGCGCCCGCAGGTCGGCCAGAGTGGAGGCTTCCATGTACGCGGCGAAGGCGGTGCCGTTCGCCTCGGCGGTCGCCAGTGTGTCGTAGCCGCCCGCCACCCGACCCAGGGCGGGGTCCTTCGTGTACTGCACGCCGGCCGACAGCAGCGCCCGGTGGTACAGACCCCGGGCCAGCTTCGAGATCATCAGGATGTTGACGAACGACGAGCCGTGCGACCAGCCGCCGATGGTCACCCGGTCCGGATCACCGCCGAACGCGGCGATGTTGCGCCGTATCCACTGCAGCGCCGCGACGGTGTCCATGACACCGTAGTTGCCGGAGGCACCGTGCCCGGACTCCGCGCTCAGCTCGGGATGGGCGAGGTTGCCGAAGGCGCCGACCCGGTGGTTGAAGGTGACGACGACCACGCCCTTGTCCGCCAGGTTGGCCCCGTCGTAGACGGGCTGCGAGGCCCACATGGCGCTGTTGCGACCGCCGTAGATCCAGAGGAAGACGGGACGGCGTTCACCCGAACCGGCTGCTCCGGTCCAGATGTTGAGGTTCAAGCAGTCCTCGCTCAGCGGCGGGACCTTGTCGGCCGCGATGCCCGTGACGGGTTGCGGGCAGGCCGCGCCCCAGACGTCCGCCTTGCGGACGCCCTGCCAGGACGGCGCCGGCTGCGGCGCGCGCCAGCGGTTCTCGCCGGCCGTGGAGGCGGCGTAGGGGATGCCTTTGTAGACGGTGACACCGTCGAGGGCCGCCGGGACGCCGGTGACCAGCCCGGACCGCGTTCTCACCGGCCGCCCGGCATCGCTGTGGGACGTGGCCGACGCGGGAGCGGCCTCCAGGCCGCCCAGCAAGGTGGCACCCGCAGCGACACCGGCGGAACGGCCGAGGAAGCCACGACGGCCGAACGCGGAGGAACGGGACGGGTGAGGGACGTCTTGCGAACTCACAGGGTCTCCCTGCCGGAAAGGAAAAGGGGGTGAACACCGCACGCTCAAAGCGGCCGCGTCCGGCCCGCCTGCGGATGAGTCACCTGATGTTGTGTCGGACGAGCAGGAGCAACAACCGGTCCGGCATGGACTCACAGCTTCCACTGTGCAGAATGAGATTGCGTATCTGACGGGTTGACACCGTGGCGACCGAGACGCTGCGCTGTATACGGGACGATGTCGCTGACCTGCGGGACCTGTTGTGGCGGCTGCCGCGGCAACTGGCCTGCTCACAAAGTTGATTCTCTGGAAATCCGGTGTGGGCCTTGCCGTGGTGCCTCTACTGTGGCGCGGTGATGACTCAGGTGATCGTTCTCAACGGTGGTTCCAGCTCGGGGAAGTCCGGGATCGCGCGGTGTCTGCAGGCGGTCCTGCCGGATCCGTGGCTGGCCCTTGGGACGGACACGCTCGTTGAGGCGTTGCCCGCGTCCATGCGGGCATCGGATGCCGCGATCGAGTTCGCTCCGGACGGCGAGGTGATCGTCGGGCCGGAGTTCCGGACGCTGGAAGCGGCGTGGATCGCGGGGGTCGCCGCGATGGCCCGTGCGGGTGCCCGGGTCATCGTCGACGAGGTCTTCCTCGGCGGAGTGGACTCGCAGAAGCGATGGCAGAAGGCTCTGGGCGAACTGCGGGTTCTGTGGGTCGGCGTCCGGTGTGACAGTGCGGTTGCCGCAGGCCGTGAGGTCGCACGAGGCGATCGGGTCATCGGGATGGCGGCGTCCCAGGCGGATGTGGTCCACCGGGGCATGGTCTACGACCTGGAGGTGGACACCGCGCATGCCGAGTCGATGGAGTGCGCCCGGATCATCGCCGCGGATGTCAGCTGATCGGCGGCCCGGCTGTCCGCCGCTGCCTTGCCCGGAGCTCGAGTGCTCGGGACTGGCAAGAGGGCGCCGCGAAACGGGCTCGCACCGCCAACTCCAACGAGCGCATGAGCCGTGGGCGATGGCTGCCGCGAAGACGACGAACGCCACCGCGTCTCCCCGCGCCGGATCGGATGTCGTCACCTCCAACCACCCGCAGGCCCGCACCGCGCACGGCAACCCGGTGAACCTTCCCGGTCAGAGCACTAGCGTGGCGTGTTGGCGTCGGCCTTGAACGGGCCGCCGTGGCCGGGCACGATCAGGTCCGCGGCCGTCAGCACCCGGAGTCGGGAGGCACGCAACACCTCACGGTCGGGGGCTACCGGGTCGTCCGCCGGACCGTCCGCGTGCCACCACAGATCACCGGCGAAGGCGACCACGCCCGACTCCGTGCCCGCCAGCAGTGTGATGTCCTCCGCGCTGTGGCCCGGGGTGCGGATCAGCCGTAGCGACGGGGTGAGTTCGTAACCCTCCGCGTCCCGGTTGCTCCACTGGTCGCCGAGGTACTCCACCTTGTGGTCGTGCACCCGGGCCTGTCCGAACAGGCCCACGTTCATGGTGTTGTCCGGGTGGTGATGGCTGAGTACGACATCGGTGATGTCCTCGGGGCCGAGCCCCAACTTCGCTAGTGGAGCGAGGATATGGTCGCGACTCGCCACCATGCCCGGGTCGAAGATCACATGGCGGCCGGCGTCGGATATGTAGGAGACGGTGGGATCGCCCGCCGCGTCGGATACGGCAGCGCGGCCGTCCTGCGCGAACAGTTCGTGCGCCGCCGGGGAGTGCCGCCCCGCTCCTACCGCCGCTCCTTCACCAACACACCGTAACGAACAACGCGAGCCGGCCGAGCAACCGCCAACCGCGTGGAGGACCCACGCGCCACCCCTGCGGGCTCGGGAACCCGCGCGGCCCTACGAGATCGCCGCCAGGCCGACCGTGCGCCCATGCGGCCCAACCCGGCACACATCGCGTCGGCGTCCCGGGTTGCGTCCCAACTCGGCCAACTGCACCGCTAGTTATGGCTGAAAGCACCGGTAACTACGGCACAACCATCGGAATGCTCCATCCGTCACATAAGACGGGAGCAACCAACTCCTAGAGTCACAAGGGGGAAATATGCGTTTCATTCACTCCATGGTGGGCGCCGCCACGCTGGCGGCTCTGTCGTTGGGGGCCACGACCGCCCTGGCTGCGCCGGCCTCGGCCGCACCCAACACCACCCCGCAGAAGGTCTGCGGAAGCGGCTACAAGACCGTGAACTCCGCCGCCGTCGGCTCGCTGGGCACCGTCTACCTGGCGTACAACTCCACCAACGGCAACAACTGCGTCGTCACCATCCGCAACAACCCGGGCAACGCCGTGGACATGTCCGCCTGGATCTACGTCCCCGACACCAACGAAGGGGACGACGACTACGGGCGCTACACCTCGTACGCAGGCCCCTCCTACGTCATCGGCAAGGGCCACTGCGTCGACTGGGGCGGCGGCATCGCCAACACCTATGTATCGGTGATCGGCTCCAACTGCGCCTCGCTCAAGGAACAGCGGACCACCTACACCCGCTGACCCGATCCTCCCGCCCGGCCATCACACCCGGCGTTGCCCGGCTCCCGTCCTTCGGCAGCCGGGCAACGCCCGCCGCCGGACGGGCCGGACGGGCCAGATGGACCGGACGGGCACTGTCGCCGCCGTACACGCGGGCGGCCGTACCGGTCCGGCGCGGCCTGGGGGAACCCACGCGGTTCCACCTGGCGCGCGAGTGCTCTGCGATCGTCACCGTCTCGGTCCCGCGACGGCGTAGGCCGCGGTGCCGGCAACCGCGAGGACCAGGGCCGTCCAGGTGCCCGCCGCCGTGCCGGGCCGCAGCAGCATCCAGCTCGCCACCTGCATCGGCACCCGCGTCGGCGCTCCTGTCGGGGGCGGGGCGAAGAACGAGAACGAGAGCCAGGCGAACGGCGGCGTCCAGGCGTACTGGCCGCCCCAGAGCGCCGCGCCCAGGGCGACGAGTCCCATCAGGCCCGCGGTGTCCCGGACGACGAACGCGGTGGTGGCCATGTCCTGGCCCATCGTCTGCACCGTCAGCAGCACCGTGCCGACGACCGCTCCGCAGAGCAGCACGTGCGCCGCTCTGCGGGGCGCCCAGCGGATCGCAGCTGTCCGGTCCAGCGCGAGGTCCTGCCCGCTGAGCCCGATCGAGGCCGCCATCGCCCCCGCAGCGAGGACGAGCACGGGCAGCCGCGGATCACCGGGCCCCCCGCCGCCGTCCCGGGCGAGTGCCCACACCGCCACCGCGCTGATCACCACCGCGGCGAGCGACGCGGGTACCTGACGCGAGCGCGCGTACAGCGTCAGCCATCTCAGCGGGACGCACCGCCTTTCAGTGCGTCGAACGCGTCGCCCTTGCAGGAGAGCGCGGCGGCGTGCATCGCGACGATCCGCGAGAGCTGCTCGGCCCGAGGCCGCGCCTTGAGTTCCTTCCACACCGGGCGGGTCTCGGCGTCGACCTCGCGGCGCAGACCTGCCGGCAAGGTGGCGGGAAGCGACTCGAGGTCCCCGAGAACCCAGGCCGCCGCGACGGTCTGCGCGAATTCGTCCGTCCCGAAGCTGCTCCAACCGACGGGGGAACACCCTGGCACCATGCCTTTGGCGATCAGGGCCCGGGTCAGCCCGTCGCCCCTCTCGGCGGCGATGAGGTCGTCGTCGAAGTCGAAGAGCAGGGTCTCGCGGGACCACCGCGGCGTGGAGCCTTCCGGCAGTACGGTGGCGTTCTCCCGGACCGAGACCGGCGCCTGGCCGCCCAAGGCGTCATGCAGCAGGCGCAGCGCCTCCTTGCCGGGACCCGCGAGGTCGGCGAGTCGCGCCTGCTGCGTCTTCGTCACGCACACCGGGCCGTCGCACACCAGCTCCGCGGCGGCCTCGTCCAGGACGTATATCCGGCGCGGATCGGAGGGAAGGACGAGCAGGGCGATCACCGCGCCCGCCAGGACGGGCGTCAGGGCGATCAGCCGGGCGCGCGGGGTCGCGGCGACCATCAGCGCGAAGCCGGTCGCGGTCATGGCGAGCAGCCAGACCGTCTGCCCGACGTGTACCGAGGCGGAGAGCGTGACGAGTGCGTCGCGCACGTCCTGCACCGCCGGTGACAGCAGGGAGACCCGGTTCGGCTCCGTGCTCGGGAGCCCCGTCGCCGTGGTCGTCTCCGTCCGGCCCAACGACATCTGCATGAGGACGGTGAACACGAAGGCGCCCATGGTCAGCGCGGGCGGGACGAGCACGGACGGCAGGGCCCGCGCGGCCCCCATGCCCAGCACGGCTCCCGCGACGAGAGAGAGTGCCCCGACCAGCGAGATCGGCAGCCACCTGAGGTGCGTGTACCCGGTGTTGGCGACCACCTGAACCGCGCCCACGAGGACGAGGAGCGCGAAGGCCGCGCTCAGCGTGATCGCCATCATGCCGGCCAGCGTGGCCGCGCGGTGCCGCGCGGGCCGTGACGTGCTCGTCAGCAGCTCGGACATCTTCGAGCGGTGGTCGCGCAGGCCCTGAAGCGCACCGAGCCCCACGACGAGCGGCCACAGGTAGAACAACACCGAGCGGGTCCACAGGGCCATGGACGTCCACTGGGCCGTCCACGCGTTGGTGCCGGTCCACCACGATCCGGAGATCAGGTACAGGAACGCCAGAGCCGTCGCCAGCACCGCGGCGCCGGCCCACGGGGCGACGGAACGCTTCAACTCGATACGCAGGACACGCATGTTCACCCTGTTCACCATGTGCCGCTCCCCTGCTCGGGGTTGAGCAGCAGAGCCGAGTAGCCGCGCTCCAGCGGGCTGTCCCCCACGTGTTCGGGGCCGCCCACCGAGGCCAGTTCGTCGGGAGGGCCCTGGAAGACCAGCCGCCCCTCGGCGAAGAGCACCACGTTGGTGCAGGCGACGGCGACGTCCTCCACCAGATGGGTCGAGACGAGCACGCAGGTGTCTGTGCCCAACTCCTGCAGCAGCTCACGGAAGCGCAGCCGCTGCGCCGGGTCCAGGCCGACCGTCGGCTCGTCCAGCAGCAGGATCGTCGGGTCGTTGACGATGGCCTGGGCGATGCCGACCCTGCGCACCATGCCGCCCGACAGAGCCTTCATCTTCTCGTCGGCACGATCCGCCAGACCCACCCTCTCCACGGCGCGCTGCACAGCGGCGGGGATGTCCGCCTTGGGCACCTCCTTCAACCAGGCCATGTACTCGACGAACTCGCGCACCGTGAAGCGCTTGTAGTAGCCGAACTCCTGCGGCAGGTAGCCGATCCGGCGGCGCACCGCCCGGTGCTCGCCCGTGCCGCACACGGACTCCCCGAGCAGCTCCAGGCTGCCCTCGGTGGGGCGCAGTACCGTGGCCAGAGTCCGGATGAGGGTGGTCTTGCCCGCCCCGTTGGGGCCGAGGAGTCCGTGTACGCCGGTGCCCAGCGACAGGTCGAGCCCGTCGACGGCCATCCGGTTCCTGCCGACCCTCACCTTCAGCCCGGTGGCCTTGATCTGCCAGGCGTAGGTCGTTGGTGCGATGTCGGCCGCGTCTACCGCGGGCATAGTGTCGTGTTCCTTTCCGATCGTCATCGATGGACTCCCAAGACGGCGTACGTGCCCCTGCGTGCGATCACGACAGCCGTGCCGAGCGCGAGGACCAGTCCCCACACGGGCAGGCTGCCCGCCTGCAGGGCCACGGCCGTACGGCTGGTGGCCACGGTCGGCGCCACGACCGCGGCGACCCAGACCGCCGCCAGCGCTACGGCGGCGCGGGTCACGCCGACGACGCCGCCGAGCGCCAGGGTCGTCGAGGTGAAGGCCAGACAGGGCAGCAGCCACTGCGCGGCCGTCACACCGGTCACCCATCCGGCCACCAGCAGCGCGGGGACTACCACGGCGAGCACGGACGCGGTGCGCCGCAGCACCAGGTACAGTCCCACCCTCGGCGCGGAGGCGGTCAGTTCGTACGCCGGGTCCAGGCCGCGCGACCATGACGCCGCGACACCGAGGACGGGCAGGATCGGGGCGAACAGCAGCACCAGCGACACCTCGCCGAATCCGGTGTCGACCAGGTCGAGCAGGAGCGCGAGCAGTGTCACGCTCACGACCATGGCCAGCCACGGCGCCATCGTGGGCGTCATCCACCTCGACAGCCGCGCCGACCAGCGTCGTCCGCGTGGCACCGCTGCGGTGGCGGTCAGTTGGGGTTCGAGGTCGGACCACACGGCGCCGACCAGCACCGCCACGGCGGGCGCCACGGTGGTGACGGCGGCCGACAGCCGGTCACGGCACACCCCGCACGCCTCCAGATGGGCCTCCAGGGCCCACACCTCGTCGGCGGCGATGTCCGTGTCGCCGCGCGCGTAACCGTCGATGATCCGCGTCGACGCGTGTTCCACGCTCATTCCATCGCCTCCCGCATCGCGATCCGGGCCCGGCGGGCACGGGTCTTGACCGTGCCCTCGGGTAAACCGAGCAGCACCGAGGTCTCCCGGACGGACAGCCCGTCGAGCACCAGGGCCTGCAGTACCTGGCTGAGTTCCGGCGCGAGGCGCCGCAGCGCGTCGCCGACGTCACCGCCGACGGTCGTCGCGAGCGCCTCCTCCTCGGCGGCGGGCGCCGTGTCGGGGAGAGCGGCGGCCGCCGGCGGCTCGGCGTGGTGGGCCCTGCGCCGGAAGGCGTCCACGAGGCGGCGTGCCGCGATCGTCCACAGCCATCCGGCGGCCGACCCGCCCGCCGCGGACCCCGCGAACGCGCCCGCCGCGCGCCACACCGCCAGATAGGTCTCCTGCATGACCTCGGCGACGATCTGTTCGTCGGCGCAGCGACGGCGCAACCGCAGCGCCATCCATGGCGCGGTGCGCCGGTACAGCTCCTCGAACGCCGCGCGGTCGCCCCTGGCCACCAGCCGGACGAGACGCTCCTCGTCCGGCGCGCGCGGCGCCTTCCTGATTGATCTCACACCGGCTAGACGCCCGGGCCGGGCCGCAGGTTTTCCCCCCGGCGTGATGCCCGCCACATGTGGGATGGATGCCGTCCGGCAAGGGCTACCTGCCGGGCGCCGGGGCAGCAGGACACCGGAGCCCGCGGATCGGCCGCACCGCTGATGCAGGCATCGAGGCATCGCCCTTCCTGGTATCGCTCCTCCGGGTATCGCTCCCCCAGGCGCCGCCTCCGGTCCCCTCTTCTTCCAAGCCGTGCCGCCTGTTCACCGCGGAGGCGGTGGACGGCGATCGCCGGAGAGCGCAGCGGATGCGCCGGCGCACACGAAGGGGCTCACATCAAAGCGCGCGCCCCCTCCGCGCGCCCCTGCACGCCAACTGCGCGAGAAAGGCGGGTTGTTCGGGATCCAAGGCGAGAGCTGTGACGTTATGCAAGCAGAGACGGCCCTACCGCGCAGGTCGAGGCGCCTCTCTGCGCGTGAGTGTGACACTCCGTTCGCTTCCGATAGGTTCATTCAGCTCTGTGCAGAAAACTCGGAGCATAATGACCTGAGCAAGAAGCTAGGAACTTTCTGTGCATGGCCGAAGAGGCTGCGGGTACGTGCGCGGATAGAGGAGTGGCCATGACCCAGAAGATCGATCCCAGCCTGAACCGGCGGAAGTTGCGCCTGGCGCTGCGCCGTGCACGCGAGCGTGCGTCCCTGAGCCAACGTGAGGCCGCTGAGCGGATCGAGTGGTCGCAGTCGAAGCTGATCCGGGTCGAGACCGGCACGGTGGGCGTGTCGGTCGTCGACCTGCGGGCACTGCTGGCGCTGTACGGGGTGAGTGATCCCGAAGAGGTGCAGAGCCTGGAGCAGGCCGCGCGGGGCAGCAAGGGGTCCAGCTGGTGGTCTCGCTATCACGAGGTCCTCAGCCCGCAGTTCGCCCAGTACCTGGGGTACGAGGGCGCGGCGTCCTCACTGCACACGTATCACCCCATCGTCGTGCCGGGCCACTTGCAGACCCGCGCCTACGCCGAAGCTCTCCTCGGCCCGCGCGACTTGAACGAGGACACGTTCGAGAAGGTCGTGGACCTGCGCATGGAGCGGAAACAGCGCATGTTCGGCGAGGCGCACCAGCCGACTTGCGAGTTCGTACTGGACGAGTCAGCCGTGCGACGGCAGATCGGCGGCAAACAGGTACTCAAGGAGCAGCTGGACCATCTGCTCGACCTCGGAGGCCGTCCCGGGATCTCCGTGCGGGTGCTGCCGTTCGAGGCGGGGGCCCACTTCAGCACGCTCGGCAGCTTCGTCCTGCTGAGTTTCCCCGATGACGACGACCTCCTCTACCTCGAGCATGCCGCCGGAAGCATGACCGGCGGCGAGGACCTGCAATTGCTGGCTCGCTACCAGGAGTGCTTCCAGGTGATCAAAGATTTGGCGCTCGACGAGCCGCAGTCGGCCGACCTCATCAGCCGTGTCCAGCAGGACCTCGGCGTCCGCTAACAGCCGGGCACCCGTCGTCGATGACGGAAGCCAGGGGGAGGACCCGAGGTGGTCTCCAGGCCGATATGGCAGCGCCTGCTGGAATGGGCGCAGACGAACCCGCTCACCGGTGCGGAGCCGGCGGGCGAACTGACGGACGAGGGCCTCGTCGCACAGGCGATCGGGGATTCCGTGCAGGCGGACAGCCTCATAGCGATAGAGAAGGCCCGGGCGGCGAACACTCTGCAACTGGAGAACGCCCGCGCGGAGAACACCCTGCGCCTCGAGGAGGCCCGCGCGGTGAGGCAGTTCCGCATGCTGGCTCTCCGCGGGGCGATAGGACTGGGCGCTCTGATGTTGGTCCTGGCGGCGGCCTTGTACGTCATCAACAAGGCTGGTGACCTCAAGCTGTCGTTCCCGCCGATCGGAACGAGTGCGCTGAGCGTGATCGGCGCGGCTCTGTCCGCTGGGCTGGCCTGGTGGGGCCGACGGGCCCACTCCCGCAGGCGTGCGGCACGGACTAGTGCCGGGAGCCCGCCGGAAAACCGTGCGGAAGGCGATCAGGATCCTGTGGCGACACCGTAGGAGCAGCTCCCGCGCGCCACAGACCGGCACTGATGGCAACGCTCAGGGCGACGGCGACCCAGAGGATCCGTTTGACGGCGACGCTGTCGACGAGGGTTGATGCTGCGGCAGCGACCAGCGTCGCGACCGCGCCGACGAGGAGGGTGAAGGTGATCGCTCCGCCTAACGCCGCCGACCGGCTGCGGGCCTTGCTCTGTGGACGGTGAACAGCCGACGCTCCGGCATCCATGCGCTCGCCTCCCCTTTGCGGCTGCCTGGTTGAAACCGTCACGGGCTCTGCAACACCTCTGCCCTCATTGCGTCCAGGAACTCGGACCAGACGCCAGCGGTAAACGTCAAAGCAGGCTGAGCAGGTGTTTTGGAGTCGCGGGCAAGGACATGGTCACGTTGCATCGCGACCTCCACGCACTCGCTCTCGTTGCCACACCTGCTGCTTCTTCGCCACAAGGGTTGCCCCCCATGCACCACCTCAGCCCTCCCGATCCCCCGGTCCGTCCAGATGGTGCGCAGTAACTCTAGTGGACGGTTGTGCACTGCCGCAGAAGAACAGCCGGATGTTCCCAGCCGGTTCGCAACAAGCGGCACCCGAAAGACTACCCACGGCCACCGAGCCCAAGGATACGGACGCCGCAAAGTGACCGCTATACGGGAACAAGCCGAGACCGCCTACCCCGGGTGTGCGCCTCTACACGCGACTGTCTGCCCCTTGCGCGCTCCAGGACGTCGAACTGCCGGAGCGCACGCCCCCGACGGGGGACACCGCCTGACCAGGGATCTCAGGCGAAAGGAGCCGACCACGGCATTGCTCGGGCTCGTGAGCTGCCGGAGACGCGAACGACGGATTGCCGTCAAGTGGCAGATCGCGAGCACCTGCTCGACGGACGGCGTGGCCCGACGGTCTGGTCAGTTCCAGCCGGTGTGCGCGCAAGTCGTACGAGCGATGCGCGCGTGAGCGCTCGCCCAGGAACGTGCCGCCCACTCATGCTTCGGGAGGCGCTCCGCACGCTGGTCGAGCCGAGCAGCCGAGGCCGACGCCGGGGGCGGGGCAGCCCACGGCGTCGGGTCCTCAGCGATCGGCGAGCCCGCCCGGCGGCAGACCCCGGGCCCGACACGTGGTCGGGCCCGGGCGTGCACAGCTGTGACGGCTGGTCAGGGCACGGTGCGCCACGGCGAAGAGCAGCAGCGCGCCTCCCGCGCTATACGACGCCCTGGGCCGTCATCGCTTCCGCCACACGCAGGAAGCCCGCGATGTTGGCGCCCAGGACGTAGTCGTCGGGGGTGCCTCCGTACATCTCGGCGGTGGTGCGGCACTGGGCGTGGACACCCCGCATGACGGCTGCCAGACGGGTCTCGGTCTGCTCGAAGGTCCACACGTCGCGGGAGGCGTTCTGCTGCATCTCCAGCGCGGAGGTGGCCACGCCGCCCGCGTTGGCGGCCTTGCCGGGACCGAACAGGACGCCCGCCTCACGGAAGATCTCGATCGCCTCCGGGGTGCACGGCATGTTGGCGCCTTCGGCGACCGCCAGGACGCCGTTCTTCACCAGCGCCCCTGCTTCCTGTCCGCCCAGTTCGTTCTGCGTGGCACACGGCAGCGCGACGTCGCAGGGCACCTCGAACACCGAGCCCCGGTCGGAGAACCGTGCCGCGGGCTTGGCCTGCGCATAGGCCGACAGGCGCGCCCGCTGTACCTCCTTGACCGTCTTCAGCAGCTCCAGGTCGATGCCGTCCGCGTCGACCAGATAGCCGGAGGAGTCCGAACAGGCCACTACGGACCCGCCCAGTGCGTGCACCTTTTCGATCGCGTAGACCGCCACGTTCCCCGAGCCGGAGACCACGACCTTGCGGCCGTCGAGACCATGTCCGCGGGTGGCCAGCATCTCCTGTGCGAAGTACACCGCACCGTAACCGGTGGCCTCGGTCCGGGCCTGCGAGCCGCCCCAGGAGACGCCCTTGCCGGTCAGGACTCCCGCCTCGAAGCGGTTGGTGATCCGCTTGTACTGGCCGAAGAGGTAGCCGATCTCGCGCCCGCCCACTCCGATGTCACCGGCGGGGACGTCGGTGTGCTCGCCCAGGTGCCGGTACAGCTCGGTCATGAACGCCTGACAGAAGCGCATGACCTCCTGGTCGCTGCGGCCCTTGGGGTCGAAGTCCGCGCCGCCCTTGCCGCCGCCGATCGCCAGTCCGGTCAGGGCGTTCTTGAAAATCTGCTCGAAGCCCAGGAATTTGACGATGCCGAGGTTCACGCTCGGATGGAAGCGCAGACCCCCCTTGTAGGGGCCGAGGGCGCTGCTGAACTCCACCCGGAAGCCGCGGTTGACCTGTACCCGCCCCGCGTCGTCCACCCACGGCACCCGGAAGATCAGCTGCCGCTCGGGCTCGCACAGCCGCTCGGGGATCAACGCGTCGGCGTACTCCGGATGCGCCTGCAATGCCGGCGCCAGCGTGTGCAGCACCTCTCCCACCGCCTGGTGGAACTCGGTCTCCCCGGCGTTGCGCCGGCAGACCTGTGCGTAGACGGCCTCGATGTGAGCACTGAGGTTCATGCGCGCCTGCTCTCCTGTGGTCCGCCAGGCACTCATCTCGTCCAGCGTGCCTGGCCGCTGTCCTGTCAACGAATACGGACGGCAGGAGTCGCTGTGTCAGCGAAGAAGGTCACCGATATCAGCACGGGGGCTGCCTGCCGGCGGGGGCGTCGCGGAGCCTCGGTTGTCGAGCCGGCCGGCCCGGGCGCCGCGAGGTCGCTGATCTGAGACGTGTCGGCGTATGCGATGCCCACTATGTGATCTTTTGAAAGTTACCTCAGGGTATGGCGTGACTTCTCATGGAGGTGCCAGTAGAACCCGTTTCACTCTATGGAGAGTGAGGAGCCGCGCATGAACGACGATTCCCCACGTGGGATGCGCCTGGGAGGCGTATCCCGTCGAAGATTCATCACTGGAACTGGTTCTCTTCTCGGGACGGCCGCGCTCGCCGGGCATGCGATTCCGGCCCATGCCGCCACCACAGCCGCAGCCGCAGTGATCGAGCCGGGTGCGCACGTGCCCGCCCTCGTGATCGGCACCGGATACGGCGGCTCCGTGGCCGCTCTGCGCCTGGCCCAGGCGGGTGTCGCCGTCCACATGGTCGAGATGGGCATGGCCTGGGACACTCCCGGGTCGGACGGCAAGATCTTCGCCAACACGACGAGCCCCGATTACCGGTCCTACTGGCTGCGCACCAGGACGAAGCAGCCGCTCAGCAACTTCCTCGGCTTCCCCATCGACAAGGACATCCCGCGCTACACCGGAATCCTGGACGCCGAGGAGATGGGCGGCATCATCGTGTACCAGGGCCGGGGCGTCGGCGGCGGTTCACTCGTCAACGGAGGCATGGCGGTCACTCCCAAGCGGGAGAACTTCGGCGCCGTCCTTCCGTCGGTCAACACCGACGAGATGTACTCCGTCTACTACCCGCGCGCCAACGCGGGTCTCGGAGTCGGCACGGTCGACCCGACATGGTTCGAGACCGCCGACTGCTACCAGTACGCGCGGGTCGGCCGTAAGCACGCCCAGCGTTCGGGATTTCCGTTCGTCTTCGTGCCCGACGTGTACGACTGGGACTACATGGAGCAGGAGGCCGCCGGGACCGTACCCAAGTCCGCGCTCGCGGGCGAGATCCTCTATGGCAACAACTATGGCAAGAAGTCCCTGCAGCAGACCTACCTCGCCCGAGCGAAGGCGACCGGACGGGTCTCCATCTCACCACTGCACAAGGTCACTTCGGTCGCGCCGGCATCAGGAGGCGGCTACACGGTCGTCATCGACCAGCTCGACACCGGCGGCAACACCTCCGTCACCAAGACCGTCACCGCGGACCGGGTGTTCTTCGCGGCCGGCAGCGTCGGCACAAGCAAGCTTCTGGTGAAGCTCAAGGCGACCGGCGCGCTGCCGGGCCTCAACAGCGAGGTGGGCAGGGGCTGGGGCGACAACGGCAATGTGATGTGCGGGCGCGCCAACCACCTCTGGGACCCCACCGGCGCCGTGCAGTCGTCCATCCCGTGCTCCGGCATCGACAACTGGGCCGCGGGCGGCGCGTTCGCCGAGGTGGCCCCGCTCCCCACCGGCATCGAGACCTACGCCTCGTTCTATCTGTCGATCACCAAGAATCCCAACCGCGCCCAGTTCTCGTGGAACGCGGCGACGGGCATGGTCGACCTCGACTGGCAGACCGCCTGGAAACAGCCGTCCATCGACATGGCCAAGACGATCTTCGACAAGATCAACGCCAAGGAAGGGACGATCTACCGCACCGACCTCTTCGGCGCCTACAAGATCTGGGGCGACCACCTCACGTACCACCCCCTCGGTGGCGCCGTGCTCAACAAGGCGACGGACAACTACGGCCGCCTGCAGGGGCATCCGGGTCTGTACGTCATCGACGGCGCGCTCGTCCCGGGCAACACCAGCGTCAATCCGTTCGTCACCATCACGGCACTCGCCGAACGAAACATCGAAGCGATCATCGCCGCGGACCTGTGACGGTGACCCGGGCGCGTGCTTCCCGAAGTCAACGGACCCGGTAGGGGAACGCGAACGAGAAGGAGAGGGCAACGGAACCGGGGCCGCCCGCACTCGCCGGACGGCCCCCAACCGACTCAGTGCCCCGGCAACACGCACATGGCGTCGAGCCCCAGCACACGGTTGAGCCGCCCGAACGCCAGCCACGAGCCGAGGCTCATGGTCAGCTCCACGACCTCGGCCTGGCTGTAGTGCGCGGTCATCCGGTCCCAGAACTCCTCGTCGAGGCCGTGGTGGTCCAGGGCGTACCGCTCCGCGTACTCGGCGGCCAGGCGGGTGCGCTCGTCGAAGGCGTCGGTCGTGCGCCACTCGGCCACCGCGTCGGTGAACTCCTTCTCGACCTTCTGTCCGTCCCGCTCGGTCCGCCAGTCGAGGCAGAAGAGGCAGCCGTTGATCTGCGCGATCCGGAGCCGCGCGGCCTCGAACTCGCGAAGCCCCAGGGTCGTATGGGCGTAGACGGCAAGTGAGAAGTTCGCGGCGGCCTGACCTATCTCGGGGACCATGTCGCCCCACACGTACTCGATCGGGTGCTTGCCTTCGGGGATGTCGACGTTCATCCGGGACTCCTTCGTGTACGCCCCCGGCCTCGGCCGGCGAAAAGAGGCGCGTCCTGGGGGTGTCGGCGGGGTGCCTGAGGGGGCGTCGGCGTCACTTCCGGCCGAGCCTTCCGGCTGCCGGCCGCAGCGGGACGTCGAGCGCGTCGTACAGTCCGGGCTCCGCGTCCACGAGCCAGTCGATCGCGCCGACCAGCCGGCCGACCGCGGTGGCGTTCCCGCCCGCGGACCGGTTCTCGCCCTCGTCGGTCGCCTCGACGGTGATCTCGATGCGCGGGCGGCCCTCGATGATCACGCGGTGCGCCCCGTCGCCGTTGGGCGGCGACGGCCACTCCGGGGCGCAGGACGGATGGATGCGGGTGATGTGCTCGATGACGAGGCGAGGTTCTCCGTTCACGAAGCCCTGCACCTCGAACCGCACCGCGCCCTGGGTGCCCGCCTCGAACTCCCCCATGGTCCGGGTGCTCACCGTCGCGTCGAGCGCGCGGCGCTGCAAGGTCTCGCGGATCTCGTCGAGTTCGACTCCGAGGGCCCTGGCCATCAGCCGAATCTGCCCGCCCCACACCATGGTCGGGATCGACGGGGCGAGCATCAGCGGCTCGTAGTCCATCGGCTGGCCCATCCCGACGAGATACCGCACCGACTCCTCCTGCTCGTACGTGGAGTAGTCGAAGATCTCCTGGCAGCGGACGGCGTCGACGACCGTGCCCAGGCCGCTCATCAGCAGGGGCAGTACGTCATTGCCCCAGCCCGGGTCGACGCCGGACACGAACAGCGACCCTCCGCCGTCGGCTATCGCGGCGAGCACCGGGTCCCGGAACTCTGGCGGGGCGTTGCGCTGGTCGTAGAGCGGGTACAGCGCCGGAGTGACGACCACGGCACCCGCCCGGATCGCGGCGCCGATGTCGGCCAGCGCCTCGTCGGGGCGGATGTCGCCGGACGCCGCGTACACCACCGCCCGGGGGCCGGCGGTCAACACGGCGTCGATGTCGTCGGTCGCCGAGACGCCCAGGCCCCGGCCGAGACCGCCGAGTTCGCCCGCGTCGCGCCCGACCTTCCCGGGGTTGTGAACGAGCACGGCCGCGAGATCGAGCGCCGGATGCGCCTCGACCGCACGGATCGCCGCACGGCCGACGTTGCCGGTACCCCAGACCACCGTGGAAATCATGCCGCGGAGCGTAACCTGACGAGTCGTCAGTTTCCATACTCCTGCATCGACCTCCATGACTCCCCCGGGGGGACCGTGGTGCGGTCCAAGTGTGCTGGTGTGACGGCTACTTGCGGCCGTGGCCTCGGAGTGGTCGTGGGTCGGACCTGGGGCGTATGAACGACAACGCCTGACTGGTCGCCGTCAAGGCGGCATCCGCCCAGGAATGGCGCCGCGGCGGACCGGTCCCCATCGACTGCGTCGGCAGGAGGAGAGTTCGTCTTCATCGCGGCATCCAAGCAGAACGCCACGAGCGCACTCTCGCCGGAGCGATGCTCAAGGCCTGTACTCAAGGCCTGTGTTCAAGGCCTGTGTTCAAGGCCTGTGGATCGGCCCCTCGGGTTGAACGCGCAGGACGTTGCCTCCCCATACGGGCCGGCGAGGCCCTCACCGGTCGCCGGGCGTCCACCCAAATGGAACAGTGCCGGCGGCGCTACGCTGCTGTGCCATGCAGGAGACGCGCCTCGACACCGCTCGGATCCGGGCGGCCCGCCGGGTGATCGACCCGATGTTCCTCGACACTCCGCTGTACCGCTGCGAGGCACTGGAACCCCATCTCGGATGCACGGTGAGCATCAAGCTCGAAACGGCGAACCCGGTCCGCAGCTTCAAGGCCCGCGGCACCGAGGTAGTCGCGAGCCTGCTCGCCGAGCATGGCCCACGAGCCGTCGTGTGCGCCAGCGCGGGCAACCTCGGCCAGGCCCTAGCCTGGTCCGGTCGCGGCCGGGGCCTCGACGTCACCGTCGTGGCGTCCCGCTTCGCGACCGCGGCCAAGCTTGATCGCATCCGCGCACTGGACGCCAGGTTGGAACTGGTGGACGGCGACCACGAGATGGCGCGCGAGCGGGCGGCGGCCATCGCGCGCCACGACGGCATCCGGCTGCTCGAAGACAGCGAGGACATCGAGACCTGCGAGGGCGCGGCGACCATCGGCCTCGAACTGGCGGATGCGGTGCCGTCGTTCGACGCCGTCCTGGTCGCTCTCGGCGGCGGGGCGCTGGCCACCGGCGTGGGTCATGTGGTGAAGGCCGTGGCGCCCGAAGCCGAGGTGATCTGCATCCAGCCGCTGGGCGCCCCGGCGATGACACACTCGTGGCGCCGGCGGCGCGTCGTCACCACCGACTCGACCGACACCATCGCCGACGGCGTCGCCGGCCGACGTCCCATCCCGGCCGTCCTGGACGACCTCCTCCTGGTCGCCGACGACGCCGTCCTGGTCCAAGAGGCGTCGATCATGGCCGGGATGCGGATGCTCCTCGACCACGCCGGCCTCGTCGTCGAACCGTCGGCCGCGCTCGGCATCGCGGCGATCCTCGAAGACCGTGACCGCTTCGCCGGCCGACACGTAGTCACCATCGTGTGCGGCAGCAACGTCGACGTGGACGCCTATCACCGCTGGATCGGTGCGGCTCCCCTCCACAGGTCCTGACAATTGCTCCAGCGACTCGCGGCGGCCACGCAGGGCGCCGGTACGCACGGCGGGCCCCGATCAGACGGAGGGGAGATCGAACTCCTCAAACGGGTGCCGCCTGCATGACCATCGGCTGAAGGACCTGACGTCAGCCGCCCAAGTCTGCGTGCAAGACGTCGCGCAGGCCCTCCTGACTGTTCTCCTTCCCGCTCGCAGCGCCGTTGCGTATGCCTCACCTTTCATGAGGTCCCGCCGACGATGGCGAGGCTTCAGTGCCTTCGCGTTCGGTTGATGACGAGCAGGGCGAAGCAGACGACGGAGCAGGCCAACCCTGCGTACAGCAGGAGCGTCGCCCAGAACCACACCTCTTCGGTGCTGTAGCCGCTGGTCCAGTGGCAGGTGATGGACGGAGGAAAGCTGTCCACCTTCACCGATGTCAGGCTGTAGTCCCGCCCGGCATCCATGTACACGCCGTTGCCGGTCTCGTCCCCGCACACGTCGAGCGGGTTCGTGAAGGCGAGCCCGTAGACGGTTCCGGCCCCGTAGGCGGCGATCGCTGCCGCGCTGCCGATCACGGCCCAGCGGGCCGTCCGCGAGGGCTTCCTCCTGGTCACCCACAACGCGTACGGAAGTGCCCCGATGGCGAAGAGGAGCAATGTGATCGCGGGCGGGGCGAAGAACGTGAAGAGGGACACCATGTACCTTGACGTTACTTCGAGCGGAGGAACGTCTGGTGTCACATCACTCGATTCCGAGAGGTCCGATGCCCAGGTCCTCACGCATGAGGCGACGCATCTGCGCCATAGCCGCGCGTCGCCGCTCTATCAGGGGCGCGTCGTCGGCGGAGCCGACAGCCACTCCACGGGCATAGGCGTCGCGGATCGCGCGCAGGCGGTGGAACGCCTCGTTCCCCGCCTCCACGACCTGAGGCGGACCCACGAGCCAGAGGCGTTCGCTCGCCGTGTAGATGCCGGTGCCGCGCACGGCTTCTCGCACCGCCGCGTCGCGTGCCGACTCGGACATGTGGTCGCCCAGGGCGACGGCCCGTATCTCCTCACTCGCGGCTTTGAGGGCGGAAACATACTCCGTGTAGACCTCGCGCCGTACTTCCAGAGCGTGCCTGGCTTCCTCCCGTCGCCACCGGTTGCGGTCGGCGATCAGAGTGGCTGCGATGCCGATGACGGCACCGGTCAGTGTGGAGAGCAGGGGCGTCCAGTCCATGTGTCGCAGCTTGTCGAAACCGGCGCGTGGGCACCAGCGGCTTTCGCTACGCATGGCTGTGACCAGCACTTCTGCAGCAGCAGTCTGAGACCGCCTGAAGGCCGGTGATTCAAAAGCCTCGGAACACGCCGTCGCCATCAACGGCGTCAGCGAACTCCTCGAAGTCCATGTTCGCGTCCGAGAGGTTGTTCTCGATGCTCCACAACTCGGCCGGTACAACGCGGACACAACGCCCACGCTCAACCCGCAGGTCCACCACGAGGAGCGGCCGCTCAGTCGAGGCGACGGTTACGTAGTCCGCCAGGACCACAAGTGGATGCCGGTACTCCGGGGGGATCAGCTCGAGGGCCTGCTCGAGTGTCAAGGCCTCGTACTGCCGGTCGTCGACGAGTGCGACGTTGGCCAGGAACCCGTCCTCGTTGGGCGAGAAGAGCGCCTCCCGCACGCTGTCCCAAGCGCCGTCCTCCGACAAATCGGTGCGCACCACGAGGGCTTCCAACGTGCAGGGGAGCTGGTTCATGCGCGGACGATACCGCCGACCCGGTGAACCGATACGGCCACAGCACCGGCAACGCCGAAGCCGGAGACCACGTGGTGATTCAGCGCCTCGTCTCGTACCTGGTCAGGACCACGCCGCCGGGAAGCCTCCGCGTCTCCACCAGGTTCAGGTTCACCCAGCTGTCCAGCGCGGTGAAGAACGGCGTGCCGCCGCCCACCAGGACCGGATGGGTGGCGATCACGTACTCGTCGATCAGCCCGGCGCGCATGGCCGCCCCGGCGAGCGTTGCGCCGCCGATGTTCATCGGGCCGCCGTCCCCGGCCTTGAGCCGGGTGATCTCGGCGATCGCGTCGCCGGTGACCAGGCGGGTGTTCCAGTCGACCTTGTCGATCGTCGAGGAGAACACCACCTTCGGCGTGTCCCGCCAGTTCCGCGCGAACTCGATCTGAGCCGGGGTGGCGTTGGGCTGCTGGTCGCCGGTCGGCCAGTAGGAGCTCATCACCTCCCACAGCTTGCGCCCATAGAGCGACAGGCCACTCGCCTGCTCGTGGTCGAGCCACCACTGGAACAGCTCGTGGCTCGGCGGTCCGCTCCAGCCGATGTCGTCGCCGGCCGCGGCGATGTAGCCGTCTAGAGTCAGGTTCATGCCGTAGATCAGTTTCCGCATGGCCCAGCCTTCCGTTCGTGGGTGTCCGGCGTATAGACCAGCGTGGCGCGGGAAACTCATCGATGCGCGATCCGGGATCCGGGCCCGCCGGTAGTCCAGGTACTCGGGGCTCAGCGTGGTGTACTCGGCCGACACGGGCAAGCCGCCTGATCTCGCCCTCGCCCTCGCGAGGAAATGCGGCAGGTGGGACTTGCCCGTTCCGGCAGAGCCACTACTCTGACTGCCTTCGGACGGGGAGGGCTCATTGGCGCGGCAGGTCCCGCTCGGGGAGGACTTCCGGCGGTTGTGGGGCGCCTACGGGGTCAGTGCCGCGGGCAGTGCAGTCGCCATGGGGGCATTGCCGCTGGTCGCCGTCCTGGTGCTGCATTCCTCGGCGTTCCAGGTGTCCCTGCTCACCGCCCTGTCCGCCGTGGCCAGTGTGGTCATCGCCCTGCCGCTCGGTGTGCGTATCGAGCACCAGTACAAGCGGCCTGTCATGATCACCGCCGATCTGGCCCGCTGCGCGGTGCTCGTGAGCGTGCCGGTCGCGGCGGCCTTCGGCGCGCTCACCTTCGTCCACCTGTGTGTTGTCGGCGTTCTTCAGACGGCCGCGTCCGTCGCGTTCGACGCGGCGAGCGGCGCACATCTCAAGGCGCTCGTCCTGCCCGAGCACCGCCTTCGCGCCAACAGCCTGTTCGAGACCACCAACTGGATCAGCGTCAGCGCCGGACCGCCCGTGGGCGGGCTCCTGGTAGGTGTCCTGGGCCCCACCACGACGATGGCGGTCGACGCCGCGTCCTTCCTCGGATCCGCCCTCGGCGTCCGCCGCATCCGGCGGCCCGAACCCGCGCCGTCGGCACCCGGCGCCGCCGCTCACCTGGGCCGCGACATCGCCGCCGGCTGGCAGTACATCCTGCGGCATCCAGGACTGCGCCCGCTGTTCTACAACTCCCTGCTCTTCGGCGGCTCCATCATGATGACGTCACCGTTGATGGCCGTCCTGATGCTGCGTGACCTCGGCCTCGCGGCTTGGCAGTACGGACTCGCTCTGGGGCTTCCTTGCCTGGGCGGCGTGCTCGGTTCACGCCTCACCCCGCCGCTCACCCGGCGGTTCGGGCAGCGTCGGATTCTGCTGCTGTCCGGTGTCGCCCGCACACTCTGGACGATCCTGTTGCCGCTGGCGCCTGCCGGTGCCCTCGGCGTGTTCATCATCGTGGCCGCCGACTTCGGCCTGCTCTTCGCCGCCGGCGTCTTCAACCCGTCGTTCACCACCTACCGCATGGAGGCCACACAGGACACGTTCATGTCCCGCGTCGGCACCTCCTGGTCGGTGAGCTCGAAGACGTGCCAGGCGGCCTTCATGATCGCCGGTGGCCTCATCGCCGATGCGGCGGGTGTCCGCGGCGCGCTCCTCATCGCCGGCGTGCTGTGTATGGCGAGCGCACTTCTCCTGCCCTGGCGGAAAGCCGGCACCTCCGCCGAAGACGTTCCGGCACCCCCGGGGGAACCGGTCCAGGAACCGGCGCCGTCCCAGGCCGACTCCCCGTGACGAGGGGTGCCGAACGGGGGTGGGCTTGCCGTTCAACCCCTGCGGCCGGTGTGTGCCGTGCACGGTCGCCTGAGGCCAGAACCTGCGTCAGCACCTGGACCGGGGCGGCCGCCCAGGGGCGCACGGAACTGAGTGACCGGGCCTCTGCGTGGGATCGGGGTCGCCCTGGGCCGCCGCGGTGAGCTGCGTCGCGGTTCCGGGAGGTCTGCTGTCAGTGGGGCGTGTCAGAGTCTGCGCATGCTCGAGATCGTGGTGAAGACGGAGAACGGGGAGCGGCACGTTCGTGTGTCCGCAGAGGAATTGGCTGGACTGGTCCGGCGCATCGGCGGTGATGGTGACCGGTTTCTGGTGGTCCATCGGATACCCGACCTGCCCGACGTCTTCACCCAGGTCTGGCACGAGGCCGGCGGGGACTACACGCTGGAGCACCGAGACGGTGCCGCCGACCGGCACTTCCAGGTGTTGCTCGACGGTTCCGAGGCCGTGATTGCGGAGATGACCGGCTGGGCCCGGCAGGAGTCCGGTCGGAGCACTGATCTGGCCTGGTCGCTGCTGGACATGGGCCCTCTCCGCGAGGTGCCGCCGCTCGATCTGGACGAGGGCGAGCGCGACGAGTTGGAGAAGCGCCTCCGCGAGGTACTGGCCGGCGGCTACACCGACCGTGCCGAACTGACGGAGCTCGCCGAGGAGTACCTGGTCACCGCGGACCGCCGGCCCGTATCGCGCGAGCAGGCGGCGGCACTGGCCGACCGGATGTGGCTGGAGCGCGTCGCGGAGCAGGCCGGCTGGACGGGCGAGACCGACCCCGAACGGCTCACTCGCGCGTTCGCCGCCCTGCAGGAGGCCGGTATCACCGCCCGCGAGAACTTCACCTGCTGCCGTAGCTGCGGCCAGTCCGAGATCGGCGGCGAAGGCGGAAGCGACGCCCGTGGCTTCGTCTATTTCCACTCGCAGTGCACGGACTCCGCCGCGGCCGGCCATGGACTGATGCTTCTGTACGGAGGCTTCGACGGCTCGTCCGAGACCACCGCAGCCATCGGCCACGAGGTCGTGGCCGCCCTGGAAGCGGCCGGTCTCCAGGCCGATTGGGGCCGTGACCCCGACCGGGCCATCACCGTCACGCCCCTGGAGTGGCGCCGCCGCCTGGTCGGCTAGCGATCGTCGGCAGAGCGTCCGCTTCGCCATGGCGGCAACGTGGCCACCCGTGCGGCTGTCGCGGGACCTGACCGATCCGGTGCGGCGGGGCTTGGTGCCTGCCTGGTGATGGCAGGGGGAGCCAATGGCGGTGGCGCTGCCCAGCGGCAGGTTCGAGCCCTACGGCGTGGGGCGGGGGGCGTTGGGTGCCCGAGCGGCACGCGGACAGTCATGCCCTTTCGGCAGTCGATCGGCCAGCTGCCACACGATGATCAACACGGTCATCGAAATGCCGTGATTCAGGCATCAAGGATATTGAATCGGCCGAATGAGGAAGCGAACGAAGCGATGAACGCCTCAGCCCGGTGACGATGGGGTCGGCATGGAAACACCTCGACCGGGCTGAGGAGGACGGATGGGCAAGCAGGTCAAGTGCGGGTCGACCAAAACCAAGACCGGCAAACGGTGCCAGAATCCGGCGATGATCGGCTACTCCCGCTGCCAGCTGCACCGTGGCGAGTGGACTCCGCCGCAACGAAAGAAGACCAAGAAACGCTGACCGCGTGGTCCCCTTTTCGGGCGGAACGGCCTCTCGGGCGGAACGGCTTTGGGGGCGGAACGGCTTTTGGGCTTGTCGGGCGGACCGTCTTGCCGTCCGATCTGCTCGCCCGGTCCTCGCCACTGTCGTAGTCCGATGTCGGCGGCGCGTCGACGTGTTTCCGCTGCGCCACCGGCATCCCCTCCCCCGCGGACCCGACCGCCGTCCGGTTCGCGCTCGTCGCGCGCGCCGCACCGGGGCCGGTTCCCGTGTGCGTCGCTTTCCAGCCCCCGGGTCAGGACGGCAGGGCCTGGCCGCCGGTTCCGGGCGCCCCGGCGCGCAGCCCGTCCATGACGAGGTCGAGGAGTCGGGCGGCGCGCGGGCGCCAGTCGTCCGTGGGCGCCAGCTGCCACAGGCCGCCGATGGCGAGGACCAGGTCGTCGGGGGTCATGCCCGGCCGGATGGTGCCCGCCGCGTCGTTGGCGCGCAGGAGGAGTTCGGCCGCGTCGGTGACGGGGGTGTGCGCCGGCTTCTCGGGGCCGCCCGGCGTGCTGGTGGCGAGGCGGAGCGCGTCGGCGAGGCCTACCTTGGTCATGGCGAACTCGGCCAGTCGGTCCATCCAGGCGCGCAGGGCCTGCTCCGGCGGCAGCCGCTCGAGCAGCCGGGCCGCGCTGTCGGCGACCTGGCGCATCTCGTGGCGGTAGATCTCCAGGACGAGGGCCTCCCGGTGGGGGAAGTTGCGGTAGAAGGTGCCCTGTCCGACACCCGCCTTCCTGGCGATCGCGCTGAGCGGGGCGTCGGGGCACAGCGTCAGCTCGGCCAGGGCCACCTCGAGAATGCGCTCACGGTTGCGTTGTGCGTCCGAGCGCAGGGGCGCGTCCTTCTTGTGCTGCACTCGACTCTCCTCGGGAGTGCGGGGCCGAGCCCCGCCCTTGCTAAGCGGACAACTGTCCGTTACGTTTGCCGGTAGTGGACGATTGTCCGGTTGGGTCCACCATAGCCCCGGCCGGGTCCGCGCGGGGAGTCCGCGAACACCGTCAGCACCGTCCCGTGCGCTCCCCCCGCCCTCAGTAAACGACGCACCTCGGCGGTCGTCAGGCACCGGCGACCGCCGCCCCAGGTTCCGGAAGCGCGAAAGAAGCTCTCATGGCCTTACCGACGTCCAGCGTCATCACCCTGCACATCAACGGCGAGCAGCACACGCTGCCCGTCGACCACCGCACCACCCTGCTCGACGCACTGCGCGAGCGACTCGACCTCACCGGCACCAAGAAGGGATGCGACCAGGGGCAGTGCGGAGCCTGCACCGTCCTGGTCGACGGCCGCAGGACCGTGGCCTGCCTCCAGCTCGCGGTGGCGACCGAAGCGCGTGAGATCACCACCATCGAGGGCGTGGCGGACGGCGATCGGCTGCACCCGGTACAGCAGGCCTTCCTCGATCTCGACGGCTACCAGTGCGGCTACTGCACGCCGGGACAGATCTGTTCGGCGATCGGTGTGCTCGCGGAGCACGCCGCCGGATGGCCGAGCGCCGTCTCGGCCGACGTACGGCCCGCGGCCGGACCGCCACCCCTGACCGCGGACGAGATCCGCGAGCGCATGAGCGGCAACCTGTGCCGCTGCGCCGCCTATCCCTCGATCGTCGAGGCCGTCACCCGGGCCGCGGAATCCGGGCCCGCGGCGCGCACGGGCGCCGGACCGGAAGCGAAGGAGCCCGCGGCATGAGGGAGTTCGGCTACCGGAAGGCCACCGACGTACCGGGCGCCGTCGCGCTGCTCGGCTCCGACCCGGACGCGCGCTACCTCGCCGGCGGCACCAACCTGATCGACCTGATGAAGACCGGCGTCGAACGTCCGGGACGGCTGGTCGACGTACGCGGCCTGCCGCTGGACCACGTCGAGCCGACCCAGGCCGGCGGCGTGCGGATCGGCGCGACCGTCACCAACAGCGACCTCGCCGCCCATCCCCTGGTCCGCACCCGCTACCCCGCTCTGGCGCAGGCGGTGCTCGCCGGCGCGTCCGGCCAGCTGCGCAACATGGCCACCGTCGGCGGCAACCTGCTCCAGCGCACCCGCTGCGCCTACTTCGCAGACGCCACCGGACCCTGCAACAAGCGGGCCCCCGGCAGCGGCTGTCCCGCCGTCAGGGGCGAGAACCGCAACCACGCCGTGCTCGGCGCGTCCGCGCACTGCGTGGCCGTGCACCCGTCGGACATGGCCGTCGCGCTGGCGGCCCTCGACGGCATGGTGCACTACGAGACCGCCGACGGACCGGGCGAGCTGCCCCTCGGCTGGTTCTACCTCCCGGTCGCCGACAGCCCGCACCGCGAGACGGCCCTGCCGCCGGGCGCGCTCATCACCGGCGTCACGCTGCCGCCGGCTCCGGTCGCCGCCCGTTCCCGCTACCGCAAGGTGCGCGAGCGCGCGTCCTACGCGTTCGCCGTCGGCTCGGTCGCCGCCGCGCTCGACGTCCGCGACGGTGTCGTGCGCGAGGTGCGCCTGGCGTTCGGCGCGGTGGCCTCCCGGCCCTGGCGGGCCCGCGCCGCCGAGCGGATCCTCACCGGGGCGCCCGCCGACGCGGAGTCGTTCGCGGCCGCCGCGGACGCCGAGCTGGCGGCGGCCCGGCCCCTGTCGCACAACGGATTCAAGGTGACCCTGATGCGCAACCTGACCGTGGCGGTGCTGAGCGAACTCGCCGAGGAGGCCGCCCGATGACGACGACCGAGGCGCCCCTCGCCCGAGTCCACGCCGTCGGCACCGGTCACGTCCGCGTGGAGGGGCGGGACAAGGTCACCGGTGCGGCCCGGTACGCGGGCGAGATCCCCTTCGCCGAACTCGCCTACGGCTGGCTGGTGTTGTCCACCGTGGCGCGCGGCCGGATCCGGGACGTCGAGGCGGACGCCGTCCTCGCGATGCCAGGCGTCCTCGCCGTGCTGGACCATCGCAACGCCCCGCCGCTGAAGACCGACTACGTCGGCCTGCTGGGCTCCGTCCCGGACCCGACGTGCGCCGTCTTCCAGCACGACCGGGTGCCCCACCTGGGCTGGCCGGTGGCCCTGGTGGTCGCCGAGACGTCCGAGCAGGCGCGCGAGGCCGCCGAGGCCCTCAAGGTCCACTACGAACAGGACGCGCACGACGTCCGGTTCACCGGCGACCATCCCGACGCCCACCCGTCGGACGGCCATATGCCCGCCCTGACGGACAAGGGCGACCTGGCGGCCGAACTCGCCGCGTCCGCCGTCGTCGTGGACGCCACGTACACCACGCCGGAAGAACACCATCACCCCATGGAGCCCCACGCGGCCACCGCCCGCTGGGAGGCGGACCGGCTCGAGGTGGTGGACTCCAACCAGGGTGCCACCTGGGTCGTCGCGGAACTCGCGAACCTCTTCTCGCTCGATCCCGCGTCCGTGCGGGTGCGTTCGGAGCATGTCGGCGGTGGCTTCGGCAGCAAGGGCGTACGTGCTCACCAGGTGGCCGCCGTGATGGCGTCCAGGATCCTCGGGCGTCCGGTGCGGGTCGTCCTGACCCGCCGCCAGATGTTCACGCTGGCCGGCCACCGCAGCCCCACGATCCAGCGGGTCAGGCTCGGGGCGGACGCCGACGGGCGTCTGCGCGCCCTGGACCACCACTCGCTCAGCCGCACCTCCACCGTGCACGAGTTCGTCGAGCCGAGCGCCGGCGTGGCCCGGGTGATGTACGACGCCGACGCGCACCGCACCGAGAACCGGGTCGTACCGCTCGACGTCCCGAGCCCCACCTGGATGCGCGCTCCGGGCGAGGCCCCGGGGTCGTTCGCGCTGGAGGCCGCGCTCGACGAACTCGCCCACAAGTGCGGCATCGACCCGATCGAACTCCGTCTGCGCAACGAGCCGGACCGGGGCCCGGTCTCCGGTCTCCCCTTCGCCGGCCGCAATCTGCGCGCCTGCTTCGAGGAAGGCGCCCGCCGCTTCGGCTGGGACCGGCGCGATCCGCGGCCAGGGGTGCGGCGCGAGGGGCGCTGGCTGCTCGGCACCGGCACCGCGGCGGCCTCCTTCGGCGCGGGCGCAGCCCCGTCCACGGCCTCGATCACCGCCGAGGCGGACGGCCGCTTCACCGTACGGATCTCGGCGGCGGACATCGGCACCGGCGCGCGGACCGCCCTCACGCTGGTCGCCGCGGACGCCCTGGACGTGCCGCCGGACCGCGTACAAGTGCGCCTCGGCGACAGCGCGTTCGGGCCCGCGATGATCGCGGGCGGTTCCATGGGCACCCGGTCCTGGTCCTGGGCGGTCATGGCCGCCGCGGGCGAACTGCGCGACCGGCTCGTGCCCGGTGCGGCGATCCCGGCCGAGGGCATCACCGTGCGCTCCGACACCACCGCGGCGATCGCCGCCCTCGCGCAGAAGGAACGGCACTCCTTCGGCGCGCAGTTCGCCGAGGTCGCCGTCGACCCCGCCACGGGCGAGGTGCGGGTGCGGCACATGCTCGGCGTGTTCGCCGCGGGACGCATCGTCAACCCCCTCACGGCGCGTGGCCAGTTCACCGGCGGCATGATCTGGGGCATCTCCATGGCCCTGCACGAGGAAGCCGCGCGCGACGCGGCCTCCGGTGGGCCCGTCGGAGCGGATCTCGCGGGCTACCACGTGGCGACGCACGCCGACGTCGCACGCGTCGAGGCGCACTGGGTGGCGGACGACGACCCCGACGACCCGGTCGGCATCAAGGGCATCGGCGAGATCGGCATCGTCGGCGCGGCCGCCGCCGTCGCGAACGCCGTGTGGCACGCGACCGGCGTACGCCATCGCAGCCTGCCCATCCGCCCCGACCGGGTCCTGACGGGCGACCACGATGCTTGACCTGGCGTCGCAGCTGGGCGGGTGGCTGGCCGAGGGCCGCAAGGCCGCCGTCGCGACCGTCGTGTCCGTCGGCGGCAGCGCGCCGCGCGGACCGGGCGCCGCCCTCGCCGTCGACGGGGAGGGAACCGTCATCGGGTCGGTGTCGGGCGGCTGCGTGGAGGCGTCGGTGTACGACCTGTGCGCCCAGGCGTTGCAGACCGGCGACAGCGTGCTCGAGCGCTTCGGCTACAGCGACGAGGACGCCTTCGCCGTGGGTCTGACGTGCGGCGGGGTCCTCGACGTCCTGGTCACCCCGCTCACGGCGGACGGTCCGGTCGGTGCGCTGCTGCGTTCCGCCCTCGACGCTTCGGCGCGGGGCGAGGCCGTCGCCCTGGTCAGGGTCGTGCGCGGTCCCGAGGAGCTTGTCGGTTCCGCGTCGCTCGTGCACGCCGACGGCTCCCGCGAGGGCGGGCTCGGCGGGCACGAGGACCTCGACCGCACCGCCACGGCACAGGCCCTGGCCGCGCTCGACACGGGCCGTACCGCCACGGTCGAGCTGTCACCGGACGGATCACACTGTCCCGGCGGCCTCACCCTGCTCGTGGAGACGAGCGTGCCGCCGCCCCGGATGATCGTGTTCGGCGCCGTCGACTTCGCGGCGGCTCTGGTCCGGGCCGGCAAGTTCCTCGGTTATCACGTCACCGTGTGCGACGCCCGGCCCGTCTTCACCACCCCGGAGCGTTTCCCCGAGGCCGACGAGGTCGTCGTGGACTGGCCGCACCGCTATCTGCGGGGCACCCGGACGGACGGGCGCACCGTACTGTGCGTGCTCACCCACGACGCCAAGTTCGACGTCCCGCTGCTGGAGGTCGCGCTGCGGTTGCCGGTGTCGTTCGTCGGCGCGATGGGTTCGCAGCGCACCCACGCCGACCGGGACCGACGGCTGCGCGACATCGGTCTCCAGGAGCACGAGTTGGCACGGCTGAGGTCGCCCATCGGCCTGGACCTCGGGGGGCGTACGCCGGAGGAGACCGCCCTGTCGATCACGGCGGAGATCGTCGCCGCCCGCCGGGGCGGGACGGGCCTGCCGTTGACCGGTTCGGGCCGGCCGATCCATCACCGCCAGTCCGCCTGAGGCCCGACGGCCCGGCCCGCGCGAGGGAGGGGGACCACCGGACGGGCCGGTCGCCGTACCGGCGTGCGGAGCGGCGAGGCCGGATCCCCGCGGAGGATCGCCTCCGGTGCGCCGGGACAGTGGGAGGCCCCCGGTAGTCGCGAACCGGGGGCCGGGGCCGGGACGATCAGATGCGGGTCGGCGCGTAGTAGGTGCTGATCCAGGCGTCACCGGCGGAGTCGACCGCGACCATGGTGGCGTGCACGTTGACGGTGCCGAAGTAGTAGGTGCGAGTGGCGCCGGTCTGCGCCAGGGCGCTGGTGACCGTCGCCGTGGAGGTGGCGGTGATCTTGCCGCGGGCCTCCTGGAGGTACGTGGCGATCAGGCCGTGGACGCCGCCCTGGTCGCCGGGGATCTGGGGCGAGGTGCGCAGGACGTGTTTGAGGGCGTGCCCGGCCAGGGCGTGGGGCGTGCGGAAGTTGAGCCGCCGTGCCGCCTCGGCATGGACGGCCAGGGCGAACCCCGGCTGGTGGGTCTGCCAGTCCGCTGCCGCGCCCAGCCGCACCGGACCCGCCGCCGCGGCAGCGGGTGAGCCGACCGCCAGGGTGTACATCGCGTCCACCCGCCCCGGGTACGTGTTCGCGTCGTAGGCCCCGCCGAAGCTGTTCACTGCGGCCAGGAAGAACGCGTGCAGCTGGGTGAAGTCGTGCACGGTGGCCGCCTGGTGGCGGTCGGCGAACGCCGTCCCGGCCGCGGCGATCACCGGGTTTCCGCCGCCCGGCTGGGACCTCGCGGTGTCGTGGTACCGCAGCAGCGTGATCTCGTCGTCCAACGTGGTGAAGCGGTGGCCGGCGAGCCCGAGCGCGGTGCGCGCCGCCGGTACGTCCACCAGGTGACGGTCCAAGGTCACCCGGCACCTCCCGAGCGCACCGGCGAAGGCCTGCCCGGTCGCGGTCACCAGGTCGGGCAGCCCGCCGGCGACCCGGACCTGGTCCAGGAACGCCGGGTGCGCACGGAAGGACTCCCCGTTCGCCCCCTTCACCGTCCACACAGGATCGGTCGGCGTGTACGCGGCGTCCTGAGCGTCGAGTGCCTGCTTGAGCTCATCCCATGGCATGTGCGTATCCCCCTCGGTGACATCCGCCCGCCTGTGCTGCCGCCGGGACTCTCCCCTGCCCGAACGGCGACGAACGGTCGCCCATCGGCGCGTCCCTCACCCTTCCGTGGCGATTCCGGCGTGCCAACCCGACGGCAGGAGCGTGCGGAAGCAGAAGGGGCGCACCAACGCACACCGAAATCCGCCTGTTTGGCGTGCGCTGTCCGATCGCCCGTCGACCGGGTGCTCGCGCCCGCTCGCGAGAACCGGAGTCACGCGGATACCGCGATCACGTGCTTGCCCACGACTCCGCCGTGCTCGAATGCCTTGTGTGCCGCGGCGATGTCCGCGAGCGGGTACACGCTGTCGACCATCGGGCGCAGCGCACCCGAAGCGACATGGTCGGCCAGATCGCGCAGCACAGCACTGTCGGGATTGGCGCTGAAGGTGCGGATTCGGCGGGGGCCGTACACGCTCGACGCGGCGATCGCGGCCAGGGCGCCGGCCGACAGCCCGACGGTGACCATCCGGCCGCCCTTGGCCAACCGGTTGCGGTAGCAGTGCAGTTCCGAGCCGACGGTGTCGACGATGACGTCGAACGGTCCGATCCGGTCCGAGGTGGTGGAGCCGTAGTCGAGGACTTCGTCGGCGCCGAGGCCGGTGAGCAGTGGGGCGTGGCGGTCGCGCGCCAGTGCGGTGACGTGGCCGCCCAGCGCGTGGGCCAGTTGCACGGCGGCTGTGCCGACCCCGCCGGCCGCGCCCCGCACAAGGACCCGTTCGCCGCCCGCGAGGTGCACGCTGTCGCGCAGCGCGATCAGCGCCGTGGCACCCGCCACGACGAGGGACGCGGCGTCCACCGACGACAGGCCCGCCGGGGCGGGCGCGATCCGGGCGGCGGGGACCACGACGTACTCGGCCGCACCCGCGGTGATGTGCCGCTGCCGGGGATGCACCATGCCCCACACCCGGTCCCCGGCCCGGTAGCCCTCGACATCGACGCCGGTCTCGACGACGACGCCCGCGAAGTCCAGGCCCGCACCGATCGGGAAGCGGCGCCCCGACACCATCTTCACCTCACCGGCGCGGACGATCACGTCGTGTCCGTTCACGCTGGACGCCTCGACCGACACCAGAACCTCACCGACTCCGGGAGCGGGACGGTCGACTTCGTTGATCCGCAGGACGTCCGGTGCGCCGTAACTCGTGATCTGAGCGGCCTTCATGTCGCTGTTCCTTCCGTGGTCGTCCGGTGTGGAACCGATACTGGTCCCCGCTCGCGACATCACGGTCGTTCGCCTTTTCCTGGGACTGGCAGACCCACCCTCCGAAGCGGCGCCCGAGGCATACTGACGCCGTGACCGACGACCCCGTCGCGCCGACCGACGGCCCCCGACGCGAACTCGCCGCATTCCTACGGACTCGCCGGACCCGGCTGCGTCCTGAGGACGTCGGCCTCGAACCCGGCCCGAGGCGGCGGGTCGCCGGGCTGCGGCGGGAGGAACTGGCCCTGTTGGCGGGGGTGAGTTCGGACTACTACCAGCGGATGGAGCAGGGTCGCGACGTACGGCCCTCCGAACAGGTCCTGGACGCTCTCGCGCGCGCCCTCAACTTCTCCTCCGAGGAGTGCCGGCATCTGCACAGCCTCGCCGCCGCCGCACGCACGCCGGCCCGCGCCCCGCGCCGGTACGAACCCGAGGAGGTTCCGGACACCACACGGCGGCTGCTGCGCACGATGCCCTCGCCCGCGCTGGTCGTGGGCCGCTACCTGGACGTACTGGCCTGGAGCCCGCTGGCCGGCGCGCTGCTGGGCGAGTTCACCCGGCTCCCGGTGACGGAGCGGAACCTGCTGTCGCTCCTGCTGCACCCGGAGGCCGACCAGACCTGCCCGGAGCGGACCGCCACCGTCGCCGAGCTGACCGCGATGCTGCGGGCACAGGTCGCCGCCGATCCGGGGCACCCGCGCGCCGCGGAACTGGTCGGCGAACTCGCGGTCCGCAGCGACGAGTTCGCGACGCTGTGGGCCCGCCATGACGTGAGTGAGACGACGCGCGGCCGGATGCGCGTCGACCACCCCCTGGTCGGGGAGTTGAACCTGGACTGGGACGCCTACCCGCTGCCGGGCGCTCCCGGCCCGGTGCTGATCGTCTACACCGCCGTCGAGGGCGGCCCCGACGCCGAGCGGCTCCAACTGCTCGCCGGCCTGCTCGACGCCCGCTGACCCAGGGCTCGCGCCGTGGGCCCACGGCGCGAGCCGGGCCGTTCTCCGAGCGGACGGCGCCGGCCCGCGCCGGAACCGGGACGGCGCCCGTAGGCGACTCGCGCCCGGCCGCCGTCCCCGACCGCCTTGCGTCGGGCCGCTCAGAGACCGGCGCGGCCTGGGAGACCGGCTGGATCCACGCCGAGCGCCGTCAGCAGTCGCACACTCCGGTTGTCGGGCTCGCTGAGCAGCCGGGCAAGAAGGTCGGAGGTGCCCCGGGACATCGTGTCCCTGAACAGCTCCCGGGGCGGCACCGAGTCACGGCCGAGGTCGGTGCTCGCCATCACCGCGCGCACCTGTTCGTGCTCCACCCCGACCTCGGCCAGGGCCCTGCCCCCGTCGTAGTCGCCCTTCGCGTCCTTCGTCAGGTGCGGATAGGCCCGCGCGACCGCGTACGTCCTCATCATGCCCAGGAGGACGTCGTCGGTGCGGACCTTCCCACCGTGCCGCCCGGCGAGCTCCCCAGCCTCCAGACGTGCCCACAGCACCGGGTGTATCGCGGCGTTGAACGGCGTCATCCTGACGAGGAGCGTCGTCCAGAACTGTCCGAGCTCACGAGGCTTGTAGCGGCGGCGGCCCACCAGGGCGTCGCGGGTGGAGTGCAGCTCCGGCGGGACGGTGTCCTCCCGGGCCGGGGGCTGTCCCGACCGTACGGCTCGCCGCAGCGTGCCGACGTCCACCCCGCACTCGTTCAGGTAGCGGACTGCCCCGTAGGACGGGTCGCCCAGGAGAGCCGCCAGCAGATCGGCCGGGGTGCGCTCCGCACCCTGACCCGTCGCGGACGGCTGCTCCTGGCACCGGGCGAGCGCCGTCGCACCGGCCGTGCTGAGCGTGAGCGAGCGGTCCGTCTGCCCGGCCAGGGAAACCTCGGCCTCACCCGATTCGTCGTCCATCGCCGTGACGCCCCTGCGGACCACCTGTGTCGTGAGGTCGTACGGTGCGAGGAACTCCTGGACCCGTCGGTCCTTGCTGATGCAGGCCAGCAGGTCGTGGTGTTGACGTGGCGCGCGGCGTAGACCGGGCGTAAGGCGGTGAGCAGGCTGTGGTTCGCGTGGAACTCCGTAGTCATGGGGAGATTCTGGCCGAGGTTCGTGCGCCGGGCTGCGTGCGAGGTGGCTCAGCCGTGCAGCGAGCGGTACGCCGCGACCGCGCCGGGGTGCAGTGCGATGCCGCCGGTACCGATCAGGCTGCCGACGTCGAGGAACTGGGTGCCGACGGCGTTGCCGGGAACGAGGGCGCTCGCCCGCAGGACCAGCAGGCGGGTCAGCGCGTCGGCGACGCCGCGGGGGAGGTCGGGGCGGCACACCAGCAGGTTGGACACCCCGATGGTGCCGACTCCGCCCGCCGACCGGTACGCGCCCTGCGGCAGGGACACCTCCTCCAGGCCCGACCCGGCCAGGCCGTCGCGGCCGCCCAGCCGGGGCAGCAGACCGGCCAGCGGCAGGAACCGCAGGCCGACACGGTCGTCGAGGTCGGACAGGGTGGGCAACGGTACGCCGCCCGCGACGAGCAGCGCGTCGACGGAGCCCGTCCGCATCGCGTCGGCCGCGTCGGCCAGCGCGAGATGGCGTACGGGCGCGTCGGCGCCGGGGGGAAGCCCCGCCGCGCGCAGGATCCGCTCGCCCAGTACGGCCGCACCCGAGCCGGTGGCGCCGAGCGAGACGGTGTGTCCGGCCAGGTTGGCCACCGTGCGCACGGGCGCGTCGGCGCGCACGACGAACTGCAGGTACGTCTCGTACACCCTGCCGAGCGCGCGCAGGGGCACGGGATGCGGGAAGACGCCGGTGCCCTGGGCGGCCAGTGCGGTGTCGGTGAGGACGAGGGCGACGTCGGCGCGGCGGTCGCGGAGCAGTTCGATGTTGGTGACGCTGCCCGCGGTGGTACGGACGCGGCAGCTCAGACGGGGATACGCCGCTTCGAGCTCTGCGGCGAGAAGGCGGCCGAACGCCGCGTAGAACGCGGTGGGCTCTCCGGTCGCGACACGTAGGACGCCGCTCGGGCCGGGGAGCCGGCGGGAGGCGTCGGCCGTGAGCGCGCCTCCGAGGACGGCGACGGCTGCCGTGCCGAGGGCGGCGTGGAGAAGGGCGCGGCGGTCGACGGGGCGGGTCATGGCGTGCTCCCGTCACGCGGCGATCGCGGCACGAGAGCCCTGGCCCGCAGCCCCCGCGGTCGCGCGGGTTCCAGCTCCAGTCGGCCGCCCCGCCCCGCCAGCAGCTGTTCGGCGATGGCCAGGCCCAGTCCCGTACCCGCCGTGCCGTCGTGCCGTTGCCGGCCCGAACGCCAGAACCTGGTGGTGGCCAGCGCGAGTTCCTCCGTGCCCAGGCCGGGTCCGTCGTCGGTCACCAGGAGGACCGCGAGCGGGCCCTCGGTGGTGCAGCCCAGCGAGATCTCGGCGCCCGGGCCCGCGTACTTGATGGCGTTGTCCACGAGGATGTCCGTGATCTGGGCGAGTTCGCGGTCCGTGCAGGCGACCTTGACCTGGGCCGGAGCGGGCCGGAGCTTGAGGCGGGCGCCGGCGCGGCGGGCGACCGGCTCCCACAGGCGGTGCCGGTCGGCCGCCACCGCCGTGAGGTCGCAGTGGGCGTCCGAGCCGTCGGTCACCGTCAGTTCCCCGGCCCGGTGTTCCGCGGCGGCGAGCGCCAGCATGTCGTCGAGGAGGGTCTCGAGACGGTCGAGCTCGGTGGTGACCCCGGTGTAGGTGCGGTTCGCCGACGGGGGCAGGTGGGTGTGCAGGGCGTCGACGCGGAGCCTCAGCGCCGCCATGGGGTTGCGCATCTGGTGGGACGTGTCGGCGACGAGCCTGCGCTGCTGTTCCAGGGCCGCCGTGACCGTGCGCGCCATCCGGTTGAAGCCGATCGCGAGCTGGCGCAGTTCGGGCGGGCCGCCGGCTCGGGTCTGGTCGGGCGGGAGTCCCGCGGCGAGCCGGCCGACGGCACGGTCGAGGCGGCGCAGCGGGCTGACCACCCAGCCCGTCGCGGCCCGGGCGAGGACCGTGCAGGCGACGGCGACCAGCGCGGCGCCCGCGAGGACGGCGGCCCAGCGCCGGGTGATGTCCTCCGCCGCGGTCCCGACCGAGGCTCGCAGTACGACGGCCCCGGAGACCCGGGTCCCGGTGCCCGCGGGCTCGGCGAACATCCGGGGGCCCCGCGACCAGGGGCGCAGCGCCCCCGTGGGATGCGCGCTCTGGTTGCGCAGCGCCGCGTCGAGCAGCCGCGCGACGTCCGGGTCGGCGGCCCGCATGCCGCCGGTCTGGACGACGGGGGTGCGGCGCGTGTCGGTGACCACGAGGGGCTCGCCGTACAGCTGTGTGTAGCGTCGCGCCTCGGCGGCGACGGCCGAGGTGTCCCCGGTGGACGCGGCCTGGTCCATGAGAGAGGCGAAGCGGTCGAGGTCGGCGCTGCGGGCGAGGACCAGCTGCTGGGTGCGGTCGGACGCGGTGAACAGCAGCAGCGGAACGGCGAACGCGGCCACCGTGATCGCGACGAACAGCAGGAGTGCGGCCTGGACCCGGGTGCGCATGCGTCGTTCTCTCAGTCCTCGAGGTCCCCGAAGCGGTAGCCGAAGCCCCGGATCGTGGTGAGCAGCTCGGGGCGGCGCAGCTTGGCGCGCAGTTGCGTGAGGTGGACGTCGAGGGACCGGGACACGGCGTGGCGGGCGTCACCCCACACCTCGTCCAGGAGCTGCTCGCGGCTGACCGCCGTGCCCGCCCGCCCGGCCAGCACGGCGAGGATGTCGAATTCCTTGGTGGTCAGTTCGACCTCCGCCCCGGCGACCCGGACCCGGCGGGCGTCGAGGTCCACCTCGACGTCAGCCGCACGGGCGGTCCGCACGGAGGAAGCGCTCTTCGCCGCGTTCCGCCTGGTGACGGCGTCGATCCGAGCGAGCAGCTCGGCGAGTCGGACCGGCTTGACGAGGTAGTCGTCGGCCCCGAGTCGTAGTCCGCGCACCACGGAGCGCTCGTCGCCGCGTGCGGTGAGCACCACCACCGACATGTCGCTCACGGCACGCAGGGCGCGCAGCACGTCCAGTCCGTCCGTGTCGGGCAGGCCCAGATCGAGAAGCAGCAGGTCGGAGCTGCGGTGGTAGGTCAGCACGTCCCTGCCGTACCGGACCCGCCGGGTGACATGACCGTGGTCGTACAGGACCTCCACAAGCGCCGCGGCCACGCCGTCGTCGTCCTCGGCCAGCAGGATCTGCACCCTGACCACCTCCTTTCTGCCATTCCGGCCACTGCCTCCAGCCGAATGTAGACCACACCGACCGTGCACTCGCCCGAGTGTTAAGGGGAGGTTAGTTCTGCGTCGGGTCCCCTCGTCCGCCGGTGCGGGGCGGAGCCAGGCTGCACGGCACCCAGCAGCCTGAGAAGGACGCCGTAATGATCATCGACTGTCACGGTCACTACACGACCGCCCCGCCGGCCCTGGAGGCGTGGCGCCACCGGCAGATCGCCTCCCTCACCGACCCGTCGGCCGCCCCCGCCCGCGCGGACCTGCGGGTCGACGACGACGAGCTGCGCGAGACCATCGAGCCGAACCAGTTGCGGCTGATGGACGAACGCGGCATCGACGTGACGGTCTTCTCGCCCCGCGCGTCGTTCATGGCGCACCACGTCGGGGACTTCGAGACCTCCGCCGCATGGGCGGCCATCTGCAACGAACTCTGCTTCCGCGTCAGCCGGTTGTATCCGGAGCGCTTCGTGCCCGCCGCGATGCTTCCGCAGTCGCCCGGCGTCGACCCCGCCACCTGCGTACCGGAACTCACCCGCTGCGTTGAGGAGTACGGCGCCGTCGCGGTGAACCTGAACCCCGACCCCTCCGGCGGTCACTGGACCGCGCCGCCGCTCACCGACCGCTCGTGGTACCCCGTCTACGAGAAGATGGTGGAGTACGACATCCCGGCGATGGTCCACGTCAGCACGAGCGTCAACCCCGCCTTCCACACCACCGGCGCGCACTACCTGAACGCCGATACGACGGCGTTCATGCAGTTGGTGCAGGGTGACCTGTTCGCCGACTTCCCGACCCTGCGCTTCGTCATCCCGCACGGCGGCGGCGCCGTGCCCTACCACTGGGGCCGCTTCCGGGGCCTGGCCATGGCGCTCGGGAAGCCTCCGCTGGAGGAACACGTCCTGCGCAACGTCTTCTTCGACACCTGCGTCTACCACCAGCCCGGCTCGGATCTCCTCTACGACGTCATCCCGGCCCGCAACATCCTCTTCGCCTCGGAGATGATCGGCGCCGTCCGCGACATCGACCCCTGCACCGGTCACCACTTCGACAACACGCGTCGTTACGCGGAGGCGGCCAAGCTGCCCGCGGACGACCTGGCGGCGATCCAGGAGCACAACGCCCGTGCCGTGTACCCGCGCCTGGACGCCCTGCTGAAGCGCCAGGGGCGGTGAGACACATGAGCGCCCCCTCCCCCGAGACCCCCCAGACCCCCCAGACCGCCCAGACCGCGAAGACCCCCGGCTGGCTGGACTGGTACCGGAACCCGTCCAGGCCTGCCTTCCGGCTGCCTCCGGGGACCGTCGACGCCCACTGTCACGTCTTCGGCCCGCAGGCCGAATTCCCCTTCGCGCCGGAACGGAAGTACACGCCCTGCGACGGCGGCAAGGAGGAGTTGTTCGCGCTCCGCGACCACCTGGGCGTCGACCGCAACGTCATCGTGCAGGCCACCTGCCACGGCGCGGACAACAGCGCCATGGTCGACGCCGTCCGCGCCGCGGGCGGCAGGGCGCGCGGCATCGCGACGGTCCGTCCGGACATCGGCGAGGGCGAGTTGCTCGCTCTCGACGAGGCGGGCGTGCGCGGGGTGCGGTTCAACTTCGTCCGCCGTCTGGTCGACAGCTCTCCCGAGGACGATCTGCACACGATCGCCAAGAAGGTCGCCCCGCTGGGCTGGCACGTCGTCCTCTACTTCGAGAGTGTCGACCTGCCCGAACTGGAGGGCTTCTTCGGGTCGTTGCCCGTGCCTCTGGTGGTGGACCACATGGGACGACCGGACGTGACCCAGCCGGTGGACGGGCCGCAGTTCACCCGGTTCCTGCGCTTCGTGGACGACAACGACGTCTGGGTGAAGGTGAGTTGCCCCGAGCGTCTCAGTGTGACGGGACCCGCCGCCCTGGCCGGCGAACGGCACGCCTACACCGACGTCGTCCCCTTCGGCCGCCGCGTCGTGGAGGAGTTCCCCGACCGGGTGCTGTGGGGCACCGACTGGCCGCACCCCAACCTCACCGACCACATGCCCGACGACGGCCTTCTCGTCGATCACCTGCCGCAGGTGGCGGTCACCGAGGAGCAGCGGCGCAAGCTCCTCGTCGCCAACCCGATGGGCCTCTACTGGCCCGGCGAGAAGGTCTGACGCCTCCCCCACTCCCCTGTGCACTGCTGCACTCCACTTCGACAAGGGCCGCTCATGAAACACGCCAACGCGCTCAACCGGCTGGACAGGCTTCCGGTCTCCCGGTTCCACAAAGTCACGCTGCTCGCCGTCGCCTTCGCCTACTTCTTCGAGTTCGCGGACATCAACAGCTTTGCCACCACCGCGCCGAAACTGATCAAGCTGTGGGGCCTGACGGTCGACCAGGTCGCCTACGTCACCTCGCTCTCCTTCGTCGGGATGTTCCTCGGGGCGATCGTCGCCGGGTCCATCTCCGACCGGTGGGGCCGCAAACGGGCACTGCTGTGGACGACCCTGTTCTTCGGTGTCTCCTCGTTCGCCGCGGTCTTCTCCTGGGACCTCGTGTCCCTGGGCGTGTTCCGCGTCCTCACCTCGGCGGGGCTGTCGGCGATGACCGTCGTGGGCGTCGTCTACGTCAACGAGATGTACCCGTCGGCGATCCGCGGCAAGTACCAGGCGTACGCCATCGCCATCGGCATCTGCGGAACGCCCGTCACCAACCTCATCGCCAGCGCCGTCGTCCCGCTCAACGACTGGTCGTGGCGGCTGGTCTACCTCTGGGGCTCCCTGGGCATCCTGCTCGTGCTGTTCACCCGGCACCTCAAGGAATCGCCCCGCTGGCTGGAGAGCAGGGGCAAGCACGCCGAGGCGGACGCGGTCCTGAGGGAGATCGAGGCGAGCGTCGCCGCGGAGAAGGGCCCCCTGGCCGAGCCCGCGCCGCCGGTCGACGAAACGCCGTCGGCGAAGGCGCCGCTGCGGCTGCTCCTCCAGAAGAAGTACCTGTTCCCGACGCTGCTGCTCACCGTGCTGTGGATGACGCAGACCATAGGCTTCTTCGGCTACTCCAGCTGGGCGCCCACCCTGCTGGCCAAGGAGGGCTTCAGCGTCGAGAAGTCCGTCTTCTACGTGGCCCTGACCACGGTCGGCGCACCGCTCGGCTGCTATCTGGCGTCGCTGGTCACCGACCGCTTCGAGCGCAAGTGGTGCCTGGTCGCCTTCGGCACGGTCATCGCGGCGTGCGGTCTGCTGTACGGGCTCACCTTCAACCCGGTCCTCATCATCGTGTTCGGCTTCCTGGTGAACCTCTTCGAGCGCGGCTACACCGCCCTCGCGTACGCCTACTCCCCCGAGCTCTTCGACACCCGCAGCCGCTCCCTGGGAACGAGCGTCTCCTACGGCCTCGGCCGGCTGTCGAACGCCGCCGGTCCGCTGATCGTCGCCTCGCTCTACAACGGCCACGGCTACCAGAGCGTCTTCTACTTCATCGCCGGCACCTGGCTGCTCGGCGCGATCGCCCTGGCCGCCTTCGGAACCCGCACGCGTTCGGCACGCCTCGCCGAGGCGGATCGGCAACGCGTGAGCGTCCCTGCCTGAGGCGAGCGGACGCATGGACCACCACCAGGGTCAGTCGCGGCGCACGTCGACGTCTCCGTTGACCGTCGTCAGCGTCATCGCCGGGCCCTGGCGGTCGTCGCTCGTGGGCACGCCCACCGTGGCCCGGCCGTTGTCCGTACCGGCCGTGACCAGATACGCGGGGGCGTCGTGCGGAACGGTGACGCCGACCGAGCCGTTGGTGGTGGCGGCGGTGACGCCCGACGGCGCGGTGGCGCACGCGAGGATCACATCGCCGTTGGTGGTCGCCGCGTGCAGCCGGCCCGCGTCGAGCGCCGTGGCGCGCACCGAGCCGTTGCGGGTGGCCAGCCGTACCGGTGCGCCGTCCTTCCCGGAACGGGTCACCGTCACATCGCCGTTGACGGTCGTGACGTCCAGCGCCGCGGCGAGTCCCGCCACGTCCACGCCCGCGTTGCGGGCACTGACCGTGACACTCACGCCGCCCGGGACCTTCACGTACGGCATCCGGGGGCACGCTTCCTCGCCCCGTTCCCGTTCCCGGTCCGTGCAGGACAGGTCCAGGGTCCAGGTGTCCCCGTCATGCGACCAGTCGCCGTCGGCGCGATCGTCCACGGTGACTCGACGGCCGTCGGCGGGGCGCAGCAGCAGCCCGTTCTCGGTGGTGATGACGAGGCGGGTGCCGGATCGCGCGAGGGCGGGCGGTCCCGCCGCGGCCGATCCACCGGCTCCCCCGTGTTCCTGGTCACCGCAGGACATGGCGAAGGGGAGGACCGTCAGCACAACGGTCGCAAGCAGCAGGTGACTTGCCGGCTTCGCCTTCATGTCCCTGCGGGTGCCCCGAGTCGGCACGGTCATGACCGCGACACCGTTGACGCGGGGCCGGCTCATGCGCCGCGCGCCTCGGGGGACCCGACCGGTCGGCAGGGTCCCCCGAGGCGACCTGCGTCAGCGGTTGTCCTTCACCGCCATCTCCCCGAGCAGGGACCAGTCGTCCTGCGGGACGGTCATGTTCACGATCCTGGGGGTCTCGGCGAGGTACGACGGCAGCTCGGCGCAGGCCGCGGCGAAGTGCTCGGAGGAGACGTGGGCCGAACCGGCCTCGTCGTCGCGGAACGCCTCGATCAGCACGTACTCGGCGGGGTCGTCGACGCTGCGCGACCAGTCGAACCACAGACACCCCGGCTCGCCGCGCGTGGCCAGGGTGAAGCCACGGGTGATGTCGGGCCAGTCGTCCGCGTGCTGGGGAAGGACACGGAATCGGGCGGTGATGAAGATCATGAGCTTTCCTCGTGTGTCGTGGACGGCCATCGGCGGGGTGGCGACACCCGTCACCGGACGTTCGGCGGCCTGGTCGGAACCGACAATGGCACGTCGACACGCATCGGCATCGGCAGGCACGCGTCCGCCGGGCGGCGCGGTGAACGCAGGGGGAGAAACGAGTTCCAGTTCCCGCCAGAGGCGTGCAGAAACCAGGTGAATCGACCGTATGTTCTTCGATTCGCCGGGCACAAGGAGCGATGGAGGTTGATAACTATGGTTCCCCTGCTTCTCGTTCTTCTACTGGCCCTGATTCTCTTCGGTGCGGGTTTCGCGCTCAAGGCACTCTGGTGGATCGCCGTCATCGTGCTGGCCGTCTGGCTGCTGGGCTTCGTCGTGCGCAGCGCGGACGCCGGCGGCCGCAAGGGCCGTTGGTACCGCTGGTAACCCGCCGAACAGCAGCTGACCTGTGGGCTCCGGGAACACCCGGGGCCCACAGGCATGTCCTCGTCACGACATCCCCGTCGGGCAAACGGTGTAACTGTCACCTTTCCGGGCACCAGGCCTCATAGCTGGGGCCCGGTGAAGCAGCGGAACCTGCACCTCCACTCACCGGACCCCAGTCTCACCCGACGGCAGCGGGTTCACCTGTGCGATGCGCCGTCCCTCCCGTGGATCACGGGAACGAGGTCACCTTCGAGGGCACGGTGTCCGTCCCCGAGGTCGGGGCGCCGGTGTCGTTGATGACGTGGGCGTACTGGCCCTTGCCGCCCAGGGAGATCACCTGAAGGTTGTGCATCTTGACGCCCGCCTTGACCGGGACCTGGAAGCCGTGGCGCTGCACGATCGAGGGATCGGAGGTGTAGTTGCAGTAGCTGCCCAGACCCCACGCCTCGTGTACGGCCACCGTGTCGGCGACCTTGTAGGCCGCCCACCCGACGATGCCGTCGTGCGTGATGGCGGCGGCGTTCGGGGCGTCGTACGCCTTCTCGTTCTGGAAGAAGATCGTGCGTCCCCGCTCACCGCTCCATACGACGTCGTACTTGTTGAAGTGCTCCACGAACAGGCCGGTGGCCAGGACGTCGTCGCCGTTGACCCGCAGTCCGTAGTCGGCCCGGTTGGTCTCCCAGCCGACGCCCTCGCCATGGTCGGCACGCCAGAGCCAGGTGTGGTCGATGACGACGTCGTCGCTGTTGACCACCACGGAGTCCGTCGCCAGGCCGGGGCCCGCGCCGCCGACGCGGATGAACACGTCCTGCATGGTGGTCGGGTTGGCGGAGTGGTCCGCGGCCGCTCCGGCGGGGCCGATCCGCAGCAGGGTGTCGGACCGGGTGGCGCCGGCGTCGATGAGGAATCCGGCCAGTCGGACGCCGTCGACGTCCGCGACGTGCAGGGCGTCGACGCCCCCGTCGGGCACGATGGTCGCCAGGCCCAGCCCAAGTACCACGGTGTCGGCGCGGGTGACCTCGATCGTCCGGTCGAGGTGGTAGACGCCGGGCGTGAACAGCAGGTTCAGGCCCTGCGCCAGTGCGGTGTTGATGGTGGCGGCCGTCGCGCCGGGTTTCACGACGTAGAACTGGCTGAGCGGGAGCGAGGTCCCGGCGTTGGCGGGCCAGGACACGCCGCGAGCGTCGGTGCGCTTGGCGGGGACGAAGACCTTGTAGTCGGTGCCGTCGAGGTACAGGAACGGCTTCTCGCGGGAGATCGGGGTGGTGTCCAGCGTGGTGTAGGGGCCGGTGTCGAAGTTGGTCGCCGGGGCGCCCTGGACGCCGGTGAACGTCATGTTCCACACGCCGTTGGTCCAGCCGCCCACGGAGCTGTCCCGGGTGTACCACTGCTGCTGGGAGTAGGGACCGACCGTGCCGTCGATCCTGGAGTCGGCGATGTAGCCGCCGGAGGCCCAACCGTAGCCGTTGGGGGCCAGGTTGAGGCCGCCCTTGACGTGGATGCGACGGAACGGCGCGGCCTGGGCGACGGCCCAGCGGTCGGTTCCGTTGGACGGTGTGATCGCCAGGTTCTCCGCCGAACGCCAGAAGTTCTGCGTGGCGTTGCCGTTGAACCAGCCCGCGTCCACGGTGATGTCGCCGTTGATCTGGGTGTCGTCGGGGTTCAGTCCGAGTCCGGAGATCGAGGTGTAGAAGCCGAGTTGGGCGTTGATGCCGTTGTAGGTTCCCGGCTTGAGCAGGAACTGGTAGCGCCCGGAGCCGAACTGCGCGGTCTCCTGCTGGGCGAAGACCTGGTCGAACCTCTGCTGGAGGTTGGGTGTGGAGGGGTCGACGACGATCACGTTCGGGCCGAGGTCGCCGCCGCCCTGGACCGGGTCTCCGGTGCCGCCGGACGTGGTGTGGACGGCGAACTCCCAGAGCGAGTAGCCGTAGGCCGTCCCGCGGGCCGTTCCGAGGACGCGGACGTAGTGGCCCGTGCCGCTGACGTCGTAGGAGGCGCGGCCGCCGGTCGCGCCGGTGACGGTCTTGAGGGTGGTCCAGTTCTGGCCGTCGGCGGAGGCCTGGATCTGGAAGTCCTTGCCGTACGCGGCTTCCCAGCTCAGGTCGACCTTGCAGATGTCCTGGGACGAGCCCAGGTCGACGCGCAGCCACTGCGGGTCCGAGGCCTGGCTGGACCAGCGGGTGGCGTCGTTGCCGTCGAACGCGGCGGACGCGGGGGTGCCGGCGTTCTCCGTCGAGGACGCCGAAGCGGTCTTGCCCTGCGCCGAGTCGACGGTCGAGCAGGTACCCGGCTGAGGGGTTCCGCCGGTGGTGCCGAACACCTGGAACTCCCAGACGGAGTAGCCCCATTGCGTCGCCCGATGGACGCCCTGCAGACGGACGTAACGGCCTTGGCCGGAGACGGCGAGCGTGTCGGTGCCGCCGTCTCCGCCGGTGACCGTGCGCAGGTCGGTCCAGGTGCCGCCGTCGGACGAGGACTGGATCTTGTAGTCCTTGCCGTAGGCCGCCTCCCAGTTGACGACGACTTGACTGATCGTGGCGCCGGTTCCGAGGTCGACCTGCAGCCACTGGTCGTCGGTGGCTGCCGAGGACCATCGGGTGCCGGTGTCGCCGTCGACCGCGTAGGGGGCGGGCGTGCCCGCGTTCTCGTTCGAGGATGCCGTCGCCGTTCTGCCCTGGGACAGGTTGGCGTCGGCGGCCGTGGCCGCCGGTGGCCGGATGATGGGCAGGGTGATCAGCGCTGCCGTGGCGGCGAGCGCGACACCCAGGGATCTGAGTCTCATGAAGGTCCCTGCGGGTGCGTCGGGAAAGGACACGAGGGCGTCGGCAGCAGACGTGGCGGTACGCCAAGGCCACTGCTGCGACGCTTAGTTCACGTCTTGATTTAACTGATGATTCGTAAGTCTCGGCAAGCCTTCGAAAGTTGAAATCTTTCCGGACCTGCTTCCGCCGCATCCCTTGACACGTTGACGGCACGCCCTCGACACTCCTCGGCGACAGCGCGGCCCCTCCCCCGCCCTGCGCCGCATCGCGCGCTCTCCGTTCAAGTGTCGACGCCGCCCACCGGCGCGGCCCCGACGCCAGAGCACTCTCACGCCTGCCGCCGCCGCGCCCTCACGCCCGCTGCCGCCGAGTCCACCCTTGACCGCAGACACCCGGCGAGCAGCACCCGAGAGAGGCTGGTGCCGCTTCCAGAAACATCACAAGATGGGGCGAACCGGAGCAACAGGTACAGCGAGCGGAGACTTCACAGCGGTTGATCCACCCATCGGCTGGTCTGCGCGGTGACATCGGGGGCAGACGGCCGTGCATCGGCCCCACCGCTTCGGGCCGACACCGCCGTATCACGCCGACTCGTGGGAGAACTGATGCCGACCGCCGCACCGGAAAGACCGTCCGAGCTGCCCGGCGGGAAACCGGGAGCCGCCCGGACCGGTCGCTCGTTCGCGCTGCCCCGAGGCACCGGTCGTACCGCCGCGCGCATCGCGGCCCTGACGGTCTGCCAGGGCGCGCTGATGGTGGGATTCGGGCTGCTGATCACCGGGCCCGCCCGTGGGCTGTGGCCGATGACCGCCGAGGACGACGTCAACGAGGGCTTCGAACGCGCCCGGACCGGGACCCTCACCACCCTGTCGTTCGTCGGCTCGGAGGCCGGCAACACCCTCACGGTGATCGCCGCCACCGTCCTGGCGTGCGCGGGCCTGATCCTGATCCCCCGTCTGCCGATGTGGCGTCAGGCGGCTTTCCTCGCCGTCGCCGTGTCGCTCCAGTCCCTGGTGTTCCTGGTCATCACGGAGTCGGTGGACCGCCAGCGCCCCGACGTGCACCGCCTCGACGACTCTCCGCCCACCTCCAGCTACACGTCCGGCCACACCGGGGCCGCCACCGCGATCTACGGCGGACTGGCGGTGCTCGCGCTGTCCCGGCTCCGCGGACCGTGGCGGCGGATCGTGGGCGGTCTGCTGCTTCTCGTGCCGGTGCTGGTCGCCGTCGCCCGTCTCTACCGGGGCATGCACCACCCCACGGACGTCGTGGGCGGGCTGCTCAACGGCAGCCTGTCCCTGCTGATCGTCGGCCGTGCCCTGTTCACCGACGGGAGCGTGACCGCACCGGCCGAGGCGAGCCCCACGCCCTCCGTCGCGAGCGCGGGGGCGAGCCCGGGCACACCGGGCCCGGGCCGGACTGCGGTGATCTTCAACCCCACGGTGACCCGCGAAGCCGACTGCGAGGCGCTGCGGGAGGTCCTGGAACGACACGGTCACCGCGCACCGGTGTTCATCGAGACCACGGCGGAGGACCCGGGCACCGGTCAGACGGCCGGCGCGGTCCGGGACGGCTCCGGGCTGGTCGTGGTCTGCGGCGGTGACGGCACCCTGCGAGCGGCAGCGGACGCCCTGGCCGGCAGCGGCGTACCGCTGGCCGTCGTGCCCTGCGGCACAGGCAATCTGCTGGCCCGCAACCTCGGCCTGCCGCTGTCCCCCACCGACGCGCTCGACGCGGCCCTGCGGGGCGCCCCCCACCGTCTCGACCTCGGCCGCGTCGAGGGTGACGGCCTCACCGCCACCCACTTCGCCGCCATGTCCGGGGCGGGTCTCGACGCCGAGATCATGGAGCACACCGACGACCGCGCCAAGTCCGTCCTGGGCTGGCCCGCCTATGTGCTGGGCGGCGTCGGCGCGCTCCGCACACCGCGGATGCGCCTGACCGTCCGGTTCGACGACGCGCCCGCCCTGCGCCGCACGGCCCGTATGGTGCTCATCGGCAATGTCGGGACCGTGCAGGGCGGGACGACCCTCCTGCCGGCCGCCCGCCCCGACGACGGTCTGCTCGATCTGCTGATCCTCGACCCGCGCGGCGTCGGCGGCTGGATGCGTGCGCTGGCGACGCTGCTGCGCGGCGGCGCACCGTCGCCCCGGCCGTCGGCCGTGGCGACCGCCACAGCGCAGGACGACGGCAAGAGCGGCGTGCCGGTGGAGTTCTTCACCTTCCGCCGGGCCGAACTGACCTTCGACTCCGTGCAGTCCCGAGAGCTCGACGGCGATCCCGTGACACCCGGCCGCCGGCTCACCGCCGAGGTCAGGCCGGGCGCGCTGACGGTGCTGCTGCCGGCTGGAGGTGCGTGAGATGGGTACCGCGACCAAGGTCCCCGAGACCCGTGACATGACGGGCGACGAACTGTCCGCCGACGAGGCGCTGGCGTCGCTGCGCCGCTACGGCCGCTGGGCCCTGCTGCGCGACTCCTTCGTCCGCTTCCGGTACGCCGACGGCTTCACCCATTCCCGCGCACTCGCCCTGCAGACGGTCCTGTCGGTGATCCCGCTGGCCATCGCGTTCGTCGGACTCTCCACCACGCTGCACACCGAGAACATCGGCCGGATCGCCGAACTGACGATCCACCGGATCGCCGAGGGTCCCAGCGCCGACGTGGTCGACGACGCGCTGAACCGCAGCCGCCACACGGCGGGCGACGGCGCGCAGGTCGCGCTCTGGTTCGGTCTCCTCTTCTCCCTGGTCAACACCACGACCGCGATGTGCCAGGTGGAGCGTGGCGCCAACCGGATCTACGGGAACGAGCGCGACCGCCCCTTCCAGCAGAAGTACCTGCGCGGTCTGGTGATGTCCGTCAGTGCCGGGCTGCCGCTCGGACTCGGGTTCATCGTCATGGTGGCCGGCGGAGACCTGGCCTCCGCGGCCGTGACCGTCTACCGGCTCGACGGCGGCGCCCAGACCGCCTGGGAGATACTGCGCTGGCCCTTCGGGCTGCTGCTCGCGCTCATCTCGGCCAGCGTGATATTCCGCCGGTCGCCCCGCCGCAGACAACCCGGATACACCTGGCTGGCCTTCGGCGCCGCCGTGTACCTGGTGCTGTGGACGGCGCTGACCTGGCTGCTGAGCCTGTATCTCGGGATCAGCGGCTCCTTCGACACGGTCTACGGCCCGCTCAGCGCCTTCATGTCGCTGCTGCTCTGGGCCTATCTGACCTCCATCGCCCTTTTCCTCGGACTGGCGTTCGCCGCGCAGCTGGAGGCCGCGCGGGCCCTGCAGTCCGGTCCGATCGAACCCGATCCTGGAGTCTGAATGGTTGTGCGAGCCGCGGTCCAGCACCTCCGAGACCGTCGTCGCCGGGCGGCCGACCGCAGATTCGGCGCCCGGCTGCTCGGAGCGGCTGCCGTCGCCGCCGTCGCCGCCGTGCCCTTCGCGCTGGTGCTCGTCCTCGTCGAGGGCCAGTGGCAGCCGCTGCGCCGCCTGGACGCGAGCGCCGCTCAGCGACTGCATCACACGGCCGTGACGCATCCGGCGTGGACCGCAGTCCTGCGCTTCCTGTCCGACTGGGTCTGGGACCCGGCCGTCCTGCGAACGGCGGTCGCGCTGCTGACCGTCTGGCTGGTGTACCGCAGGGCCTGGCGGCTGGCCGCCTGGTCCGCCGTGACGGCCGTGGCCGGCGGGCTGATCGGGCTTCTGGTCAAGACGGTGGTCGAGCGGGCCAGGCCGTCCCTGGAGGATCCGGTGGCGCACGCTCCGGGATTCTCCTTCCCTTCGGGTCACGCGATGACGGCCACCACGTCGTTCGCCATCATGCTGCTGGTCCTGCTGCCCTTGGTGCCGCGCGCCTGGCGGCCCCTGTGCTGGTGCGTCACGGTGGTGTCGGTGCTCGGGGTCGGCTTCACCCGGGTCGCACTCGGTGTGCACTGGTTCAGCGACGTGGTGGGCGGCTGGCTGCTCGGTCTGGCCGTCGTCGCCCTCACCGCCTGGGCCTTCGAGGCCTGGCGCGCCGAAGTCGGGCGGGGTCACGCCGAGGTGAGCGAAGGGCTGGAGCCCGAACTCGTCGACGCCCACCCGGAGCCGTGACGAGAGGGCGGACCCGGGTTCAGGCCCGGGTTCAGGCCCCCGAAAACGGAGCGTCTCCCCCGGGCGGCCGCGCTTCACAGGAAGTAGCGATCGTCCCGGGCAGCCGGGCCTCGACCGGAGTGTCGAGGCCCGAGCGCACCGCATGCGACCTTCACCCCCGTGCCGACGGACGGAAGGGGCTTTCGCATGGGGCGACTACTACTTGAGTACCACCGCGTCGCCCGCCGACACGATCCGAGCGGTTGTCGTCGTGCCCGGGAAGTACCAGCGCCAGCTGCCCGCTGATGTGACGGTCACCTTGGTGCTCAGCTGCCCGGAGCTGCCCGTCTTCACGGTCTTGATCGTGCTGTAGTGGGCGGCGCCGGCTTTGCGGTACTGGAGCTTCACGTTCTGCCCCGCGAAACCCTGGTACTTCAGGGTCTCCCAGTTCGCCCGCGACAGCTTGCCGGTGATCGTGAGCTTCCCGCCCTTGACGACCGGCTCGGGGGCCGCGTCCGTCGTCAGAGTCGAGGCTCGCTTCACCTTGTACTCGGCGATGGAGTCGGAGATCCAGTAGTCGCCGTCGTTCGCCTTGACCGTGGCGTTCACCGTCCAGCCCCCGGCGACCTTGTTGGAGTCGATGTCGTCACTGGCCGCGATCCAGGCCGGATCCACCGTCATCGTCGCCTTGCACACCGACGTGGTCGAGGACTTCTTCTGGCACGTCGAACCCGTCCAGCTGATGAAGCCGTAGCCGTTGGAGCGGTTGAACGTGCTGACGCGGGTGAGCCCCTTCACCCCCGAGTTGTCCTTGACGGTGATGGCGATCGGGAACGTCACCGTCTTCGCCGTGCCGATCGTGACGTTGGCCCCGCCGTTGACGGTGGCCGACACCACACGGACGTCACCCCGTCCCTCGGCATGGGCTCCCGTCGCGGTCAGCAGCACCAGGGCCACCGCCCCACCTGCCGCCGCCCAGCCCGTTCTTCGCCGGACTCGTGTCCTGCCTTTCATGATCCTCCCCTGGTGAGCCGATCGTGAAGTCGATCAGTGTTCACAGAGGCTACACACGACGTCCGTCATGACGCCGGCGGATCACCGGCTCGCGGAATCCCTCCTCCGCAAGGCCGTTGCGGGTCCGTGGTGTACAGCTCACGCAGGAGGCCGTCGAGGCGGCCGGTGACGGTCTCCGCCGCGCCGCGTGCGTAGCGGGAGTTCATGGCCTCGTAGGTGATGCGGTCGTAACTGCCCGCGTCCGCCATGTACTTGGCCGCGCCGTTGACCATGGTGACGAGGCAGGTGTGCGGGAAGGGCGAGGCTTTGACGGCCATACCGGTGGCGGCGTTCAGCTCGGCCTGAAGGCCGACGAGTGCGGTGACACCCAGGTGCACCGCCACGAGGGGCACTTGCGCGGTCCCGTCGGGCTCGTACGTGTAGCTGGTTGTCGGTCGGAGGGTGTGCAGGCCCGCGGGCGGCCTCTGGGCCGGGACTTCTACGTGGGCGTGGATCACCCGCAGGGGCGTGGCGAGTGGTGCGGTGCGGATCCGTGCGGCGGTGCGCAGCGCCGCGTCTCCGAGACGCTCACCGAGGAGGTCGGCCAGGATGTGGCCGTCGTCGTGAGTCTGCGTCCGTCGCGGGACTCCGTTCTCGTCGGGCCAGGTGCGGACCGCGGTCAGGTAGGGCGCCTGGTCCCCGGCGGCGCCGATCAGGAACAGGGCCACGGTGTCGTCGCCGTGGTGTGTCTCGATGCGGCGGGCGGCGGCGCCGGCCAGGTCGGCGCTCACCTGCCGCTCCCCCGTCGCGGTGGTGGCGCCGTTCATCACCGAGGACTGGACGGCGTGGTTGACGAGCAACGCGATGGGCCGGCCGTCGAGGCTGTCGATGCGCAGTACGCCGACGCTGTCGTCGGTGAGGCCGGCGTCGTCGGCGCCCAGCCACCAGCCGTGCGGGGTGGGCACGTCCCGCTGCACGCCGACGCGGCAGATTCCGCGGCCGAACCCGAGACGGGCGGGGCGCAGCGTGCGGATCGCCTGTTCGGCGGCCCGTGTCACCGCGTCGTCGACGGCGGCGGCCAGGCGGGCGTTCCGGTCGGCCCCGGCCGCCGGGGTACGCCCGAGCGGGAGGACGTGCGGTGCGGAGAACGTGTGACTGGCCACGACGAGACAGTGGGGCGCTTCCACCGAGGCGGTACGGCGGAGGATCTCCCGGGTGCGGTCCACCTGGTCGTCGAAGATCGACGTCTGGTCGATCACCACCAGGGCGAGACGAGTCCGTCCGTCGTCGAGAACCGCCACCCGGGCGTGCAGGGGGTCGTGCACGCCGGTGAAGCCGTCGACGGGGAGGACTCCGGCCGTGAGGTCGACGGCCGCCCGGCCGGCGCCCGCCCTCATGGCGTCGTCGGGCGGGGTCATCGGGTGCCTTGGGCGAGGCGGGTGACGGACGATGCGGCGATCATCTCCAGCAGGCCGTCGACGATGGCGTCCTGCGCGTAGCCGCGCCGGACGGGACAGCCGTTGACGGAGTGGACGGGCCGGTCGAAGCGGGCGTCGTCGGCAAGGTATCCGATGCGGTCGTTGGCGATGGAGACCAGCAGGGTGCGGGCGAGCGGCGACCGGTCGCGCAGCCGCCGCCAGATCTCCGTGACGACCTCGCCCGACACGCCGGTGATGGCCACGTCGCCGAGGCGGATCAGGGACAGGCGCAGCGGCACGGTGGCGGAGCCGTCCTGCCGCATGGTCTCCATGACGTCCCGGCCGGACTTGGCGGGGCACAGTACGGTGCGCTGCCGGGCCTCGAGGCGGATGTCGTCCGACGTCGGCGTCTCGATGCCGTCCGCCACGCGCAGCGCCTCGGCGCCGACGATCAGCCCCTGCGCCTCCATCGCGGCGTAGGCCCGGGCCTTGCGGCGCTCGTCGGGGTCGGTGCCGAAGGGCACGCCGAGGTCGATGCGCGGCGCCTGGTCGCCGAGCGGGCCGGGGGTCCACAGGGCCACGGCACCGGACCCCGGGTGTGCGTCGTGAAGGACCTCCTCGATGTGCCGGCAGGCGGCTCCGGCCAGGTCGCCGCTGACCTCGGAGGTGCCGAACACCACGGTGGGGTGGACGGCGTAGTTGACCAGCACCGCGATCGGCGCACCGTGGAGGTCCTCGAACTTCAGCACCCACACGGTCTTGTCGGACGGGCCGTCGGGGTTGTGGCCGAGGCTCCAGCGTCCGTCCCGGAAGACCTCGCGGTTGACGTTGACGTCGGCGGTGCCCGTGCCCACGCCGAACCGCGCGGGTCGGGCCGTGGCGCGGGCCCGGCGCAGCGCGGCGACGATCCGCGCATAGACGGTCTCGGTGTAGACGGACGACTCCGGTCCGCCCGCGTGAGCGAGCGCGCCGGGTGAGACGTCGGCGATGCGGGGTGCGTTGTGGGTGTGGGTCGCGGTGACGACGACATGGTCGGCGGGGATGCCCAGTTCGCGTTGGACGCGTTCCCGCAGCGGGGTGACGTCGCCGGCCTCGATCAGGTCCAGGGAGACCAGCGCCACCTCCGTGCCGGCATCACCGAGGTAGAGGGCCCGCAGGTGGAGCGGGTCGTGCACGCCGGAGAAGGCGCCGGGCATGGGGTGCAGACCGGTGAGGTCCTCAGGGGTGATGTCCGCCTTCGCGGCGCCCACGCGCAGGCCCTTCTCGGGCGGTGCGAGGGGCTGGGCGTGCTCCGGGGCGGCCGGACTTTCCTGACGCAAGGGTTTCTCCTGAGGCGACGAGCGGGAGGCGACGAGGGGGAGGCGCGGACGGGCCGGATGCCCGTCCGCGCCGGGGCGGGCAGGGGGTCAGGCGGTGCCGGACGGCACGGACCGGTCGGTGGGGGCGGGTCCGGCGTCGGCCGGGTTCTCCTCGTTCTCCTCCTGGGCTCCGCGCAGTCCGTGCCGCGGCAGGCGGGGCAGCCACAGCAGTCCGATGACGGTGGCCACCACGCCCAGCGCGATGAGCACACCCATGAACATGGTCGGCGCGTCCTGGACCAGGGTCGGGGTGAACAGACCGAAGACGGCCATGACGTAGCGGGCCGCCCCGAAGGTGAGGCCCTGCGCGGTGCTGCGGATGCGGGTCGGGAAGATCTCCTGGCTCCACACCTTGTACAGGCCCTCCCCGGCCCAGGTGCCCGCGACGGTGTTGGCGACGAACAGCACCACCAGGGAGGCGAGCGAGAAGCCGCCCGCCATGGCGACGAGGGGGCCGGCGGCCAGGGACACGAGGCCGATGACTAGCAGGACGCGGCGCAGCGGGGAGTCCGCCAGCCGCTGGAAGAGCAGGGCGACGGCGAGGCCGACGACCATGGTCGCCCAGCCGATGAGGCTGAAGACCCGGACGGTCGAGTGGCCCAGGTTCACCACCAGGAAGGCGCCGAACTGGCCGACGGTGTTGGGCATGATGCCGCTGATGACGAAGTACAGGCCGGTGGCGAGGAGACCGACACCGTACGGCTTGCGGAAGACCTCCCGCAGGTCTCGGCGGCCGACGGAGGACCTGCGTGTGCGCTGCCAGGCCGCGGACTCGGGCACACCGCGGCGCAGGATCCACACGACCACGGCGACGACGAGCAGGTGCGCGAACATGATGCGCACGCCGGTCGCGCCGAGGTCTCCGACGAAGAACCCGAGTATCTGGACCACGGCGACGCCCGCCAGCCACAGCGTCTGCGCGTAGGCGACCGTGCTGCCCTGGCGTCCGTCGGCCGCCTCCTCCGCCATCAGAGCCAGCGAGGTGGGCACGTCGGCGCCCATCGCCAGGCCCGTGATGATGACGCCTACGAACAACGTGGCCTGGTCGGACGCGCACAGCACCGTGACGACGCCGACCGCGTAGACGACGAGATCGACCGCGTACACCTTGCGGCGGCCCAGGACGTCGCCGAGTCGGCCGCCGATGACCGCGCCGGTGGCGAACATGAACATCAGCACGGAGTTCAGCGCGCCGATCGACCACGAGCTCATGGCGAACTGCTGCTGCAGGATGACCGACGACATGCCGACGGTGACGATGGTCGCGCCGTCGAGGTAGGAGGCCATGCCGCCCAAGGTGGCGGTGTACCAGGGGCGGGAGCGGGTTGCGGTTTCGGACACGGCGTTGTGCCTCGTTTCGGGTGTCTATGGGGACGGGGGTTCCACGCGACGTGAGCGGGGACGCCGGAGTCAGGGCGAGCCGGCTCCGGGCCGTGCGCGCCGGAATCCGGTGACGTCGGGGAAGGGCGGTGCGGCGTCGGGTGGCAGATCCACCTGGAAGACGTTGAGGAGGAGGGCGAGCGTCGCGAAGGTGCCCAGGCAGACGGTCAGGTCGACCAGCGTCTCTTCGCCGAACTCCGCGAGCGCGCAGGCGTAGGTGTCGTCGTCCACGAAGTGGCCCGTGAGCGCCTGGCCGACGAACCGGTGGAGGAGCGCCTCGTCCCGGCGCGTGAAGCCGGGGTCCTCACCGCGCGCCAGCCGGTCCAACGCGGCCGGGTCCAGACCCGCGGCCCGCCCCTTTCCGACGTGGGCGAGCCAGGAGTGCTGCGCGCCCAGGAGCCGGGCCACCGTCAGCAGGGTGAGTTCGCGCAGCCTCGGCGGCAGCGCCGACTCCGCCATGCACGCGGTGCTGAGCCGCTCCAGCCGGTCGCCCGGCCCTCGGCTTCGTACAAGGACCTGGAAGGGGCCGTGGACGGCGCCCCGCTCCGTCTCGATTCGTGTGCGCAAACGCGCTTGGTCCGCGGTCGTGTGCCGCGGTGGTGCCAGTCGCATGGCCGAAATGAACCACAGATGCCCCGGGCCGAACACGCTGCGGCGGGGAGGCTTACGTTGCACGGGAGGGGCGGTCCCGACAGTTCGCGCAACCTGAAGTTCCGCATCGCGAACACATGTCGCCGGCCATGCGGGTCAGACGCCGAGTGTGTCCGCCATCCGCTCCTGTGACACGGCACGGTGCCAGGCGGCCTCGCGCACCTGGGCGTACCGCAGCACCTCGGCAGGGTCCGTGATCAGCTCGATGCCGTCCGTCTCGTCCCGGTCGTCGAAGCGGAGCCGGGCGACGGTGCGCGCGTCGAAGATCCAGAAGTCCTCGCGGGGCAGCTCCAGTTCGTCCGCCTCCGCGCGGGTGAGGAAGCGGACGTCCTCGCCGGCCACGGCGTTGCGCGGGGAGTTCTGCAGCAGCAGGTACAGCTGGCACTCGGTGTACGGATCGTCGATGACGCGCACCCGCTCGAACCTCTTGCCCAGGGCGGTCTGCGCACGGCGATTGCGGCACCACTCGCTCTGCACGTCCCAGTCGACATGCCGCCCGTCGGCGAAGGCCCGGTACTCCGGTCGGCGTTCGTGCCAGGCGTAACGGCTTCTGCTCTCCAGCCGCCAGGCGCTGTGCCGCAGTGTGGTGAACATCCGCTCGTAGGCGGTCGGCGTGACCGTGCGGCCGGGGGAGCTCTCCTGAGCGACGGAGGCCGCCGCGTCCTCACGGCGCCGTTCGGGCGTCGCGGGAGCGGCGGAATGCAGCTCCGCGAGCCTGCCCAGCAGACGGCCGTAAGCCTCCCGCTCGGGCTGCCTGGGTTCGGCCTTGCCCGACTCCCAGGCGCTCACGGTCGGCCGCCGGACCCGCAGCGCCCGCGCCAGCTGCTCCTGGGTGAAGCCGTGCGCCTCCCGCAGCCGCCTTCGTTCCGTCGGCACGGGCAACGGTGACGCGGACTCCAGCAGGGAGTCGATCGCGGACAGCAGCTCCGACCGTTTGGTGGGCTCGGGCATGGGCCACCTCCGGGGGCGAGAGTACGTCGCCGCTGACGCCGGACGGACGCAGACCGAACGTTCCGGCAGCAGCCCAGAACCGTACAGAAAGCGTACGTCCGGCCGACATGGCGTACGCGAAGGACGTCGTCCCTGCCGGGCCCCTGCCGGACGGCGCTGCCCGGCTGTCCGGACCCGGGCCGTCCGCCACTCGCGGGCCCTTCTCCGCCGTATGTCGCACGTCACGCCGTGAATACCTAGTTTCCACTAGGTATTAGTCGCATGATCGAGACTGCTCGGCCGAGCTCTGTGGTCAGCGACCGCACGGTGACGCCACCGCATCCGACCTCGACCGACCCGTTCACCGGATTCACCGCACAGTGCAAGGAGCACACCCACATGACACACGGCAGCCTGCCCGACACGTTCCTGTGGGGCGTCGCCACCGCGGGGCACCAGAACGAGGGCGACAACAGCGCCAGCGACACATGGTTTCTGGAGCACACGACGCCCTCGCTGTTCCGCGAACCGAGCGGACCGGGGTGCCGGGGCTACGAGCACTGGGCGACGGACCTCGATCTGGCCGCCGGACTCGGACTCAACGCCTTTCGGTTCTCCGTCGAATGGGCCCGCGTCGAACCGGAGCGCGGCGTCGTCTCCGCCGAGGCGCTCGACCACTACGAGCACATGGTCGACGGCTGCCTGGAACGTGGTCTCGCACCCGTCGTGACGTTCAACCACTTCACCGCCCCGCACTGGTTCGCGGCAGCCGGCTCCTGGACCGCCGCCGACGCCCCCGCACGGTTCGCCGAGCAGTGCGACCGCGTCATGGCGCGCTTCGGCGACCGCATCGCGTACGGCGTCACCCTGAACGAACCCAACCTCGAGCAACTGCTGCAGGCGGGCGCGAAACTGCCGCCCGAGGCGGAGACGCTCAAGACGCGGATGCTCGCGGCCGCCGCACGCGCCGCCGGAAGCGACGCCTACGGCAGCGCCAACGTCATCCCCGCCCACCTTCAGGACGAGTTCCAGACGGCGTTCACCCTCGCCCACCGCGCCGCCCGCGACGCGATCAAGGCCCGCCGCGGCGACCTGCCCGTCGGGGTCTCCATCGCCATCGCGGACGAAGTGGCGATCCCCGGCGGCGAGGCGCGCAGGGACGCCAAGCGTGCCGCCGTGTACGACCACTGGCTGAACGAGGCGCGCCACGACGACTTCATCGGCGTGCAGAACTACGAACGCATCGTCCACGGCCCCGACGGCGAGGTCACAACCGACGGCGAGCTCAACGGCATGGGCACGGTCATCGCACCCGGCTCCCTCGCCGACGCGGCGCACTACGCCCACCAGGTGTCAGGGGTCCCCGTCCTCGTGACCGAGCACGGCATCCAGACCCCCGACGACGCACAGCGCGCCGCCCTCATCCCCGCCGCCGTCGAGGAGCTCGTGGCCGAGGTACACGCAGGCACGCCCATCCTCGGCTACTGCCACTGGACCCTCATGGACAACTTCGAGTGGATCTTCGGGTACGGCGCCCAGCTCGGTCTCCACGAGGTCGACCGCACCACGTTCCAGCGCCGCCCCAAGCCCAGCGCGAAGGCGTACGCGGACGTGATCCGACACCACCGAGGAGCACTCACCGAACCCCGCGGCTGAGCTCGGACCGCCGGCGGGCGAGGGTCACAGCTGTGCGGCCGTGCGGATCAGGCCTGCGAGGGCGAGGGAGCGGCTGTGCGCGGGCCAGGCGATGTGGGTGACGACCGGGGGTGCGTCGGTCAACGGGACGGCGGCGTGCTCGGCCCACAGCCAGGCGCGGGCCGAGTCGGGGACGACGGCCACGGTGCGTCCGAGAGCGATCAGCTGGGCCAGCTGTGTCTGATCGTGGATCTCGGGGCCCGGGCCGGGCGCGTACGTGCCGTGGCTGGGCCAGCGAGCGAGTGGGAGATCGGGGACGTCGCTGACGTCGGCCAGGGAGAGCGCCTTGCGCGCGGCGAGGGGATGTTGGGCGGGCAGGATGGCGATCTGCCCCTCGGTCATCAGTTCCTCGCTGTCGAACCCGGCTAGGGAGTTGAACGGCGTGTACATGAGCGCCACATCGGCGCGCCCGTCGCGCAGCATCTCCCCTTGCTCGCAGATGCCGCACGGCAGCACCTCGATGTCGGCGGCGTCGGGCTCGGCCGCGTAGACGTCGAGGAGCTTCCGCAGCAGTTCGTGAGACGCGGCGGCCTTCACCGCCAGCACGAGGCGGTGGCGGCCGCGGGGGCCGTCCGGACCGTCGGCGCCGCCGGCGCGACGGGCGCGACGAGCGGCGGCGGCGGTTGCGTCGAGGGCCGCGCGGCCCTCGTGCAGCAGTACCTCTCCGGCGTCGGTCAGGGCCACGCCGCGGCGATCACGTTCCAGCAGGGAGACGCGGAGGCGTCGCTCGAGCTGCTGGATCGCCCGGGACAGCGGTGGTTGGGCCATGCCGAGGCGCGCGGCCGCGCGGCCGAAGTGCAGTTCCTCGGCGACGGCGATGAAGTACCTCAGCTCGCGGGTCTCCAAGGTGTCCACGGCCACAGCGTAAGCCAGTGATACCCACCGGGTATGACAGGGCACCGTATCGGTGTTGGATGCGCCGCGCGTCCGCGAGCGAGCATCAGCGGCATGAGCGAAACGAAGACCGCGCTGGTGACCGGCGCGAACAAGGGAATCGGGTACGAGATCGCGACCGGGCTGGGCACCCTCGGGTACCGCGTCGGCCTGGGGGCCCGCGACGAGGTCCGGCGCGAGACCGCCGTGGAAAAGCTGCGCGCCGCCGGCGTGGACGCCTTCGGGGTGCCGCTGGACGTGACCAGCGGCCCGAGCGTCGCCGATGCCGCGGAACTGGTCGAACAGCAGGCCGGGCGGCTGGACGTCCTGGTCAACAACGCCGGGATCTCAGGAGAGATGGGCCCCGGGTGGGTACAGGACCCGACCGCGCTCGACCTCGACCTGGTCCGCACGGTCGTGGAGACCAACGTCATCGGCGTCATCCGGGTGACCAACGCGATGCTGCCGCTCCTGCGGCGCTCGGCGTCGCCCCGCATCGTCAACATCTCCAGTGCCGTCGCCTCCCTGGCCCGGCAGGCGGACCCGGACATCGAGATCGGCCCCGTCATGGCGGCCTACGCGCCGTCCAAGTCGTTCCTCAACGCCGTCACCGTGCAGTACGCCCGGCAGTTCGCCGATACGAACATCCTGATCAACGCCGCCTGTCCGGGCCTGGTCGCGACCGACTTCACCGGCTTCCACGGACCCCGCACTCCTGAGCAGGGCGCAGCCACGGCGATCCGGCTCGCCACGTTGCCCGACGGCGGCCCGACCGGTGCGTTCTTCGAGGACGCCGGCGTCATCCCCTGGTGACCCCGGAGCAGCCGTGATCATGTCGAGATCGTGCGGCAGCGGGCCGGTTCACTCCGGGTGGGCCGAGGCCTCCCGCTGAAGCTGCACCGCGGCCAGCAGGCTCAGCTTCGGCTCGGCCCGGCGCAGTGCCTTCACCGCCGCGACCGAGGTGATGTCCCCGTGGAACCCGACGGCGGCGAGCCGCGAGCGGACCCAGCGGGCGCGCAGCCGTGACTCCTCGGCGGCGGCGCTGGACTCCACGAGCGCGGCGGCGCGTTCCAGTCCCGGGCGTTCCTCGGGCGGTGCCTCGGCAAGCGCCTGGCGCAGTGCCGCGGCGACCACGTCCGCGTCTCGGATCGTCAGCACGAAGTTGTGCTTCTTGTTCAGCCCCGCGATTCCCGTCATGCGCATCATCCTGGCCGTCGGTTTCCATGTCTGCCAAGGAACTTGAGGAGCATCAGAGGATGAGCATCAAAGGATCGGGGCCTGCCGGAAGGGCTCGGGTGCATCGGGTGTAGGGGCACTTCCCGCCTCCGCGCCGCACGGAGGTCTTCGTGCGGCGCGGCCCTGGCGACGCATCAGGTGATGCGCAGCCTGATCGTGCGGGATTCCGGGCGGAGGGCGAACTCGGGCCATACGTCCGGGCCGCAGGCGCGCGAGCCGAGCCCGTGCTGGGCGGCGTCGACGATCAGGTGACTCGTCGTCGAACTCGGCAGTTCGAACGGATGCGCCGCTCGGGCGATCTCCTGGGGGGTGTGCCTGCTGAGGGTGAAGCCGGGGCGGCGTCCGCGTGTGTCGGGGAGCGCCTCGACGCGCAGCACTTCGGTGTCGGCGCTCATCAGCGTCAACCGGCGCAGTGCGGAGCGGTGTCCGTTCTCCTGGGGACGCGCGTAGTCGACCGCCAGGTCGCGGACCGTGGCGGAGAAGCGCCCTGTGCGTGCCGCGCGCAGGCTGTCGGGGTAGGACTCGAGCGGGCCGAGGCCGAACCACTCGGCGCCGTCGACGGGAGCGTCACCGTCGGGCAGGTCGAAACCGATCCCGATCCTCGGCCACACCGTGTTCCACCCGCGCGACGGCTCGATCTCCACCCGCAGTTCCAGCTCGTCGCCCTCCAGCGACCAGATCGACTCGACCGTCACCCACGACCCGGAGTTCGCCGCGGAGACCTTGTCGACCGTGCGCAGGGCCCCGGTGGCGCGCTCCACGGAGACACGGCGCGTGGTCAGCCGGTCGAGGCCGTCGCGCCGCCAGAGTTCGGCGTTGGAGACCCCGGCGACGTTCGCGTCGCTCTCCCCGACGTCGCCCCACGCGCCTTCGTCGTTGTCGGTCGGCGCACGGAACAGTTCCAGCCTCGGACCCGTCGCCTCCCGGTCGCCGAGGCGCACGAGGGATCCGCCGACGAACTCGGCGCGGCCCAGCGTCAGCGTTCCCTCGTCGGACCGCCAGCCGGTCCGAGGGCGCGCAGCCCGTACGGGACGGTGAGGTGAGCGGTCCAGTTGGGCGGTCGCGACCACATGCCCCTCGTCCGCCCACGCGGTTCCGGCCGCCAGAACCGCCTCGACGGTCAGCCAGGTCTCGGCGTCCTGCGCCACCGGGATCCTCGGCAGCGCAACCCGTCCCGAGTCGCCCGCCACGACGAGGGGAACGTCCAGGTCGCCGGAGTCGACCGGCGTCCCGTCGTGCTCGACGCGCCAGCGGAAGCGCAGGTCGGACGTGTCGGACGTGTGCCGCAGGTTCGTGATCGCCACCTGGTCACCGTCGAAGGTGAAGCGGATGGGCTGGATGACGGCCTTGAACTCGTGAAGGCTCGGCGTCGGGACGTCGTCGCTCAACAGCATGCCGTCCATGACGAAGTTGCCGTCGTGCACGACCTCCCCGAAGTCGCCGCCGTAGCCGTAGTACGGCGTCCCGTCCGGGGTGGTGGTCAGGATGCCGTGGTCGCGCCACTCCCAGACGAAGCCGCCGTGCAGCCGCGGGTACTGGTGGACCAGCGCCTCGTACTGGTCGAACGCCCCCGGCCCGTTGCCCATCGCGTGGGCGTACTCGCACAGCAGGAACGGCTTGGTGCGCTGCCGGGCGCCCTGGGCGGGAGTGCAGGCGAGCAGCGGGAAGCGGGACCCGTCGGTGCCGATCTGCTCGGTCTCCGGTACCGAGGCGTACATGCGCGAGTAGACGTCGGTGTACTCGCCGGTGTAGTCGCCCTCGTAGTGGACGGGGCGTTCGGCGTCGCGGGCGTGGACCCACGCCGACATGGCGGCGAGGTTGCTGCCGGTGCCCGCCTCGTTGCCGAGCGACCAGATCACGATGCTGGGGTGGTTCTTGTCCCGTTCGACGGTGCGCTCGATGCGGTCGAGGTACGCCTCGCGCCAGGTCGGGTCGTCGCTGGGGTTGCCTACCCAGTCCACCTTCTCGAACCCGTGCGTCTCGAGGTCGCATTCGAGGACGACCCAGAATCCGAGTTCGTCGGCGAGGTCGAGCAGGCGCGGGTGCGGCGGGTAGTGACTGGTGCGGATCGCGTTCACGTTGAACCGCTTCATGCGGGCCAGGTCCTCGCGGGCGTGCTCCTCGTCGAAGACTCGGCCGCGCAGCGGATGGGTCTCGTGGCGGTTCACCCCGTGGAACACGACACGCCGGCCGTTGACGAGGAACCGGTCGCCGCGGATCTCGACCGTGCGGAAGCCCGCCCGCAGGGTGACGGTCTCCGCGGCCGTCGACACGGTCACGTCGTACAGGCGTGGCCGCTCGGCCGACCAGGGTTCCACGTCGGCGATGTCGAAGGGGGCCACCTCGGCCGGGGCGGACCAGGTGCGCTCGACGCCGAGTTCGGGGATGCGCAGGGTGACCGGGTAGGCCGTCGGCCCGGCGGTGATCTCCGCGTCGACCCGGCCGTGCCCGTCGGCGAAACCGGTCCGCAGCCAGACGTCCTCCAGGCCGCCGGCCGGCCGCGCGATCAGGGTGACGTCCCGGAAGATGCCCGGCAGCCACCACTGGTCCTGGTCCTCGACGTAGCTGGCCGCCGACCACTGGTGCACCCGTACGGCGACGACGTTGTCGCCCGGGCGGACCGCGGACGTCACGTCGAACTCGTGGGCGAGCCGGCTGCCGCCGGCGCTGCCGATCTCCACCCCGTTCACCCACACCCGGAAGAGCGACTCGACACCATCGAACCGCAGCACGACCCGCTCGGCGTCCGACCAGTCGGCGGGCATGTCGAAGTGGCGGCGGTGGTCACCGGTGGGGTTCTCGTCCGGGACGTGCGGCGGGTCGATGGGGAACGGGAACTGGACGTTCGTGTAGATCGGGCGGCCGTGGGCCCCGTCGCCTTCGAGCACCCAGTGGGAGGGCACGGGCAGCTCGTCCCAGCCCCGGTCGTCGAAGTCCTCGGCCGCGAAGTCCTCCGCCACGGACGCCGTGGGCGACAGCCGGAAGCGCCAGGGCCCGTTCAGCGAGCGGGAGGGCGCGTCGGAGTGCAGCCACGAGCGCGCCGGCCGGAGAGCGCCGCGCCCCGGTGCGGTGTCCGAAACATGGGGAGAGAACTCGGAGAGCAAGAGGTCACGACTCCTTCGGCTTGCTGGGCGGCTCCCGTCGTCTCGTGAGCGCTCCCGTGAACGTTCACGGGAGCGCTCACGGAACTGGGTTTCGAAGACGGTTCTCGGAGCGCGGGGCGGAATGTTCGGAAGTTTGCGCTCGGGCGCGGTGCCATGTCAAGACATGCGAGGCGGATGCCCGGCCATGGCGTCAGGCCGAACCGTGCAGGTGCAGCTCGGCGTGGACGACCAGGTCGTCGGCCTCCAGCGGGTCCAGCCCCGCCAGCAGCCGCGCGACCTGCTCGATGGCGAGCGCCCCGAGCCTGCGCGTATCGAGGGCGACGCTGGACAGCGGCGGTTCGACGAGCGCCCCGAGCTGGAGGCCGTCGAAGCCGATCACCGCCAGGTCCCGCGGCACGGTCCTGCCGAGCCGACGCGCCTCTCGGAGCGCGCCGATCGCGATGATGTCGTTGAAGGTGAAGACGGCGGTGACCTCGGGATGAGCGGCGAGCAAGGACCAGAGGGCCGCTCCCCCGCCGTCGGCCGTCTGGTCCGCGCCGACCACCAGGCCGGCGTCGATCCCGTGTGCCGCCGCGGCAGCCGTGAACCACTCGTGCCGGATGCTCGGCCCGGCGCGGGTGTGGTGGTCGAGCATGCCGATGTGCGCGTGCCCCTTCGCGACCAGGTGCGCGACCGCGGCGTGGACGCCCTGCTCGCCGTCGATGCGGATCGAGCTGAACCGCGCGCTGCGGCCCTCGCGGCCGATGAGCACCACCGGCATGCCCCGGGTGTACGACTCCAGCTCGCTCTCGGAGCAGTTGAAGTAGCCGATCACCGCGTCCACCTGTGAGGTGATCACCTGGAGCGTGCCGCGCTCTTCCTCCGCCCGGTCCGTGGTGTCGTACACGACCACGTGCCAGCCGCGGGATCTGGCCGCTTCCAGGGCGGCGGCGGCGACCTCGGTGAAGAACGGGTTGAGCAGGTCGGGGATGACCAGCCCGATGGTCATGGTGTCCTGGCGGACCAGACCCCGGGCGAATCGGCTCGGGCGGTAGCCGAGCGCGCGCGCCGCGTCGAGCACGCGCTGCTTGGTGTCGCTGTCGATCTCGCCCTTGTCGTTGAGTGCCCGCGACACGGTCTGTCGGGACACCCCGGCGGAGCTGGCGACGTCGTTGATCGTGATCTTCCGGGGCTCGGCCCCCGTTGTCGACACCATCGCTCACCTCCTTCCCCTCTTCTCGCGAGCGCCGGTGCACGCGCAGAGCCTGAGTATGCACGGGCCGAAGGGTCGAACGAAGCCGGGCCTCCCCGCGGCCCGGGTGCCGCCTGTGCCGAACTCCGGGCGAGCCCAGGCGATCATCCCGCGTCTCCCGGTGCGCCGTTCCTCCCACCCACCGTCATCGGTGGTCTTTTGAGCCCGTGCATCGGTCACCGCCCGGCGGACGGCTGACGACGGCCCTGGGTTTACCGCCGGATCCGCTCGGCGCGGTGGGTCGCACGAGTCGCGCCGGGCGAACGGGTGTGCCGTCGCGCGCCCGTGTTCAGCACGGTCCGGGGCCCCGGGCCCCGCGGAGGGGGAGACTTCATGACCCTCATCGACAGGACGCTGGGGCGGCTTGCACGCCGGGTGGGCGTCGTCGCGGCCGCCGTCGTCACGGCCGCAGCGTCCGCACTGGTGGCCGCTCCGCCGGCCTCGGCGGCCACGTACCAGTACGACTGCCGTCGGCTGCTCGGCTCGGGCTCCTACAGCAACCCCGTCTCCCTGGGGAACGTGACCGGGCGGACCGTCGTCGCGGTCAACTGCCCGCCGCTCACGTCCGGCGCCGGCTACGCCCACCGGTACTTCAGTTTCACGCTCACCCGGCCCGCGCGCGTGCCGTCGTACGCAGGCGCCTTCTTCGCCCTGGACGCGACCCGGAGGTCCGCCGTCAACCCCTCGCTGAGCAGGGGAGCTTGGACGATCATGCACACCTCGGCGGGCGTGTGGACGTACAACCGCGCCGGTGCGGCCAATGGGCGCTACCTGCCCCTGGGGCCGCTGCCCGGCGGTGGGGTGCTGCCCGCCGGCACCTACCGCCTCAACCTCCAGAAGCTGGACTCACCGCTGAGGTCGCTCAGCACCCCGTGGTTCAACGTGGCGGTCGCCGTCTCCTGAGCCGCGACGGGCGGCCACGCCCCTCCGGCGAGGCACACCCGCGTCACGGCGTCGGCACCTCGAAGCCGCCGACGCCGTGACGCAAATGCCGACGTGGCCGTCCTGGCCGTCCTGGCAGACCTGGCCGACCTGGCCGATTCTGCGCCGACGGCATGGACACCCGTGGGCGCGGGACGGCTTCAGTCCTCGCGCCCGAGACCGCGATCGGGTGCGGACATGTCCCCCGTCGCGGGCGTGCCGTCGGCGCGCCCGTAGCGCAGATACACGGTGCCCTTCGGACCGGCTACCGGCGGTTCGAGGAGGGTGACGTTGGTGGGCACCGCACCGCCGTCGAACACCTTCTTCCCGACGCCGAGCACGATCGGGTGCACCCAGAGGTCGAGACGGTCGAAGAGCTTCTCGCGCAAGAGGGTCTGCACCAGGTTCAGGCTCCCGACGACCTTCACCTGCTCGTGCCGGTCCCGGATCTCACGCACCGCGCCGGCCAGATCCGGGCCGAGCTGCGTCGACCCGGCCCACGAGAGGTCGGGCCTGCCGCGGGAGGCCACGTACTTCGGGACGCTGTTGAAGAGCGTGGCGATCGCGTTGTCCTCGCCGCCCTCCTGATGCGGCCAGTAGGCGGCGAAGATGTCATACGTCCGCCGGCCGAGCAGGAGGGCGTCCGTGCCCTGGTACGCGGCGGCGATCTGCGCCCCTGCCACCTCGTCCAGCAGGGGCGCCTGCCAGCCGCCGTACGGGAACCCCGTCGGGTCCTCGTCGGGGCCGCCGGGCGACTGCCCGACGAGGTCGAGGGTCGCGAACAGCTCGATGTCGATGAGGCCCATGCCGTACTCCCCAATGGTTGTCTCGGTCGGGAGGTAGACCTGTGGGCGCCGGCAGACTCATCGCTGCGACGGCACCGGCTTCGTACGTGTCGACCGCCTCGCCCGGCGCATCGGGCACCTGCCGGCCGATCTCGAAGCTCCCCACTCACGATAGATCGCAGGCCGCGTCCACACTCATCGGCCGCCCTGCGTCCAGCACCACCGCAGGTCATCACGGCCACCGGCGGAGCCGTTGCCGGTGCTGTCGATCAGTGCCTGGGAGAGGTACCGGATGAGACCGCCGAAGATCGTCATGGCGACCGTGGCGACGGCCGGCCCGGTGAGCCGACCCGCGACGGGGAACTGCTCCGGCGCGGAGGAGGCGTCCACCGTGCTGACACCGATGACACCGGCCGCCGCCGGCTCCAGGACCCGACGGCTCCGACTCCAGGGCGAACGCCTAGGAAGCGCGGTCCCCGACGGCGGGGCCGCTACCGGGCCTCCGCACGGAGAACTCGTTGCCGTCGGGGTCGAGCATCAGCGCCCGGCCGCTGTCGCCCTCGCCGAAGCCAGTGCCAGGGCCGGCGCCGGTGTCAGTGTCGGTATGCGTCGCGCCGAGCGAGATCAGGCGGTCGATCTCCGCGTCCCAGTCGGCGTCGGCGGGGAGCGCCAACTCGAAGTACAGCCTGTTCGTGCCCGTCTTCGGCGCCACCGGTGGACCACCCCAGGTGATCTTCGTTCCACCGCTCGGCGATTGGATCGCAGTCTCCTCGTCCTGGTCCCAGACCAGCGGCCACCGCAGCGTCTCGCTCCAGAAGCAACCGACCTCCCGCGTACCGTCGCAGGCCAGCGCTCCGATGAGACCGGTGTCGGCGAGGAACTTGTTGCCCGCCTCGATGACGCAGAACTCGTTGCCGTCCGGATCGGCGAGCACCACATGTCCCTCTTCCGGGAGTTGGCCCACGTCGATGTGCTTCCCGCCGAATGCCAGCGCCCTGGCCACCGTCTGCTGTTGATCCTCCGGGGAGGTGCTCGTCAGGTCGAAGTGCGCCCGGTTCTGACCGATCTTCGGCTCCTGGCTCGGCAGGAAACGGATGCGGAACCCGGCGGCGTCAGGAGGCAGGATCGCGACGTCGCCATCCGGACCGTCGGCCGACTCCCAGCCCAGAACCCCGGACCAGAACCGCGCCAGGTCCGACGGGCGGGTCGCGTTGAAGCAGATCGCGAACAGCTGACTGGCCATACCCGCATCTCCGATCCACTGACGGGATACGGCGGTTCGCCCTCCCCGCGAGCGCAGCCTAGGGGCGGCCGTGCGGCACCCGCATCCGAGTTTCCGCCGCGGACGAGACCAGTCAGCGACACGCTCTTCGACGACCAGGAAGCTCAAGTCGTCCGACGGGAAGTCGCCACCCTGACACAGCGGTGTACCGACGAGCGGCAGAAGGCGGCTCTGCTCGACCTTGCCGAACTCCTCGAAGCGTGTGCGGCGACGCCGGGCAGCTACTTGTGGTTCGTAGGGGACTAGAGATCGTCTTCAAAGGTGGTCAGGTAATGAGGCATCATGTTTGTCGTGGTGCGTCGTCATGAGCTTTCGGATGCCGAGTGGGCTGTGTTGTCGCGGTTGCTGCCGAGTTCGGGGACCGCGGGGCGGCCCCGTTCGGACGACCGACTGGTGCTGAACGGGATCGTGTGGAAGCTGCGGACCGGTTCGGCCTGGCGTGATGTGCCGGAACGTTATGGCTCCTGGCAGACCTTGTACACGCGTTTCCGCAGGTGGGCGTTGGACGGCACGTTCTCGCGCATGCTGCGGGCCATCCAGGCGGAGAAGGACGCGGCCGGAGACATCAACTGGCTGGTGTCGGTGGACTCCACCATCGTGCGGGCCCACCAGCATGCCGCCGGCGGCAAAAGGGGGCAGTCGACAGGGACGAAGCGGGTGATCACGCCCTTGGCCGATCCCGTGGTGGACTGAGCACGAAAGTTCACCTGGCCTGCGACGGGCTCGGCCGCCCACTGGGCTTCGTCTTATCGGGCGGCAACACCAACGACTGCACCCGCCTCGAGCAGGTGATGGACTCGATCAGCGTGCCCAGAGTCGGGCCCGGGCG
>NZ_JBIWMA010000014.1:0-230310 GCF_044766465.1 Streptomyces sp. NPDC102259 | reverse complement strand
CGTATACGGCCACGCTCGCGATGCCGGCATCCCGGCACGCCCGGGCCACGCGGACTGCGATTTCGCCACGGTTGGCGATGAGCACCTTGCGCACGATTGAGGCTCCCTCCTTGAAACAAGCCGAGTTTAGGGACTGCCGACACGACTCTTCGACCCGTCCCCAAAGGTGAGCTTGCCCACACGGAGCGTGATGCCAGGCTCACTCGACCGCGAAATCCCTTGTAGTACCGCCGTACGCAGCACTCCTCGGGCAAACCCTAGCCCTCCGGTGTGGCCAAGGTCTCTGTGAGCACGTGCTGCGGCACACTCCGTTTCTTTGTGGAGTCCCTACGAATGGCCCAACGATTCTTTGCCGCGCGCAGAACCCTTGTCCCGGGGTTTACCCGTTAGTAGCGTTCAGGGTGTTCCGAACGTACTTGAGGTAACAGCACCCTTGCTCGGGTCGGGGTCGAAAGTGGGTGGGACCGGTGGTGCGCAGACCGGTGGCGTGGATCGTGGCGGTCGTGCTCTTCGTGGAGGCGCTCGGCGTCGCCGCGCTGAACTGGTTCATGGGCGTCGTGGTCGACCGGCAGGACATGTCTCTGGCCGGAATGGACCCGGACGTCATGGCGACGTCCTCGAAGGTCGGCGGGATCCTCTTCGGGCTCTACTTCGGCCTGTGCGCCGTGGTGGCCCTGCTGGTGGCCCTGCGCGACCGCGCGCCCGCCGGAGTGGGCCGGGTGCTGCTGATCAGCGTCGCGGTCGTGCACGGCCTGCTGGGCGCCTTCGCGTGGGGTCTGCTGGGCTGGACGCAGTTCCTGTTCATGGTGGTCGTCCTCGCCCTGATCGTGCTGCTCCTGATGACGTACGACGCCCAGGAGCGGCCCGCGGCCCGGCAGCCGGAGGGCGGCAAGGGCGACGGTGGCCCCCCGGTCGTGCCGGCGCCGGTCACGCCTCCGACGGCGCCCACAACTCCGTGATCCCGACGCCGAGTTGCGCCAGCAGTCGGCGCACGAGGGGCAGGCTGATGCCGATGACGTTGCCGTGGTCGCCGTCGATGCCCTCGATGAACGGGGCCGAGCGACCGTCGAGGGTGAACGCCCCGGCGACGTAGAGGGGTTCGCCCGAGGCGACGTACGCCGCGATCTCCTCGTCGGTCGGCTCGCCGAAGCGGACGACGGTGGAGGCGGTCGCGGAGGTGTAGCGCCCGCTGAGCGTGTCGTAGACGCAGTGGCCGGTCTGGAGCGTCCCGGCCCGGCCGCGCATCGCCTTCCAGCGCGCGGTGGCCTCCGCGGCGTCCGCGGGCTTGCCCAGCGCCTCGCCGTCCAGGTCGAGCACCGAGTCGCAGCCGATCACCAGGGCGCCCTTGACCTCGGGCTTCGCGGCCACGACGGAGGCCTTCGCCTCGGCGAGCGCGAGTGCCAGGTCGGCCGGGGTGGGAGCGGTGACGGCGTCCTCGTCGACCCCGCTGACGATCACCTCGGGGGCGAGACCGGCCTGGCGCAGCAGGTTCAGCCGGGCGGGGGACTGGGAGGCGAGGACGAGTCGGCGCATGCGCTCAGCCTAGCGGCGTGACGCTTTACCTGAGCCCCAGCACGATCATCGCTATCACCATGGCCAGGGCGAGGAAGAGGCCGAGTCTCCGCAGGGTCTCCTGCATCTCGCGGAGTTCCTCGGGGGGCTCGTTCTCGGGGTCGGACCACAGCATTCCACCAGCGTGGGGCTCGGCGGGTCGCCGGCGCCTGAGTACCCGTACTCAAGTTGCGGGCCCGCAGTCGTTCACCGAATGTTCGGCTGTCGTTCGACTGCGGGCCGGTGGGGGCTGGTCGCGGCGGAGCCGCATGTCGATACGGCCCCGCGCCCCTGGAAGGCGACCGGCAGGTGGGTCGCGCTCAGCTCGGCCAGTAGGTGCGGGTCCAGGTCGCCTGGCCCGGCTGGGGCAGGCGCCGGGCCGCGATGCGGGCCGGGTCGGACCACGCGTCCCTCGGGCCTTCCGCGCCGGACGGCGGGGAAGCCACCGCCGCGGCGCGGGCCCGGACCACCGCCAGGGCGGCGGCGAGCTCCTCGGGCGTCGGGTTGCCCCGTACGACCTTGATCGTCATGTCGGCTCCCAGCAGACCTAGAGAGGGATGTTGCCGTGCTTCTTCGGAGGAAGGGATTCCCGCTTGGTGCGCAGCTGACGCAGGCCGCGCACGATGTGCCCGCGGGTGTCGGACGGCATGATCACCGAGTCGACGTAGCCGCGCTCGGCCGCGACGTACGGGTTGAGGAGGGTGTCCTCGTACTCCCGGATCAGCCGGGCGCGCACCGCCTCCGGATCCTCACCGCTCGCCGCCGCCTCCGCGATCGTGCGGCGGTGCAGGATGTTGACCGCGCCCTGGGCGCCCATCACGGCGATCTGGGCGGTCGGCCAGGCCAGGTTGATGTCCGCGCCCAGGTGCTTGGAGCCCATGACGTCGTAGGCGCCGCCGAAGGCCTTACGGGTGATCACCGTGATGAGCGGGACCGTGGCCTCCGCGTACGCGTAGATCAGCTTGGCGCCGCGGCGGATGATGCCGTCGTGCTCCTGGTCGACGCCGGGCAGGAACCCGGGCACGTCCACGAACGTGATGACCGGGATGTTGAAGGCGTCGCAGGTCCGGACGAAACGGGCCGCCTTCTCCGAGGCCGTGATGTCCAGACAGCCCGCGAACTGCATCGGCTGGTTGGCGACGATGCCGACCGGGTGGCCCTCGACCCGGCCGTAGCCGGTGAGGATGTTCGGCGCGAACAGCGCCTGCGTCTCGAAGAACTCGGCGTCGTCCAGCACGTGCTCGATCACCGTGTGCATGTCGTACGGCTGGTTGGCGCTGTCCGGGACGATGGAGTCCAGCTCCAGGTCCTCCTCGGTGACGGACAGGTCCGCCTCCTCCGCGAACACCGGCGCCTCGGAGAGGTTGTTGGACGGCAGGTACGACAGCAGCTGCTTGACGTACTCGATGGCGTCCTTCTCGTCGCCGGCCATGTGGTGCGCCACGCCCGACACCGCGTTGTGGGTGCGCGCGCCGCCCAGCTCCTCGAAGCCGACGTCCTCGCCGGTGACCGTCTTGATGACGTCGGGTCCGGTGATGAACATGTGCGAGGTCTGGTCCACCATCACCGTGAAGTCGGTGATCGCGGGCGAGTACACCGCGCCGCCCGCGCACGGGCCGACGACCAGGCTGATCTGCGGGATCACGCCCGACGCGTGCGTGTTGCGGCGGAAGATCTCGCCGTACGCGCCCAGCGAGGCGACCCCCTCCTGGATGCGGGCGCCGCCGGAGTCGTTGATGCCGATGACCGGGCAGCCGGTCTTCAGCGCGAAGTCCATGACCTTGACGATCTTCTGGCCGTAGACCTCGCCGAGGGCGCCGCCGAAGACCGTGAAGTCCTGGGAGAAGACGGCGACCGGGCGGCCGTCGACCGTGCCGTAGCCGGTGACGACGCCGTCTCCGTACGGGCGGTTGTTCTCCAGGCCGAAGTTGGTGGAGCGGTGCCGGGCGAACTCGTCCAACTCGACGAAGGAGCCCTCGTCGAGGAGCAGCTCGATCCGCTCACGGGCCGTCAACTTGCCCTTGGAGTGCTGCTTCTCGACGGCACGCTCCGAACCGGCGTGCGTCGCTTCCTGGATGCGGCGCTGGAGATCCGCGAGCTTGCCCGCGGTCGTGTGGATGTCGATCCCTGGGATCTCGTGGCGCTCTTCCGGCTCGGACATCGGGATGTGGCTCCCTGCCTGCTCAAAAGGGGGGACGGTTACTCATCCGTAGAGTAGTGCTGGCCCTGGGGATCGGCAGTGCGGCATTCAACACACCTAGGGTGGCTTGCATGACACCGCGAGATGCAGCAGACGAGGGCGGCAGCCGGTGGTCCGATCTGGACCGGCCGCCCCTCAACGCCCCGGCGCTGCGCCGGGCGCTGGTACGGGAGGGCGGGCTGTGGTCGCAGGTGGAGGTGGTGCAGAGCACCGGTTCCACCAACTCCGACCTGGTCGACGCGGTGAACGCGGGCAGGGCGGGCGAGGGCGCGGTCCTCGTCGCCGAGGAGCAGACCTCGGGGCGCGGCCGGCTGGACCGCCGGTGGACCGCGCCCCCGCGTTCCGGGCTGTTCTTCTCCGTGCTGCTCACCCCGAGCGAGGTGCCGGTGGCCCGCTGGGGCTGGCTGCCGCTCCTCACCGGGGTCGCCGTGGCGACGGGCCTGTCCCGGGCGGCGAGCGTCGACACGGCACTCAAGTGGCCCAACGACCTCCTGGTGACCATCGGGGGAGAGGAACGCAAGGCGGGCGGCATCCTCGCGGAGCGGGCCGGCCAGGAGGCGGTGGTCGTCGGCGTCGGCCTCAACGTCACCCTGCGCGCGGACGAGCTCCCGGTGCCGCAGGCGGGGTCGCTGGCTCTGGCCGGCGCGCTGAACACGGACCGGGACCCGCTGCTGCGGGGCGTCCTGCGCTCGCTGGAGGAGTGGTACGGGCGCTGGCGGGCGGCCGACGGCGACCCGGCGGCGAGCGGTCTCCAGGAGACGTACGCGGCCGGGTGCGCGACGCTGGGACGAACGGTACGGGCCGAACTGCCGGGGGACCGGTCGATCGTCGGCGAGGCGGTCGCTGTCGACGGGGACGGACGGCTCGTGATCGCCACGAAGGAAGGGGTACAGGAGCCGGTGGGCGCGGGAGACATCGTGCATCTGAGGCCGGCGTGAGCCGAACGCCGGGCGGCGTGTCCCCGCCGAACCGGACGGAGTGAGCTGGCGCACACCTGCCGTAGAGTTGAGGCCGGTCGATACCTGACCGCGGAAGATCGGAAGGGCAGCAGGCGTGACCGTCGACGACACGGGCTCCGGCGCGGGTGCGGACGGCCGGGGAAACCTGCCGGCCGCCGAACCCGGTGAGCCGGGCGACCCCGGTGAGGACCCGCATCCTCTCGCCCTGCGCCTCGAGCAGCTCATCCTCGGCGCAGAGCGGCGCTACACCCCGTTCCAGGCCGCCCGCAGCGCCGGCGTCTCCATGGAGCTGGCGTCGCGTTTCTGGCGGGCCATGGGCTTCGCCGACATCGGGCAGGCCAGGGCGCTCACCGAGGCCGACGTCCTCGCCCTGCGGCGCCTGGCCGGTCTCGTGGAGGCGGGGCTGCTGAGCGAGGCGATGGCCGTGCAGGTGGCGCGGTCCACCGGACAGACCACCGCCCGGCTGGCGGAATGGCAGATCGACTCCTTCCTGGAGGGGCTGACCGAGCCGCCCGAGCCGGGGATGACCCGCACCGAGGTCACGTATCCCATCGTCGAGCTGCTGCTGCCCGAGCTGGAGGAGTTCCTCGTCTACGTCTGGCGTCGGCAGCTCGCCGCCTCGGCGGGCCGGGTCGTCCAGGCCGCCGACGACGAGGAGATGGTCGACCGGCGGCTCGCCGTCGCCTTCGCGGACCTCGTCGGCTTCACCCGGCTGACCCGGCGGATGGAGGAGGAGGAACTCGGCGAACTCGTCGAGGCCTTCGAGACGACCGCCGCCGACCTGGTCGCCGCCCGCGGCGGACGGCTGATCAAGACGCTCGGCGACGAGGTGCTGTACGCGGCCGACGACGCGGGCATCGCCGCCGACATCGCGCTGCTCCTCGTCGAGACGATGAGCAACGACGAGACGATGCCCGAACTGCGGGTCGGCATGGCGTTCGGCACGGTCACCACCCGGATGGGCGATGTCTTCGGCACGACGGTCAACCTGGCCTCACGGCTGACGTCGATAGCTCCCCGGGACGCCGTCCTCGTCGACAGCGCCTTCGCCGAGGAGCTGATCCGCACCGGCGACGCCCCGGCCTCCGAGGCGGAGGCGGCGGAGGAGGCGGCCGCCGCCGAGAAGGAGGGCGAGGAGCCGCCGAAGTACCGCTTCGCGCTCCAGCCGATGTGGCAGCGGCCGGTGCGCGGTCTCGGCGTGGTCGAGCCCTGGCTGTTGACGCGGCGCAACGACGTCGACGGCTAGGGCCTAGAGCCTCGGCACGGTGGCGCCCAGCGGGTCCACGCACAGGCCGATGACGGGAACGCAGACGCCCGGCCGACGTGGATCGTCGGGCTGCTCCGGCTGGGGCGTGGGTGCGGGCGCGGGTGCGGCCGTGGTCGGGGCGGGGGCCGGTGTCCGCGGGGGCGATGCGGGCCGCGGCGCGGTGGTCGCCTCGGGCGCCGGGGCGCGGGGAGCGGGCGCGGCCGGGGTGTAGGTGGTGCCCGGGGTGAGGGCGACGGACGTCGGTGCGCCGGGGACGCCGGGGATCAGGCCGGCCTCGGGGGCGGCGCCGGCTCCGCCCATCGCGCTGGGCGCGGTCGGGGTGGGGGTGGGCGCGCCGGTCGCGGACGGGCCGGCCGAGCGACCGGCGCCGGTGTCGGCGCCGCTGTCGATGTCGGCCTCCGACGTGCCCGCGACGGGTTCGGGCCGCGGTTCGGCCTCCGCGGTGCCGAGACCGCCGGCCCCGCCCGGGTCGGGGGTCAGCCGGACGAGGCTCAGCACCCCGGCGGCCAGCGCGAGGCCGCCGGCGGCGAACAGCACCTTGCGGGGGCGGGGACGGCGGTGCCGGCCCCGGGGGCGCGGGGCCCACAGCCCGCCGCTCTCCCCGGACGCCCCCTCGTCCTGCGGAGCCGTCTCGTACTGCCCGGCCCATGTGCCCACCGGCGTGCTCGTCATCGCGTTCCCTCCCCGGTGCGGTCGCGCCCCCGATGCGCCGGGGCGGACGCACGTTATGCGCTGTCGTGAGCGATGCGGGCGGAGTTGGGCGGCATGTCACTCGAACGGGTCGGCAGGGCCGCGATCCGGGGTGAGGCCCGGCCGCAGACCGGTCCGCTCTTTCGTCTCCCGGTCCCGGCTGCGATGATCGGACGAGCGTTGTTAACCCGCGTTAACCGGAGGGTGTCGTGAGCGGTGTCGGGAGCGGTGTCATGAGCGAGGAACGGTTCGGGGAGTTCGTCCTGGTGCGGCGGCACGGGGACGGCGGGCACGTCGCCGAGCTGGTCCTCGACCGGCCGAAGGCCATGAACGCCGTCTCCACCGACATGGCCCGGTCGATCGCCGGGGCGTGCGCGGCGCTGGGCGGGGACCGCGACGTGCGGGTGGTGGTGCTGACCTCGACGCACGAGCGGGCGTTCTGCGTCGGCGCCGACCTGAAGGAGCGGAACTCCTTCAGCGACGCCGAACTGCTGCGGCAGCGGCCGCTCACCCGCGCCGCGTACACCGGCGTGCTGGAACTGCCGGTGCCCTCGGTCGCGGCGGTGCACGGCTTCGCGCTGGGCGGCGGCTTCGAACTGGCGCTGGCGTGCGACGTGATCGTGGCCGACGGCACGGCCGTGGTCGGGTTGCCGGAGGTGTCGGTGGGGGTGATCCCCGGCGGCGGCGGGACCCAGCTGCTGCCGCGCCGGGTGGGGGCGGCCCGGGCGGCCGAGCTGGTGTTCACGGCCCGCCGGGTGGCGGCGGCCGAGGCGCGGGACCTGGGCCTGGTGGACGTCCTGGTGGAGGACGGGCGGGACCGGGAGGAGGCGCTGGCGCTGGCCGGGCGGATCGCCGGCAACTCGCCGGTGGGGCTGCGCGCGGCGAAGCGGGCGCTACGCCTGGGGCAGGGGCTGGAACTGCGGGCCGGGCTCGAGATCGAGGACGCGGCGTGGCGGTCGGTGGCCTTCTCCGGGGACCGGGCGGAAGGGGTGGCGGCCTTCAACGAGAAGCGGAAGCCGCAGTGGCCGGGCGAGTGAGGGAACAGGTGCCGGGCGTGTGAGGGAGCGGCGAGCGGGCGAGTGAGGGAGGGAGCGGCGGGCTGGCGACACGCGACCGGAGGTGCGCTCATCACTCTCCGTGCCCCTTCGGCGTCCCCTTTCTGGCTGAATGTCCCTAGCCTGGGGAGATGGGTGACGACAGACGCCTGGTGGCCGTGGTGGCGCTCGCGCAGGGGATGGCGGCCGCGCACACCCCCCGTGAGTCGTGGCGCGCGGCCGCGCTCGGGGCCTGCCGGGCGCTCACCGGCGGCTTCGCCGCGCTCTCGGTGTGGGAACGGGACCTTGGGCGGCTGCGCGTCCTGGTGAACGTGGGGGACCGGGCCGCCGACGAGGACGAGTTCCCGGACGGCGAGGCCTATCCGGTGCACCAGTTCCCCGAGATCACCGAGTTCCTGCACGAGCGCTGGGTGGCCGGCGGCGAGCCGAACGCCTGGGTGGAGACGGCCCAGGGCCCCGCCGCCGGGCGCCCCGGCTACTGCCACCAGAGGGTCGCCGCGCTGCGCCGCCGGGGCCGCGGCTCCTGTGTGGTCGCGCCGATCGTGCTGCACGGCCGTGCCTGGGGCGAGCTGTACGTCGCCCGTTCCGTGAGCGCCCCCGTCTTCGACCGGGCCGACGCCGACTTTGCCACCGTCCTCGCCGCCGTCGTCGCCGCCGGGCTCGCCCAGACCGAGCGGCTGGAGGAGGCCCGCAGGCTCGCCTTCACCGACGCCCTCACCGGTCTGGCCAACCGGCGCGCCGTCGACGTACGGCTGGAGGAGGCGGTCGAGCGGCATCGTGCGGAGGGGGTCGTCGTCAGCCTCGTCGTGTGTGACCTCAACGGGCTGAAGCGGGTCAACGACACCCTCGGGCACGCCGTCGGGGACCGGCTGCTCGAGCGGTTCGGGTCGGTGCTGTCGCTGTGCGGGGCCATGCTGCCCGGCGCGCTGGCCGCCCGGCTCGGCGGCGACGAGTTCTGTCTGTTGGCCGTCGGGTCGCGCGCCGACGAGGTCGTCAAGGTCGCCGACGACCTCTGCCGGCGGGCCGGTGAGCTGGAGCTCGGCGAGGGGGTGGCCTGCGGGGTCGCCTCCACCGAGGACCCCATCGGGCCGGTGTCCTCCGCCCGCCGGCTCTTCCGGCTTGCCGATGCCGCCCAGTACCGGGCCAAGGCGGTGCGGGCCGCCCGGCCGGTGGTGGCCGGGCGCGAGGGCCCCGACGATCCCGTCGTGCGCCTCGCCGACGAGCCCTCCCGCGAGCGGGCCGGCGAGCGGCGGCGGTTCAGGGGGCGGCGTTGAGGGTGTGACCCAATCGGTAAGGGGTGAACCGGGTACCCACTGGTGACATCCTGGTCTTCACTGCGTACGCTCCTGAATATGGATATGCACACTGTGGTGGTGGGGACGTCCGGCGTGACCGCGTCCGACGTGCTCGCCGTGGCGCGCGAGGGCGCCCGGATCGAGCTCTCCGGGGAGGCGGTGGCGGCCCTGGCCGCGGCCCGCGAGATCGTGGACGCGCTGGCGGCCAAGCCCGAGCCCGTCTACGGCGTCTCCACCGGGTTCGGCGCCCTCGCCACCCGGCACATCAGCCCGGAGCTGCGCGCCCAGCTCCAGCGCAACATCGTCCGCTCGCACGCCGCCGGCATGGGCCCGCGCGTCGAGCGCGAGGTCGTCCGCGCGCTGATGTTCCTGCGGCTGAAGACCGTCTGCTCCGGGCACACCGGCGTCCGGCCCGAGGTCGCGCAGACCATGGCCGACATCCTCAACGCCGGTATCACCCCGGTCGTCCACGAGTTCGGCTCCCTCGGCTGCTCCGGCGACCTGGCCCCGCTCTCGCACTGCGCCCTCACCCTCATGGGGGAAGGCGACGCCGAGGGCCCGGACGGCGCCGTACGGCCCGCTGGCGAGCTGCTCGCCGAGCACGGCATCACCCCCGTCGAGCTGCGCGAGAAGGAGGGGCTGGCGCTCCTCAACGGCACCGACGGCATGCTCGGCATGCTGGTCATGGCCCTCGCCGACCTCGACATGCTCTACAAGTCCGCCGACGTCACCGCCGCGCTCAGCCTCGAGGCACTGCTCGGCACCGACAAGGTGCTCGCCCCCGAGCTGCACGCCATCCGCCCGCACCCGGGCCAGGGCGCCTCGGCCGCCAACATGCTGGCCGTGCTGGCGGGTTCGGAGCTCACCGGCCACCACCAGGACGACGCGCCCCGCGTCCAGGACGCCTACTCGGTGCGCTGCGCCCCGCAGGTCGCCGGCGCCGGCCGCGACACCATGGCGCACGCCCGGCTCGTCGCCGAGCGCGAGCTGGCCTCGGCCATCGACAACCCGGTGGTGCTGCCTGGGGGCACCTCCCAGGCTTTCGGCACTGGGGGAGGCAGGGTCGAGTCCAACGGCAACTTCCACGGTGCGCCGGTCGCCTACGTCCTGGACTTCCTCGCCATCGCCGTCGCCGACCTCGCCTCCATCGCCGAGCGGCGCACCGACCGGCTGCTGGACAAGAACCGCAGCCACGGCCTCCCGCCGTTCCTCGCGGACGACGCCGGTGTCGACTCCGGGCTGATGATCGCCCAGTACACGCAGGCCGCGCTGGTCAGCGAGCTGAAGCGGCTGGCCGTACCGGCGTCCGCCGACTCGATCCCGTCCTCCGCGATGCAGGAGGACCACGTGTCGATGGGCTGGTCCGCGGCCCGCAAGCTGCGCACCGCCGTCGACAACCTCACGCGGGTGATCGCCGTCGAGCTGTACGCCGCCACGCGCGGTGTGGAGCTGCGGGAGGGGCTCACCCCGGCGCCGGCGACGCGTGCGGTCATCGAGGCGGTACGCGAGGCGGGCGTGCAGGGGCCGGGCCCGGACCGGTTCCTCGCGCCCGACCTCGCGGCGGCGGACGCCTTCGTGCGCGGCGGACGGCTCGTCGCCGCGGTGGAGACGGTCACCGGACCGCTGCGGTAGCGCGAAAGGGCCCCTCCGCGGGGATGCGGCGGGGCCCTTTCGAGGTGCGGCGGGGCCCTCTCGACGTGCAGGGGGCCGGCCGGCTACTTCAGCTTGGCGACCTGTGCGTCGACCACGGCCGCCGGGACGCTGCCCAGGTCGCCGCCCTTCGACATCGCGGCGAAGTTCACCGTGTAGAAGGTGGCGACGGTGTTGCCCTTGCGCACCACCACGGTGTGGAAGGTGGCCGTGCCCGCGCCGTCCATGTCGACGTCCGCGGCGAACGTCACCGCCTCGTCACCCTTCGCGGCGCTCTTCTCGGCGACGACCTTGGTGACCTTGGTGGTCTCACCCTCGGCCGTCAGGCCGTACCCGCCGGCACAGGCCGTGACGCCGTCGGAGACGGCCTTCAGGGCCTTCTGGGCGCCGTCGCCCTCGTACGAGGAGAGGCCCACGAACGTCATGTCGACGTCGAAGGCGTCCGCGAAGTCCTCGGGCTGCACGGTGGCGCCCGACGCCTTGTCCTCCGAGACCGTGTTGCTGGCGTTCGCGTCCGTGTCGCCCGGGGCGAGAGCGGCCGTGGCCCAGGCGAGCGGGTCGCACGCCGGCTTGTCGGTCTTCACCACGGTCTTGGAGGCCGGGAGGGTGTCGTCGCCCGATTCGGACTTGTAGCCCTTGAGTTCGCCCTGCGCGAGCAGCAGCTTCTCCAACTCGGCGGTGGTGAGCGCCTTCGCGGCCGGAGCGGACGAGGAGGAGCCGGCGGACGAGGAGGCGGACGCCTTGGAGTCCGCGGAGTCCTTCGACCCGTCGTCCGAACAAGCGGTGAGGAGGGAGAGCGACAGCGCGCCTATCGCGGCGGTGGCGCACAGCCGTGCCCCCGGTGATCTCTTCATGAGCGAACTATGAAGAGCCTGTCAAAGAACAGTCAAGTTAATTCAAAAACCAAGACGTTCGCGACGAACGGAATAAACCACGAACCCCGCGCCCAACGCGAGAAGCGTGGTTCCGCCGACGACGTACGGGGTCGTGTCGAAACTGCCGGTGTCGGCGAGCCGGGTGCCGTCGTCGGCGGTGATGTCCGCCGTGGTGTCGGCAGCCGTCTCGGCCGTCGTCCCGGCGGTGCCGTCGGCGGTGGTGCCGGCGGTGGTGTGGGTCGTGGTCGTCGACGCGGCCCGTGCCTGGGTCGTGATCTGCGTCGTCGTACCCGTTCTGGCCGGAGTGTCCTGGGACGCGTTCGCGGACGGGACGAACCACAGGGCGCCCAACAGGGCCCCTGCGGCGGTGGCGGTCAGCAACGGACGTCGAGCGGATGACACGGAATATCGATCCCCTTGTGGCGCTGGCGAATTGGCCGTGTGGTCCGATGCTAATGAAAGTCGCGGGTCGCGGGAAAGTTGCGGGAGCTGTGAGCCGTACGCTCCGGCCATGAGTACTGAAGAGACATCACGTTTTGTACGAATTAGAGTAGATATTCTTCTTGAGGTGCACGACGAGGACGCCGTGACGACGGCGGCGCTGCGGCGGATCGCCGACGACGCGGAGCTCCCGGACGCCGAGCGCGCGCACGCCGAGGGCGCTGTGACGGAAGACACCGCGGAGGCCCTCGCCTATCTCGTCGACCCCTTCGACCTGGTCGGTGAGGTACCCGGGGTGGAGCTCCAGCAGGCCTCCTGGTCCAGCGAACGGATCGACTACGACCCGGATTCGCCGGAGTGGGACCTCGACGAGGATGATGTCGACGAGGATGGCGAGGCGGACGGCGAAGAGGCGCGCATCGGCTGAGCGTTCCGGGAAACTCGTCACCCCGGACGGCAACCGCCGACCGGGGTTTCGCCGTCTCAGCAGACGCACGAACCGACACCCGCACCCTCCGCGCCATGAACGTGGCGTGCCCCACACCTTCGGGAATGGGGAACGGGAGGAACCGGTCGTAGCGTTGATGTTCTTGACGGGGACTCTCTGGGTTCTGGTAATCGGCAACGATGGAGAAGCGTGTGATGACGGACAGTAGGCGGCGCCGAGGTCTGATGACCGCGTCCGCACTGCTCGGCGGTGTTCTGGTGCTCTCTGCGTGTTCCGGCGGCGGCAGTGACGCCTCCGACGGCGGAGGCAGCTCCTCGCAGGCCAAGGCCGACGAGGCGGCGGCCAAGAAGTCCTCCGAGGCCCAGATCAAGATCACGCCCGCGGACGGTTCGGACAACGCCTCCATCAACAACTCGGCTGCCGTCACGGTGAGCAAGGGCACGCTCACGGCGGTGACGATGACCACCTCCGACGGCACGGCCGTCGAGGGCGCGCTCTCCGCCGACAAGACCAGCTGGAAGCCGAACGCGCAGCTCGAGCGCTCCACCACCTACAAGGTGGCGGCCGAGGCGAAGGACTCGGGCGGCCTCGTGGCGCACGAGAACGCCTCCTTCACCACGGTCTCCCCGGACAACAGCTTCATAGGCAACTTCACGCCGGACGACGGCTCGACCGTCGGCGTGGGCATGCCCGTGTCGATCAACTTCAACAAGGAGATCACCAACAAGGCGGCCGTCCAGAAGGGCGTCACGGTCACCTCCAGCAGCGGTCAGGAGGTCGTCTGCCACTGGTTCTCCACCCAGCGCATGGACTGCCGTCCCGAGGACTACTGGAAGGAGAACTCCACCGTCACGCTGAAGCTCGCGCTCGACGGGGTGGAGGGCGCCGACGGTGTCATCGGGGTCCAGCAGAAGACGGTCACCTTCAAGGTCGGCCGCAACCAGGTCTCGTACGTCGACGCGAAGACCAAGCAGATGAAGATCACGCACAACGGCGCGGTCATCAAGACCATCCCGATCTCGGCCGGCTCGCCCGACAACAAGACGTACGAGGGCCAGATGGTGATGTCGGAGATGTTCAAGGAGACGCGCATGAACGGCGCGACCGTGGGCTTCACCGATGACGACGGCAAGGGCGAGTACGACATCAAGGACGTGCCGCACGCCATCCGCCTCACCAACTCCGGCACCTTCGTGCACGGCAACTACTGGGGCGCGAAGTCCGTCTTCGGCTCGGTGAACACCAGCCACGGCTGCGTGGGTCTGTCCGACACCAAGGGCGCCAACGACACGGGCACGGCGGGCTACTGGTTCTTCACCCACTCCATCGTGGGCGACGTCGTGGTGGTCCAGAACACCGGCGACAAGACCGTGTCCCCGGACAACGGCCTCAACGGCTGGAACATGGACTGGGCGCAGTGGAAGGCGGGTTCGGCCGTCTGAGGTAGTTCCTGACGGTCTGTTCGACAGTCGACCCACAGCTTTCCGGTGCCGCCCCCAGGGGCGGCACCGGTGTTTCCGGGGTTGATCACAGCCTTCTCATCCTTCTCTTATTTCGGCCTTATCCCTTCATCACGCGCGGTACCTACCGTGCGGCCATGTTCTTCACCTACCTGAGGCGCGAACTGCGCCGCCGTAGAAAAGCGGCCCTCGTCGTCGCCTCCGGGCTCGCGCTGGGTATCGCGCTGGTCATCGTGGTCACCTCCGTGTCCTCCGGCATGGGGAAGGCCCAGGACAAGGTCCTCCAGTCCCTGTACGGACTGGGTACGGACATGACCGTCACCAAGGCCGCCTCGCCCACCGCGAGCGCCTCGGACCGTCCGCGCTTCCAGTTCGACGCGCAGGACAGCGACTCCGACGCGGAGCAGAGCACCGACCGCGTCATGGTGCAGGGTTTCCAGACCCTGTCGACCGCGACCGTCACCAAGGTCGGCAAGCAGGGCGGTGTCTCCGACGCGGTCGGCGGACTGAGCCTCCAGGTCCTCAAGGTCGACGGCCAGTTCACCCGCGGCCAGTTCCAGCAGAACGACAACGCGAGCGGCGGCGGCCAGCAGGGCGGCGGCGCCGGTGGCAACGGCGGCGGCAACGGGCAGCCGCAGGGCGAAGTGCAGGGCGGCGGAGCCAACTTCGACGTCAACAGCTACTCCGTCTACGGCACCGACGTCACCGAGCCCGCGCTCGGCCCGCTGACCTCCTCGACGATCACCAGCGGCCGCACCTTCAAGACCACGGAGAACAACGGCAAGGTCGCCGTTCTCGACTCGGCCTACGCCAAGGAGAAGTCGCTCAAGGTCGGCTCCACGCTGACCATCAGCAAGGTCAAGTTCTCGGTGATCGGCATCGCCACGGCCGACAGCGGCGACGCCGCGGCCAACGTCTACCTTCCGCTGACCCAGGCTCAGACCCTCAGCGACTCGAAGGACAAGGTCACCACGATCTACGTCAAGGCGACCGACTCCCAGAAGATCGACAGCGTCAAGTCGACGATCCAGAAGAACGTCTCGGGCACCACGGTGACGACCTCCGCCGACCTCGCGGACACCGTCTCCGGCTCTCTCTCCACGGCCTCCTCGCTCGCCACCAACGTCGGCAAGTGGCTGTCCATCGCGGTCCTGATCGCCGCCTTCCTGGTCGCCGGTCTGCTCACCTCCTCGGCGGTCTCCCGCCGCGTCCGCGAGTTCGGCACGCTGAAGGCGCTGGGCTGGAAGTCCGGCCGGGTCACCCGGCAGGTCGTCGGCGAGGCCATGGTCAACGGTCTGCTGGGCGGCGCCCTGGGCATCGGGCTGGGCCTGGCCGGCGCGTACGTCGTGACCGCGATCAGCCCCACCCTCCAGGCCCAGTTGGGCGGCGGCGGTGGCGGCGGGGGCCAGGGCGGTCCCGGCGGTGGCGGCGGCTTCGGCGGTGGCGGTCGCCAGGCGGCGGCCAAGACCCTCGACGTGGCGCTGACGGCGCCCGTGAGCGTCACGACGGTGGCCGTCGCGGTGGGTCTCGCCGTGGCCGGCGGTCTGATCGCCGGGGCGTTCGGCGGCTGGCGCGCCTCGCGGCTGCGCCCGGCCGACGCGCTGCGCCGCGTCGAGTAGCCGAACCGCCCCCACCCCCATACGCACACCAGGAGTTGTTGTCCCCATGTACGAACTCAGAGGCGTCACCAAGCGCTACACCCGGGGCAAGGAGACGGTCCACGCCCTCGCCGGGGTCGACCTGACCATCCCGGACGGCGACCGGCTCGTCATCCAGGGCCCCACCGGCGGCGGCAAGTCCACGCTGCTCCAGATGATCGGCGCGCTCGACCGGCCGTCCGAGGGCGAGATCGTCCTCGACGGCGTCGACCTGGCCAAGCTCTCCGAGGCCAGGCTGACGAAGGTGCGCAGCGAGAACATCGGCTTCGTCTTCCAGTCCTTCAACCTCATCCCGACGCTCAACGCGCAGGAGAACGTCGAGACCGCGCTCGTCCCGCTCGGCGTGAAGGTCAAGGAGCGGCGCGAGCGGGCCGCCGAGGCGCTGAGGTCCGTCGGCCTGGGGGAGCGCCTCGGACACCTGCCGTCCGAGATGTCCGGCGGCCAGCAGCAGCGCGTCGCGATCGCCCGCGCGCTGGTGAAGCAGCCGAAGGTGCTGCTCGCCGACGAGCCCACCGGCAACCTCGACGAGAGCATGCGCGACGAGATCATGGACGTGCTGCACACCATGTGGAAGGAGCACGGGCTGACCTTCATCATGGTCACCCACGACTCCTCGATCGCGAAGAAGGCCCCGCGCGTCGCCACGATCCGCAAGGGCAAGATCACGGTGAAGGAGAACGCGGCGTCCGCCTGACGGGGCCGCGGGACACCGGTTCGCTGAGCGCTGAGCGAACGCCCGCCGGAAGACGAGCCTCCGGCGGGCCGTTCGTGCTTGCGTGGCCCCATGACGGCACCCGAGACAAGCACGCCCCGCACCACGGTCGAGTACATCCGGTACCGGATCCCCGAGGAGCGGTCCGCGGAGTTCCTGGCCGCGTACACCCGAGCCGCGCGTGAGCTCGCGGCCTCCCCGCACTGCGTCGACTACGAACTCGCCCGCTGCGAAGAGGACTTCGGACACTTCATCCTGCGGATCACCTGGACGTCGACCGAGGACCACCTCGAGGGCTTCCGCACCTCGGACCTGTTCCCCGCCTTCCTCGCGGAGATCCGCCCGTACATCGGGCACATCGACGAGATGCGGCACTACAAGGCCACCTCGGTGCGCGGGACGGGCTCCGCCGTGCCCACGCTGTACGCGTGGGCGGGCGGGGCGGAGGCCTTCGCCCGGCTCACCGAGGCCTTCTACGCCAAGGTGCTCGAGGACGACCTGCTCGCGCCGGTGTTCGCGGGCCTCGCCCCCGAGCACGCCGAGCACGTCGCCCTCTGGCTCGCGGAGGTCTTCGGCGGGCCGGCCGGCTACTCGGCGACCCAGGGCGGCCACAGCCACATGGTGGCCAAGCACTTCGGGCGGGACATCACCGAGCCCCAGCGCCGCCGCTGGGTCGACCTCATCCAGGACGCCGCCGACGAGGCGGGTCTGCCCACAGACGCCGAGTTCCGTTCGGCGTTCCTCGCCTACGTGGAGTGGGGCACGCGGCTCGCCGTCCACTTCTCCGGCCCGGACGCCAAGCCGCCGGCCGAGCAGCCGCTGCCCCAGTGGAGCTGGGGCGCGGCACCGCCGTACCAGGGCTGAGCACGGGAACATTTCCGCCCGTCCGGCGCCTCCGTACAGGGCTGAGCGCGGGAACATTCAGCCCGTCCGGCGTTTGAGGACGAGGCCCCTTCAGGGCCGAAGCGGGGGTCTGGGGGCGGCAGCCCCCAGGGGGAGGGCCCCACGGGGGGAAGGCCCCACCGGCGCGGGCGGGCTCTCAGACGGACGGCGCCTGAGAGCCCGCCCGCGTCGCGTCGACGCCCCAGCTCGCCAGCAGCCGCAGCGCCTCCGCCGAGGCCGACCCCGGATCCGCGTGGTACGTCACCATCGTCTGCTCGCCGTCGCCCATCAACCGGAACCCCTCGAAGTTCAGGGAGAGTTCGCCGACCAGCGGATGCCTCAGCAGCTTCACGCCGTGGCTCTTCTCCTTGACGTCGTGGGTCGCCCACAGCCGCCGGAAGTCCTCGCTCTTCACCGACAACTGCCCCACCAGCGCGGACAGCCGCGGGTCGTCGGGATAGCAGCCCGCGTCCATGCGCAGGGCGCAGACGATGTCGATCGCCTTCTGCTCCCAGTCCACGAAGAGGTCCCGGTAGTCGGGGCGCAGGAAGACCAGCCGGGCCCAGTTGCGCTCCGCCACCGGCAGTTCCGCCCAGTCGCCGAAGACCGCCGCCGCCATCCGGTTCCAGCCCAGGATCTCGGTGCGCCGCCCGATGAGGTACGCCGGCACCGAGTCCATCGTGTCCAGCAGCTGCCGCAGCGGGCCCCGCACCTGCTGGGGCGGCGCGGCCTGCTTCTTCTTGTGCTTCGGCTTGGCCAGGTGGGTGAGATGCGCGTGCTCGGCGTCGGAGAGCCGCAGCGCCCTGGCGATGGAGTCCAGCACCTCCGCCGACACGTTCCGCCCGTTGCCCTGCTCCAGGCGCGTGTAGTACGCCACCGACACGCCGGCCAGCTGCGCCAGCTCCTCGCGCCGCAGCCCCGGCACCCTGCGGTGCCGCCCGAAGTCCGGCAGCCCCACGTCCTCCGGCTTCAGCCTGGCCCGCCGGGTGCGCAGGAACTCGCTGAGCTCGGCACGCCGGTCCAGGGGGGCGCCGGGAGGTTCGGGGTGTTCGTCCATGCCGTCCAGTATTCCCGGTCGTACGCACACCAGCCTGACCCCGCCAGTGGTAGGCACAGCAGACGTACGCAGAGGCGTGACCTGGGTACTTCTTGTGAGATGGGGCAGGCTGGACGTCGTACCCGGCCCGAAGGCAGGCCGGAAACACCCCCCCCGCAAGGAGATTCCCCGCATGACCACCGTTGCCGCGTACGCCGCACCGTCCGCCAAGGCTCCGCTGGAGCGCACGACGATCGAACGCCGCCCGGTGCGCGAGTTCGACGTCCTGATCGACATCGAGTTCGCGGGCATCTGCCACTCGGACATCCACCAGGTCAAGGAGGGCTGGGGCGAGGCGATCTTCCCGATGGTGCCCGGCCACGAGATCGCGGGCGTCGTCTCCGAGGTCGGCCCCGGCGTCACCAAGTACGCCGTCGGCGACCGCGTGGGCGTCGGCTGCCTCGTCGACTCCTGCCGTGAGTGCGACAACTGCAAGGCCGGCCTGGAGCAGTACTGCACCGGCGGCAGCGTCGGCACGTACAACGCCGTCGGCAAGGACGGCGAGCCCACCTACGGCGGCTACGCGCAGAAGATCGTCGTCGACGAGAACTACGTCGTCCGCATCCCCGACGGCCTCGCGCTCGACGTCGCCGCGCCGCTGCTCTGCGCCGGCATCACCACGTACTCCCCGCTGAAGCACTGGAACGCCGGCCCCGGCAAGAAGGTCGCGATCCTCGGCATGGGCGGCCTCGGCCACATGGGCGTCAAGATCGCGCACGCCCTCGGCGCCGAGGTGACCGTCCTGTCCCAGTCGCTGCGCAAGAAGGAGGACGGCCTCAAGCTGGGCGCCGACCACTACTACGCCACCAGCGACCAGAAGACCTTCGAGGAGCTGCGGGGCACCTTCGACCTGATCCTCTCGACGGTCTCGGCCCCGCTGAACCTGGACGCCTACCTGGCCCTGTTGAAGACCGACGGCGCCTTCGTGAACGTGGGCGCGCCCGAGGAGCCCGTCGCCCTCAACCTGTTCTCGGTGATCGGCGGCCGCAAGACCCTCGCCGGCTCCGGCATCGGCGGCATCCAGGAGACCCAGGAGATGCTGGACTTCTGCGCCGAGCACGGCTTCGGCGCCGAGATCGAGCTGATCAGCGCCGACCAGATCAACGAGGCGTACGAGCGGGTGCTCGCCAGCGACGTCCGCTACCGGTTCGTGATCGACACGTCGACGATCTGACGGACCTCGTGACGGACCTCGTGACGGACTTCGTGACGGACCTCGCGGATCTCGCGACGGTCCGTGCGGCTTCCCGACCGTGAGTGGGCCCCCGGCGCATCTCGCCGGGGGCCCTTCCCCGTCGCCGCACGGGCGCCGGGCTCCTCAGCGGTCTCGTCGGTCCCTCCCCAGCAGCCACAGCAGATACGGCCCGCCCACCAGCGCGGTCAGCGCGCCGACCGGGATCTCCAGCGGCGGCAGCAGGGTGCGGGCGGCCAGATCCGCGCCGACCAGGACCACCGCCCCCGTCAACGCGGCCGCCACCAGAGGCAGGTGGGGCGTCCGCGTGAGACGCCGGGCCAGCTGGGGAGCGGTGAGGGCGACGAAGCCGATCGGTCCCGCCGCGCCCGTCGCGGTCGCCGCGAGCACGACGCCGAGGACGGTCAGACCGAGTCGTACCCGGCCCACCCGTACGCCGAGCGCGGTCGCGGTGTCCGCGTCGAGGCCGAGGGGACGGGCGGCCCGGCCCGCCCACACCAGCGCGGGCAGCGCGAGCAGGAGCACGGCGGCCAGCGGCCCCGCCTGCTCCCGGCCGCGGCCGTTCAGGCTGCCGGTGAGCCACAGCTTCACCTGCTCGGCGGCCTCCAGTTCGCTGTCGGTGAGGTACAGCTGGACGACCGCGGACAGCGCGACGCCGATGCCCACGCCGGTGAGCACGAGACGGTTCGGCTGCATCCCGCGGCGCCAGGCGAGCAGGTAGACGAGGGCCGCGGCCGCGAGACCGCCCGCGACGGACACGGCGGGCAGCGCGCCGGGCGAGGCGACCGTGCCGGTGGCGAGGGCGAGGACGGTCGCGGCGGCGGCCCCGTGGCCCACCCCGATCACGTCCGGACTGGCCAGCGGGTTGCGGGTGACCGTCTGCACGAGCGCCCCGGACAGCCCGAGGGCGGTGCCGACGAGGGCCCCGAGGGCGATCCGTGGGACCCGGAGCTCGCCCACGACGAGATCGTGGGGACCGGCGTCACCGCGCAGGGTGCGCCACACCTCGGCCGGCGGGACGTAGGTCTGGCCGAGGCAGGCGGAGGCGAGCATGACGGCCGCGAGGAGCAGCACGAGGGCCACGGCGACGCAGGCGGAGCGCCGGTGCACGAGGAGGGAGGCCCGGGGGTGGGGGCGCAGCACCGTGGAACCCGCGGGCCGCACGGGCGGTGCCCCGGTCTTCGCGGCCCCCGACCCCAGTTGTCCGTCCGTCGGCTCGGGGGTCATGCCGCCGCCCCCTTCCGCCGCACCAGCACCACCAGCACCGGCACCCCCACCAGCGCCGTCATCACTCCGGCCGGCACCTCCGCGGGAGCCCGTACCACCCGTCCCGCCGCATCCGCGAGCAACAGCAACGCCGCGCCCAGCAGCGCGGACAGCGGCAGCACGAGCCGATGCGCGGCGCCCCGGGCTACCCGGCGCGCGAGGTGCGGGGCGGCCAGACCCACGAAGGCGATCGGCCCCGCCGCGGCCACCGCGGAAGCGGTCAGCAGGGTCGCCCCGAGCGCCGCGCACACCCGTACCGTGTGCACCCGATGCCCCAGCACCCGAGCCGTCTCGTCGCCGAGGGCCAGCGCGTCCAGCCCCCGCGCACACCCCAGCACCAGCAGCGCGCCCACCGCCAGGAACGGCAGCATCCGTACGACGGTGTCGGCGTCGCGCCCGCTCAACGCGCCCACCTGCCAGAACCGGAACTGGTCGAGGGTCGCCGAACTCGACGTCAGGACGACGGTCGTGGCGCCTGCGGTCATGGCGGACAGGGCGGTACCGGCCAGCGCCAGCTTCACCGGCGAGGCCCCGCCCCGGCCCCGGGCGGCGATGGCGTACACCAGGCACGCGGCGGCGACGGCGCCGACGAAGGCGTACCGGACGTACCCGGAGAAGCCGTCGGCGAGACCGAGCGAGACGGCGAGGACGACCCCGGCCGCGGCGCCCTGGCTGAGGCCGAGGATGCCGGGGTCGGCGAGCGGATTGCGGGTGACCGCCTGGAGGGCCGCCCCGGCGAGACCGAGCGCGGCCCCCGCCGTCAGTCCGATCTCCGTCCGCGGCAGCCGCAGCGACCGTACGACGAGGGCGTCCGGCGAGCTCCCGCCGTGCAGCAGGGCGTCGAGCACGGCGGACGGCGGCACCGCGCGGGTGCCGACGGCGAGGCTGAGCACGGCCGCGGCGGCCACCAGGAGGACGGCCGCCGGCCAGGCGAGGTGTTTCACGAGGGGTTACCCGCCGAGGTTGTCGGCGAGCTCGGCGACGACCAGGCGGGCGGCGGTCGGGCCGGCGTTGAGGTACCACGGATCGTCGTCGACCTGCACGGCGTGCCCGGCCCCGACGGCGCCCATCCCCTTCCACAGCGGCCCGGCCACCGTGCTCGCGGCATCCGTCCCGCTCGCGTCCCCCTGGACCGAGTAGAAGATCCAGTCGCCGTCCGCGGTGTCGATCTTCTCGGCGCTGATGTCCTGTGAGATGGCGTTGAACCGCTGTGACTTCGGCCGGGAGAGCCCCATGTCGACGGCGATCGACCCGGTGAAGGAGGAGACGCCGAACATGCGGGTGCGGTCCGGGGTGAAACGCACCATGGAGACGGTCGGGTCGTCCGCGACCGCGTCCCCCTCGGTGCGCGCGTCGCCGACGATCTTGTCGAGCAGCTTCTGCGCGGCCCGCCCCTTGCCGACCGCCTCGCCGACGAGCAGCAGATCGCGCTTCCAGTTGATGCCCTGGCCGGCCGTGACCACGGTCGGCGCGATCTTGGACAGCTTGGGGTAGAGGTCGCCCAGCGAGTCGTTGACCAGGATCAGGTCGGGCTTCGCGGCCGCGAGGGACTCCAGGTTGGGTGCCTGGCGGGTGCCCGCGTCGGTCATCGCCGCGAGCTTCGCCTTGTACTGCGGGAAGGCGTCCGTCAGGTAGTCCGGGACCAGGCCGGCGTTGTCGGCCCGGGTGGAGGCGGTCGGGACGACACCGAGGCTGAGCAGGTCGTCGAGCTGGCCCGTGCTGATCACGGCGATCTTCTTCGGCTCCGCCTCGACGGTGGTGGAGCCCTGGAAGTGCTCGACCGTGCGCGGGAACGTTCCGTCGGTGTCGGTGTCCGCGCCCATGCCGTCGGCGAGGGTGCTGGGGGCGGCGGAGGGACCCGCCGACGCCCCGGCGACGAGGTTGCGCTCGCCTTCCGTTCTGGTGGACGTGGCATCGTTGTCAGCGGCGGCCGAGCAGCCGGCCAGCAGCCCTCCGACGACGACGGCCAAGCCCAGGGCGGACTTCCACTTCCACGTACGCACAGCACTGCTCCGATCACCACTGCTAAGGTGAGGCTTACCTTAGCTGGTGTCGGAGCGTGAGTGCATTCCGGCGTTCAGGACACGGACACGGACGCGGAGGCAGACGCGGACGCGGGAACCGACACGGGCACGGGCGCGGACACGGGCGCGGACACGGGAAACGACTCGCCGTCGCCGTAGGACCGTACGAGGACTCCGCCGCCCGGAGCGGGACGCACGGAATGAGCCCGCCCGAGCCCGGATACCCGCGCGCGGCCGTCGCCCCCCTCGCCCCCCTCGCCTCCGACCTCCACCAGCGTGTTCTCGTCGATGGCCACCCCGTGTGCCAGCCGTCCGCCCGCGACGACGGCGGTCAACCGCCCCAACGTCCCCCACTGCGCGGCATGGTTCTCCACCCCGAACGGCACGAGCCCCAGCCCGGCCCGGACCTCGATCTCCTCGAGATCCTCGGCGGTGTCCGGCGGACACACGGCGACCCCGTCCACCAGCCACCCCCCGACCACCGCGTCCCGCGCCGCGAGCGCGGCCCCCGCGGAGAACCCGGCGTAGGGAAGTCCGCGCTCGACGAGCAGCGCGGCCAGCGGGCCGGAGGCCTCGGCCAACGCCTCCTGATACGCGGGCGTCAGTCCGCCGCAGACGAACACCCCGGACACGTCCTCGGTGACCGCGCCGAGCTCGAACCGCTCCCCGACCGGCACCAGCGACGGCACGGGCGTACAGTCCCCGGCCCTGCGCAACGCGACGTCGTACCGGGCGAACTGCTCGGCTCCGTCGCCCTCGTCGACGATCACACAGAGGATGCGGGGCGCCGACCCGGAGTCGGCTCCCGCCACTCCCGCCGGCGCCGCCCCTGACGCCCTCGACGCGGCGCGGGCGGCACGGGCGGCGCGCAGAAACGGCCCGTGGACGACGTCGGCGACCGTCTCCTCCCACCCGCCGCCGATCAGGAACACCCGGCCGTCACTGCTCTTCGTACCGCTGCTCACGCGCACTTACCCCCTGTGTTCATGGACGACTCGGACCGGTGACTTCCGAACGGCGGCCGGTCGGTTCGGCCGGTTCGGCGGGTTCGGCGGGTTCGGTTGGTGGTTCGGTCGGTTCGGTCGGGTCGCGCTTCAGCCATCGCCCTGGAGGCCCTTGAGACCGTCGTAGGCGGCCATCACGATGTCCAGTCCCCGGGTGTCCGCCGCCGGTTCGCGCATCTGATTGGTCACGTAGGCCACCACCATGCGGGCCTCGGGCTCGATCATGACCGTCGAACCGCCCCAACCGCCCCACCCGTAGGTGCCGCCGAACCGCCCGTAGCCCAGACCCCAGCTGATCGGCATCCCCAGCCTGCGGTCCTCGCCGCTGAACTGCTCCTCCCAGGCCCGGTCCACGCCCTCCCGCGACAGCAGCCGCACCCCACGCACCGAACCCCCGCAGGCCATCGCCGACTGGACGAGGGCGACCGAGCGGGCGTTGCCGAAGCCGCTCGCCGCCGGGATCTGCGCCCGGCGCCAGGCCACGCTGTTGCCGTCGCGGAGCCGGATCGCGGTCGGGACGGTCGGAGTCGCGGGGCTCGGCGTCGCCCCGGTCGGGGCCGCCTCGTCGTTGGCCGCGCCCGCGATGTAGTCCTCGCCCCGGGAGGGCGGTGGGACCGTGAGTGCCACCCGGTGATCGTGTTCGGCCGGCAGACCCATCCGGAAGTCCGCGCCCAGCGGTCCGGCGATCTCGTCGGCGAAGAACTCACCCGGGGTCCGGCCGGTGATCCGACGCACGACCTCGCCCACGAGGAAGCCCTGGGTGAGCGAGTGGTACCCGGCCGCGCTGCCCGGCTCCCACTGCGGAGTCTGCGCGGCCAGTCGTGCCGTCGCGGCCTGCCAGTCGTAGATCTCCGCCACCGGACCGTCCCAGTCGGGCAGGCCGGCGGTGTGCGAGAGCAGATGCCGTACCAGCACCGACTCCTTGCCCGCCGTGGCGAACTCCGGCCAGTACCGGGCGACCGGCGCTTCCGGATCGAGCTCGTCACGGTCGGCCAGAACCAGCGCGCACAGCGCCGTCATCGTCTTCGTGACGGAGTAGACGTTGACGATCGTGTCCCGCTGCCAGGGGACCTCGCGCGCCGCGTCGGCGAAGCCGCCCCAGACGTCCACCACCGGCTCGCCGTCCACGAAGACGGCCACCGAGCCGCCGACGTCTCCACCGTCCAGCAGCGCGGCCAGCGCCGTGGGCACGGCTGTGAACAGATCGTCGTACGAACCCTGAAGGTCAGCCATGCCCGCCATTGAGCCCCCACCGGACGACCGGAGGCAACCGAATTCCAGCGCCGGCCCGATCCGACGGACAGGGCGCCGCCACGACCATCGACACGGCGCTACGGCGCTACGGTCCTACGGTCCGGAACCGCCGGCCGGGGCCCGGGTCTCCGTCGGCGGGGCTGCCTGCGCTCCCATGTCCAGACGGAACGGCGGATACACGTCGGTCAGCAGCGCCGCATAGGCGGCCACCCGCGCGACCCAGCGGGCCAGACCGAGGAGGAAGTCGAACAGGTGCACCGGGTAACGGCCGGTGAACGCCAGGATGATCACGGCGACGAAGGAGAGGAAGTAGACGAGCCCGCCGCCGTGCCAACGGTCAGCCCCTCCCCAGCCCCAGCCCCAGTCGCCGACGAACATCCCCACGACGATGTACTGCGGGATGGCCAGCAGCCACCACTTCACCAGCACCAGACCGCGCGACAGACGCTCGGGATGGACGACGTCGAAATGCGCCGGGTAGTCGGCCACCTCGGCGAGGGTGAACGGGGGATACCGGTCGGTGCCGAGCACGGCGTGGGCGTAGTAGGCGACGCGCCAGTTCCAGCGCATCACACCGACGTTGAAGTCGAAGAGCGAGCGGGGGTATCGGCCCGTGAAGAGGATCGCGAAGAACGCGAAGACCGTCACGAAGAAGAACGCGATCCACAGGAAGAACAGCACGATGTAATGCGGAATGGCGAGAAACCACTTCACCAGCCACATCCATCGGGACAACCGAGGATCGAGAAACGCCTCGACACGCACAGGAGATCCGGCGACCGGAATCATGGGGACCAGCTCCGTTCCCTGATCATGATCCCAGGCTCGCACACGGCACGAGGGGTCGCGACCGGGGCTTTTCCCGCTCACCCGATCCCGGCCGCCGGAGCCGCCGCTACGCAGTTCTAGGACGGGACGCCGGCGCCGGCGCCCGGCTCGGCGGTCCCCGGCTGCGACGGTTCACGGAGCTGCTCGCGCACGTAGTTCCAGACCACCGCGATGAGCGCGGCGATCGGTACCGCGAGCAGGCTGCCCACGATGCCGGCCAGACTGCCGCCCAACGTCACCGCCAGCAGGACCACCCCCGCATGGAGGCCGAGCCCACGACTTTGGATCATGGGCTGGAACACGTTGCCCTCGAGCTGCTGCACCACGACGATGATGGCCAGCACGATCAGCGCGTCCGTCAGGCCGTTGGAGACCAGCGCGATGAGAACCGCGACGAGGCCCGCGAACAGGGCGCCGATGATCGGCACGAACGCGGTGACGAAGGTCAGCACCGCCAGCGGCAGCACGAGCGGGACCCCCAGCACCCACAGGCCCAGGCCGATCAGTACGGCGTCGAGCAGGCCCACAAGCGCCTGGGAACGCACGAACGCTCCCAGGGTGTCCCAGCCACGCGCGGCCACGGTCGGGACGTCGGTGGCGAGCCGGCCGGGCAGCTGATGGGCGAGCCACGGCAGGAACCGCGGGCCGTCCTTGAGGAAGAAGAACATCAGGAAGAGGGCGAGAACGGCGGTGACCAGGCCGTTCACCACGGTGCTCACTCCCGTGACGACAGTGCCGACCATGCTGCCGAGGCCGTCCTGTGCGCGGGCGACCGCGGTGTCGAACGCCTTGTTGATCTGCGCGTCACCGATGTTCAACGGCGGCCCGGCGGCCCACTCGCGCAACTTCTGCACGCCCTCGACCACGCCGTCGGTCAGCTCGCCGGACTGGGAGGCCACCGGCACCGCGATCAGTGCCACGACGCCCAGGGCGACCAGGAGGAACAGCACCGTCACGACCGATGCGGCGAGGGCGGGCTTCCACCCGCGACGACGCAGGAAACGGGTCGGTGGCCAGGTCAGTGTGGTCATCAGCAGGCCGACCACGAGCGGCCAGACGACCGACCACATCTGGCCCAGGATCCACAAAGTCACCGCGAGCATCAGGAATATGAGCAGCAACTCGGCGGAGGCCCGCGCCGAAGTACGGAGCGCGGCGCGGGCTTTCGTGGAACTCAACGTGGCAGTCACGGATGCACCCTATGGGTACTCAAGTCATACCGGAATCGCTGCTCACAGGGTGTGCATCCCCCGGCACACGAGAGACGCCGGGTCGCGGAAGAGCCCCTGGCTCCGGACCGGGCTGCGTGCGATCGGCGGGCCTCGCGTCCCGCGGCCGCGCGGAGAGCGACGCTCGGCTCACCGAGGTTGTACCCAGGCGGAGTTGAGTAGGCGTGCTCATGTCCGGGAGGGCCCGGCGCGGCGAGTATCGGTGCAGCGGCGCAGTCGAGGCGCGCCGGCCCGATCCTGTCGAGTCAGTTGCGGAGAATCCCATGTCCCGTCGTATCGCCCTGTCCGTTGCCGCCGGTGTCGTCGTCCTCGGTGGCGCCGGTGCCTTCGCGCTGGCCCACGCCGGGGAGCAGCCTCCGGCGTCGGCGCACGGCACCGCTCGCTACGTCGCTCCCGACGGCGACCGGGACGGCTCGTTGACCTTCGTCACCGACGTCACGGCGTCCTCCGGGGTCAAGAGCGTGAAGGTGCTGGCGTGGCCGCAGAGTTCGTCCCTCGCAAAGGACGAGCTGACCAAGAAGGACATGGCCGCGGCGGAGTCGGCCGTGTGCAAGCCCTCCGGGAAGGACACCGTGCGCTGCACCTACACCACGAAGGTCACCGCCTCCGACGCCGAGTCGTCCCCGCGCGGTGCCTGGCACATCGCCGTCCTGGCCACCGCGCAGGACGGCAGCACGACCCTGGACACCAAGGCGGCCGACTTCACCATCGGATGACCCGGACACGGACGGGCCCGGGGGGCGGTCAGTGCGGCAGTGTCGCCGGGCTGCCGCCGTTCGCCTCGTAGCCCGCCACCGCCAGCGCCCGGTAGACCGCGAACTCACCGGCCGGGTCGGGGGAGAGGGTCCACGGGAGGGCGCCCACATGGCCGTCCACGTGTATGAGCTGGTTCATCGCCTCCGACCAGCGCTCGGCCCGCACCAGGAAGAAGATCAGCAGGTGGCGGACGTGCGCCAGCATCGGGTCGTCGGGGCGGGCCGCGTGCACCGCGAACAGCGCGCCGTGCATCGCCTTCGTCACGACCTCGCTCTCGTAGAAGCCGCTGACCAGGTTCACCTCGGGGAGGTGCTCGAAGACCGCGAACAGCGGCATGGCCGCGAGGAGGGAGCCCTGGGGGGCCCTCGCGGCCGCCGCCTCCGCGAACGAGTTCGCCAGTTCGCGCGAGCCGTGCCACTTCTCGCACCAGTAGTGCAGGGCCGCCAGATGCGCTCCCATGTGCGCCGGGGCGCGGTCCAGGATCTTCAGCCAGAGCTGCTCGAACTCCTTCTGCTCGTACTGAAGACCGCGGGCCACCGACAACTCGACGATGTACGGGATCGGGTCACCGGGGGAGAGCAGCGCCGCCTGACCGCAGGCGTCCTTCGCCTCCTCCATGATGATCCGGAAGTCGTCCGTGCCCCGTGTCGACGTCCGCCACGCCTGCTGCACCAGGAACTCGGCGTGCACCGCCGCGCCGCCCGCGTCCTTCGGCGCCTCCGTGCGCCACACCCGCAGCCACTGCCCGCCCGGCGTCTCGCTGACCCCGCCCGGCCGCTGCTGGAGCTCCAGCGCCGCCGCGCCCGCGAAGGCCTGCACGCGCTGCCAGCGCAGCTCGCCCCCCGTCTCCGTGCCGGCCAGCAGCTGCTGCGCGGCCCGGTAGTCCTGGGTGTGCTGCACCACGTCCAGGACGTCCAGCAGGTCCTGGTCGGGGCCGGGCATGCGGATGTCCAGTTCCTCCGTGCGCGCGAACCCGTAGGTCTCGGGGTCCGCGGCGTCCGGGTGGCCCGCCGGGACCTGCTCGATCATGCCGCGCCTGCGCCGCAGGTACGGCAGCAGCACGAAGCCGACCATGAGCAGCGCCATCAGGACGAACAGAATCTCCATGCCTCAAGCGAACCAGACCGCGCCGACAATTGGCCAACCCGCTCCCGAGCCTGTGGAAAAACCTTCGCGGAGGGGCCGTCCGCGACCGTCCGCCCGAGCCCGCGCACTCCCGCCGTCCCGCAGCAGGCCCGCGAGCGGACTACGCTCGGTGCTCATGAGCGACAGGCACATCAGTCAGCACTTCGAGACCCTCGCGATCCACGCGGGCAACACCGCCGATCCCCTCACCGGCGCGGTGGTCCCGCCGATCTACCAGGTCTCGACCTACAAGCAGGACGGCGTCGGCGGTCTGCGCGGCGGCTACGAGTACAGCCGCAGCGCCAACCCGACCAGGACCGCCCTGGAAGAGAACCTCGCCGCCCTCGAGGGCGGTCGCCGAGGTCTCGCGTTCGCTTCCGGACTGGCGGCCGAGGACTGCCTGTTGCGTACGCTGCTCAGTCCCGGAGACCACGTGGTCATCCCGAACGACGCCTACGGCGGCACGTTCCGGCTCTTCGCGAAGGTCGTCGCCCGCTGGGGTGTGGAGTGGTCGGTCGCCGACACCGGTGACGCCGCCGCCGTGCGGGCCGCGATCACCCCGAAGACCAAGGCCGTGTGGGTGGAGACCCCGTCCAACCCGCTCCTCGGCATCACCGACATCGCCGCCGTCGCCCAGGTCGCCCGGGAGGCGGGCGCCCGGCTCGTCGTCGACAACACCTTCGCCACGCCCTACCTTCAGCAGCCGCTGTCGCTGGGCGCGGACGTCGTGGTGCACTCCCTGACCAAGTACATGGGCGGTCACTCGGACGTCGTCGGCGGCGCGCTGATCACCGGTGACGCGGAGCTGGGCGAGGAGCTGGCCTACCACCAGAACGCGATGGGCGCGGTCGCCGGGCCCTTCGACTCCTGGCTGGTGCTGCGCGGCGCCAAGACGCTGTCGGTGCGCATGGACCGGCACAGCGAGAACGCCACCAAGGTCGCCGACATGCTGACCCGGCACGCGCGCGTGACGAACGTGCTCTACCCGGGTCTGCCGGACCACCCCGGTCACGAGGTCGCGGCCAAGCAGATGCGGGCGTTCGGCGGCATGGTCTCCTTCCAGGTCGCCGGGGGCGAGGAGGCCGCCGTAGAGGTGTGCAACCGCGCCAAGGTGTTCACCCTCGGTGAGTCGCTGGGCGGCGTCGAGTCCCTCATCGAGCACCCGGGGCGCATGACGCACGCGTCCGTTGTCGGCTCGGCGCTGGAGGTCCCCGGCGACCTCGTCCGGCTCTCCGTCGGCATCGAGAACATCGACGACCTGCTCGCCGACCTTCAGCAGGCTCTCGGCTAGACGGCCGTCAGCCGGCCTCCGGGGTCACCAGTCGGCCTTCGGGTCACCAGCCGGTCAGCGGTGGAGTCGTCTGCGACGGCGGCTCCACCCACGGCTGGGCCACCACCGCCCAGACCGTGAACGCCACGGCGGCCGCGCAGAGCAACAGCCACAGCAGCCGCCGGGCGAGCGCCCGGCGGCGCAGTATCCGGCCGCCCCGGCGGACGACGTCCGCGTGGAGTTCGGTCGGTACGCGCGGCGCCGTCCGCTCCATGATCTGCCGTACGGCGGCCTCCCGCTCGGGACGGTTCACGACGCCGCCGCCTTCGCCCGGCGCACCGCGGGCGCCGGTCCCCGCGGCGGATGCAGGAGCGTCGCCGTCGCCCGGTCGCAGACCGTGCGGATCCGTTCCACCGGCAGGCCGAGCAAAGCCGCCACCTGTTCGTCGGCGACGCCCTCGTAGAGCCTGAGGACCAGGACGAGACGCTCCTGGGGGGTGAGTCGTGCCAGCGGGCCGACGGCGGGGAGTGGCCGGCCGAGGGGCAGAGCGGCGTACCGGTGCCAGGCGCCGTGGGCGAAGCGGGTGGCCAGGTACTCGCGGGCCCGGTTGTAGGGGTCCTCGCCATGCAGCCGGTCCCAGCACGCGTACGTGTGTGCGAGGGCGAGTGTCAGCAGGCGCCGTGCGCGCGGGTTGTCGGCCGGAGCCTCCGCCGTGAGCAGTGTGGCGGCGTGCAGCAGCCGCCCGCCCGCTCCGGCGACGAACGCCTCGAACTCCCGGGCCCGGCGGGCTTCCTGGGCCGCACGCCTCTCTCGCACACCGAGCCTCCCGCCTGACGGCGTCCCCCTGGAGGGCCATACGCCCCGGTCTCATATGAGGCCCAGGGCGGGCTTTCGGTCAAGAGCCGCGCACGGCTGCCCGAAAGTCGCCGCACGCGCGCGTGCGGCGAGGTTCAGGAAGCGGCCGACGAGGGCTCGGCGCCCGGTACGCCCGGGGCCGCCATCCGCGAGGACAGCGCGGTGTTGAAGCGGGTGAGGAGCTCGCAGAACGTCTCGCGCTCCTCCGGCGCCCAGTCGTCCGTCAACTCGGCCATCAACTGACGCCGGGAGGACCGTACTTCCTCCAGACGGGACTGTCCGCGCGGGGACAGCTGGAGCACCACGGCCCGTCCGTCCTCGGGGTGCGAGGTCCGCTTGACCAGGCCGGTGTCGACGAGCGGAGCCACCTGTCGGGTGACGGTCGACGAGTCGATGCCCATGCTCGCCGCGAGCGCCTTGACGCCCATCGGGCCTTCCTTGTCGAGGCGGTTGAGCAGCAGGTACGCGGCGCGGTCCATGGAGTTGCGCACCTGCCCGACGCCGCCGAGCCGGGTCTGTTCGGCACGGCGGGCGAACACCGCGACCTCGTGCTGCAAGGTGTCGAGAAGGCCGGTGTCACCGACGGTCGTCATGTCCATCGACATTTCAGGTGTTGTGGGCATGGCCGGGGGCTCACTTCATGAAGGGGCTGCTGGAATGGGGGACAGAGTACGCGGCTGGAAGGCGGGTCGTACCGACGCTGCGGAAACCGGTCTCGGAGGTTGGTCACAGAGGTCGTGGCCGCCTGTGAACTGCGATGCTGGAGTCATGAGCTACCGCACGGCTGACTCCTTGCGCCCCGTCACCCTCGACGATGTGCGCGGGGCCCAGAAGATGCTGTCGGGCGTGGCGCGGACGACCGCGATGGAGGGCAGCAGGCACCTGTCCCAGCTGGTCGGGGCGCCGGTGCACCTCAAGTGCGAGAACCTCCAGCGGACCGGGTCGTTCAAGCTGCGCGGCGCGTACGTCCGGATCGCCGGGCTGCTGCCGGAGGAGCGGGCCGCCGGGGTCGTCGCGGCGAGCGCGGGCAATCACGCGCAGGGTGTGGCGCTGGCCTCGGCGCTGCTGGGGGTGCGCGCCACGGTGTTCATGCCGCAGGGCGCTCCGCTGCCGAAGATCAGCGCCACCCGTGAGTACGGCGCGGAGGTGCGCCTGCACGGTCAGGTGGTCGACGAGACGCTGGCCGCGGCGCAGGAGTACGCGGCCGAGACGGGGGCGGTGTTCATCCACCCCTTCGACCACCCCGACATCATCGCGGGGCAGGGCACGGTCGGCCTGGAGATCCTGGAGCAGTGCCCGGACGTGCGCACGATCGTCGTCGGGATCGGCGGCGGCGGGCTGGCGGCGGGCATCGCGGTCGCGGTGAAGGCGCTGCGGCCGGACGTGCGGATCGTCGGGGTGCAGGCGGCGGGGGCCGCGGCGTACCCGCCCTCGTTGGCGGCCGGGCGGCCGGTGGCGATCCGCACCCCGGCGACGATGGCCGACGGCATCAAGGTCGGCCGGCCCGGTGACGTGCCGTTCGCCATCGTCGGCGATCTGGTGGACGAGGTGCGCACGGTGACGGAGGACGAGCTGGCCGCGGCGCTGCTGCTGTGTCTGGAGCGGGCCAAGCTGGTCGTCGAGCCGGCCGGGGCGAGCCCGGTGGCCGCGCTGCTCAGCGCGCCCCGCGCCTTCGAGGGCCCGGTCGTCGCGGTGCTGTCCGGCGGCAACGTGGACCCGGTGCTGATGGAGCGCGTCCTGCGGCACGGCATGGCGGCGCAGGGCCGCTACCTGGCCGTACGCCTTCGGCTGACGGACCGGCCGGGGGCCCTCGCCACGCTTCTGGGGGCGTTGTCAGTGGTCGACGCTAACGTGTTGGACGTGAGCCATCTGCGGACCGATCCCCGGCTCGGGCTGACCGAGGCGGAGGTCGAGCTGCACCTGGAGACGAAGGGGCCGGCGCACTGCGCCGAGGTCGGCCGAGCCTTGCGCGACGCCGGCTACACCGTCATCGACTGACGTCGGCATCGACTGACGTCGGCAGGGGGCGTCGCCCGAGGGCCGAAACCCCCCGGGAGGGTGCTCGGAGCCTGCTCGGAGCCCGCTCCGAACGCGCTTCGAGCCTGTTCCGAGTCCCTTCGTCACGTGTTCGAGAAAGACATTGTGAGACGCGATACATCGCGTTATGGTGTGTCTCGCGCCGCTCCCCCCACCCCTCATCGGGCGGAACGAAACGTACAAACCTAGGCTTTCCGAAGAATCCTCAATGACGTGGAGACTGATATGCCAGGTGCCATCTATGCCGAAGGCCTGGTGAAGACCTTCGGCGACGTAAAGGCGCTGGACGGCGTGGACCTGGACGTCCCCGAGGGCACGGTCCTGGGCCTGCTCGGGCCGAACGGAGCGGGCAAGACCACCACGGTCCGCTGCCTGACCACGCTCCTGCGCCCCGACCGCGGCCGGGCCATGGTCGCCGGCCTCGACGTGCTCAAGCATCCCAACGAGGTCCGCCGCTCCATCGGCCTGTCCGGCCAGTTCGCGGCGGTCGACGAATACCTCACCGGCCGCGAGAACCTCCAGATGGTCGGCCGGCTCTACCAGATGAAGGCGGGCGCGGCGAAGGCCCGGGCCGCCGAACTGCTCGACCAGTTCGGCCTCGCGGAAGCCGCCGACCGCACCGCGAAGACCTACTCCGGAGGCATGCGCCGCCGCCTCGACCTGGCCGCGGCACTGGTCGTCTCACCGCCCGTGATGTTCATGGACGAGCCGACGACCGGCCTCGACCCGCGCAACCGCCAGATGCTCTGGGAGGTGATCAAGCGCCTCGTCTCCGGCGGCACGACCCTGCTGCTCACCACGCAGTACCTCGAAGAGGCCGACCATCTCGCGCACGACATCGCGGTCGTCGACCACGGCCGGGTGATCGCCCGCGGCACCTCCGACCAGCTCAAGGCCCGCACCGGCGGAGAGCGCGTGGAGGTCGTGGTGCACGACCGCGAACACATCGCCACGGCCGCGGAGGTGCTGGCCGGCTTCGGCAAGGGCGAGACCACCGTCGAGCAGCACACCCGCAAGCTCACCGTGCCCGTCACCGGCGGCGCCAAGCTCCTCGCCGAGGTCATCCGTGAGCTCGACACCCGCGGCATCGAGATCGACGACATCGGCCTGCGCCGCCCCACCCTCGACGACGTCTTCCTGTCCCTGACGGGACACGTCGCCGAGACGAAGGCCGAGGAGACCGAAGAGGACCGACGGGGCGACCGGCCCGGCCAGGGCCCCAAGAGCGGTCAAAAAAGCAGTCGAAGTGTTCAGAGTGGTCAGAGCGGAAAGAGTGAGAGGGAGACCGCCGAATGAGTGCCGTCACCGACGCCGTACGCGGCGCGGCGCCCAAGCCCGCCCACCCGCTCGGACAGTCCGTCCGCGACTCACTGGTCATCGCGAAGCGCAACCTGATCCGGATGTCCCGCATCCCGGAGATGGTCATCTTCGGGCTCATCCAGCCGATCATGTTCGTGGTGCTGTTCACCTACGTGTTCGGCGGGTCCATGCAGATCGGCGGCAGCACGAGCGCCACCGATTACACGAACTTCCTGATGGCGGGCATCTTCGCGCAGACCGTCACCTTCGCCACCGCCGGAGCCGGCGCGGGCATCGCCGACGACATGCACAAGGGCCTCATCGACCGCTTCCGTTCCCTGCCCATGGCGCGCGGCGCCGTGCTCACCGGCCGCACCCTCGCCGACCTCGTGCAGACGGCGCTCACCCTGCTGGTCCTGGCGGTGGTCGCCCTGCTGGTCGGCTGGCGGGTCGGCTCCGACGGCGACACCAACGCCGCCCGGGTGCTGGCCGCCTTCGGGCTGCTGCTCCTGCTCGGCTACGCGTTCACCTGGATCGGCGCCCTGATCGGCCTGAGCGTCCGTACCCCCGAGGCGGCCACCTCCGGCGGACTCATCTGGCTCTTCCCGGTGACGTTCATCTCCAACGCGTTCGTGGACACCAGCAACATGACGCCATGGCTGCGTCACATCGCCGAGTGGAACCCGTTCAGCGCCACCGTCCAGGCCTGCCGGGTGCTCTTCGCCAACCCGGGCCAGTCGGCGTCCGACGCCTGGCCCATGCAGCACCCGGTCTGGGCCTCGCTGATCTACTCGGTGCTGATCGTCGTGATCTTCCGGACGCTGGCGGTCCGCAAGTACCGCTCGGCGACGGCCTGACCACTCCCCGGACATGACGAAGCCCCCGGCGGCAAAGCGCCGGGGGCCGGTCACAAAGCGGTGGCGACGGACAGGGGTCGGTCGGTCAGCCGCTGTAGGCCTCGGCCTGGAGAATGCGCACGGACGCCTTCTTGCCGTTGGGGAGCTCGTACTCCGCGTTCTCGCCGACCTTGTGGCCGATCACGCCGGTGCCCAGCGGGGACTGCGGCGAGTAGGTCTCGATGTCCGAGCTCGCGTACTCGCGCGAGGCGAGCAGGAAGGTCATCGTGTCGTCCTCGTCACCGTCGAAGGCGATCGTCACGACCATGCCGGGCGCCACCGCGCCGTCCGTGGAAGCCGGGGTCTCGCCGACCTTGGCGTTGTCGAGAAGCTGGGTCAGCTGGCGCACACGGAGCTCCTGCTTGCCCTGCTCCTCCTTGGCCGCGTGGTACCCACCGTTCTCACGCAGGTCCCCCTCCTCGCGCGCGGCCGCGATCTTGGCGGCGATCTCCGTGCGCGCAGGACCAGTAAGGTACTCAAGCTCGACCTTGAGCTTGTTGTACGCCTCCTGGGTCAGCCAGGTGACGGACTCGCTGGTCTGGGTCACAGGTGCTCCTCGTCGGTACTGGGAATACAAAGCATCGCCCTACCAAAAGCATGTTCCTCAGTTGATGGGCGAAACCACGAGCCTAACAATTCAGTGGCCGAAGGGGGAGGACATAAGCCATCAGAATTACGTCGACGCAGGTCAGCGTGGACGTATTGCGGAGGATGACTCTCGCCCGGCGGCGCCTGTGCCGGTCTGTGTCAGTCGGCGTCGCTCGGCGTCGGACGGCTCAGTCGGCGTGACAGCCGAGCAGCTCCGCCGTCGTGCCCTTCGCCGTCGTACGCAGCGTGACCGTCCGGTCGATGCGCGTGTCCGAACCGGAGAAGCGGAAGTCCGCCCGGCCCACCTCGGCGCCGTCGGCCGCCTGTGAGCGCACCGTGCAGTAGCCGCTCGCGCCCGAGTCCTTGCGGACCTCCAGGTGAAGCCGCACCGCCTCGTCCGAGGTCGCCTTGAAGGTGATCACCTCGGCGCTGATCTTGTTCTGGCCGACGTAGTGGTAGGCGAAGTACCCGACCAGGGCGAGCAGGAGCGCGCCCAGCACGGCGCCGGTGATCTTGAGCCGGTGGTCGGCCCGCTCGTCCGAGGAGCGGCCGTAGCGGCCCTCGGGCAGTCGCGTGCTCGCCGTACTCATGATCGTCCTCCCGGCACGGAATTATTCGCCTTCCGATTCGGTCACTATAGAAGCCTGCGATCGCGCCGGTTCACACCGGGCGCCGACTTACCGAGGATTGAGTCTTGACTGACCAGCTGCGACTGATGGCCGTTCACGCGCACCCCGACGACGAGTCGAGCAAGGGCGCGGCCACCATGGCGAAGTACGTGTCCGAGGGGGTGGACGTGCTGGTGGTGACCTGCACCGGCGGGGAGCGCGGCTCCATCCTCAATCCCAAGCTTCAGGGTGACAAGTACATCGAGGAACACATCCACGAGGTACGCAAGAAGGAGATGGACGAGGCTCGCGAGATCCTCGGCATCAAGCAGGAGTGGCTCGGCTTCATCGACTCGGGCCTGCCCGAGGGCGACCCGCTGCCGCCGCTGCCCGACGGCTGCTTCGCCCTGGAGGACGTCGACAAGGCGGCCGGCGAACTGGTGAGGCAGATCCGCGTTTTCCGTCCCCAGGTGATCACCACCTATGACGAGAACGGCGGCTACCCGCACCCCGACCACATCATGACCCACAAGATCTCGATGGTGGCGTTCGAGGGCGCGGACGACGCCGTCAAGTACCCCGAGGCCGAGTTCGGGCCCGTGTACCGGCCGTCGAAGCTGTACTACAACCAGGGCTTCAACCGTCCCCGCACCGAGGCGCTGCACCACGCGATGCTCGACCGCGGCCTGGAGTCGCCCTACGGGGAGTGGCTCAAGCGCTGGGACGAGTTCGGCCAGAAGGAGCGCACGCTCACCACGCACGTTCCGTGCGCCGACTTCTACGAGATCCGCGACAAGGCGCTGATCGCGCACGCCACGCAGATCGACCCCGACGGCGGCTGGTTCCGGGTGCCCATGGAGATCCAGAAGGAGGTCTGGCCCACGGAGGAGTACGAGCTCGCGAAGTCCCGCGTCGATACCTCCCTCCCCGAGGACGACCTCTTTGCGGGCATCCGCGACAATGCCTGACATGAGCGCAAGCGTGAGCCTGGCAATGACGCACCTCGTCCCGCTGGCCAAGGAGGTCGACGAGAACAAGGTCACCCCCGGCGTCCTCGGCTTCATCGTCTTCGCGGCGATGGCCGTGGCGGTGTGGGGCCTGATGAAGTCCATGAGCAAGCACATGGGCAAGGTCGACTTCAAGGAGCCGGCGGACCCGGAGCAGCCGTCCGCCGCCGGTGCGCCGACGACGACGACCGCGACGGGGAAGCCCTCCTCGACCACGTGAGGCGAGTGCGCGGCGAGGCCGCGTGACGAACCGCTGAGCGAGCGGATCGGCAGGGACGAGCGACGGGATGCGAGCCAACCGCCCGACCCCGGCACCCGGCCCCGGCGCGTGGCCCCGGTGCCTGGGCTCGGCGGCCTCGGCCTCGGCGTCCTGCCTTGGTACTCGGGCTCGGCGCGCTCGGCCCCGGTGCCTGGCCCCAGGGCCCGGGCCCGGCGTCCGGCCCCGGGCCCGGCGCTCAGCTTCGGCGCGCTCAGCCTCACCCTCGGGGCGCTCAGCCTCAGCCTCGGCGTCCGTCCCCGGTGCCCGGCGTCCGGCCTCGGCGCCTGGGCTCGGCGGCCTCGGCCTCGGTGTCCGGCCTCAGCCCCGGCGCCCGGCCCCGGTGCTTGGTCGGCTACTCGTTGCCCACTGCCACGCCCATGACCTCTCGGCCGTGTCTGTCGGGGACCAGGCCCAGGCGCCAGGCCTGCCAGCCGGACTCCAGGCGGATGCCTCGTTCCAGCAGTAGCCCGTAGGCCTCCAGGCACTCGGTCAGTCGGGTGTCGCGCAGCGGGTGGTCCGTGCGGACCAGCTGGGCCAGTTCCTCCTGGGCCACCGCCGTGCCGACCTCCACCCCGCCCGGGGCCGCGTACGGCAGCAGGGTGCAGCGCAGGAAGCGGGCCCAGTCCTCGCCGCGCCGGTCGCCGTACGACGCGAACAGGCCGGCCGCCTCTTCGCACAGGGCCAGCGCCGCCTGCGAACGGGCGTTCCCCGCGTCGACGATCGCGAGCTCCAGGCAGGTCCAGGCCTCGCCGTGCGCGACGCCGATGCGCTGGAAGTCGGCGCGCGCGTCGACCAGGAGCTGCCGGGCGAAGCCCGAGTTGCGCAGCGAACCGGTCTGGGCGGCACGCTGGTCGCGGGTCACCCGGGCCGAGTGGTGACGGGCACAGGCCAGGCCGTAGACGTCACGCATGCGGGAGAAGAGGGAGCGGGAGCGTTCCAGCTCGCGGACGGCGTGGTCCAGGTCGCCCGTCTCCTCCACGGCCAGGCCCAGGTAGTAGACCGTCCAGGCCTCACCGCGCGCGTCCTCGTTGTCCCGGTGCCGCGCCGACGCCCGGCGCAGGTCCTCCGCCGCCGGGCCCGGGTCCCCGGCGATGAGCCGGGCGCGGGCCAGCTGGGTCAGGGCCCAGGCCTCGCCGCGGGCGTCGCGGGTGCGGCCGTACAGCTCGAGGGCCTCGCGCAGATCGGCCTCGGCCCGCGGGACGTCGCCACGGCGCAGATTCAGCTGGCCCAGCTGGAAGTGCGCCCAGGCCTCGCCGTGCACGGAGCCGCCCTCGCGGTGCAGGACCAGCGAGCGGGTGAGCAGGTCGAGGGCCTCGGCGAGATGCGCCCTGTCCCGTTCCACCGCGGCGAGCGCGTGCATCGTCCAGGCCCGGTCCGTGGCCAGCTCGGGCGCGGCCTGGAGGTCCATCGCCTCCCGCAGCTTCGCCGCCGCCTCCGTCAACTGGCCCTGGTGGTGCAGGGTGATGCCCAGCGAGCACAGGGCGCGGGCCGCGCCCGCGTCGTGGTGGGCCTGGAGATAGAGGTCGACGACCGAGCTGAGCGTCGTACGGGCCTTGTCCAGCTCGCCCAGTTGACGGGCCGCGATCCCCGTACGCCACTGCACGGACCGCACCAGCAGGTCCTGGCCGACCGACTGGGCCAGCTCGCTGATCTCGCCGAGCCGGTAGAGGTCGCCGCGCAGCAGGCAGTAGTCGCACAGGGCGCCGAGCAGGCTCAGTACGGCGTTCTGGTCCACGCCCTCCGCGTGCCGCAGGGTCGCCGTGATGAAGCTCGACTCGTCGTCCAGCCAGCGCAGCGCCTCGTCCAGGGAGGTGAAGCCGTGCGGGGTGAAGCGGTCCGAGCGGGTCGACATGTTGCCGTCGACGAGCCGCAGCACGGAGTCGGCGAGCTCGGCGTAGCTGACGATCAGGCGTTCCTGGGCCGCCGATCGCTCGGTCTGCTCCTCCTCGTCGAGGAGCCGGGAGTGGGCGAATGCGCGGACCAGGTCGTGCAGGCGGTAGCGGTCGCCGCGGACGTGGTCGACGAGACCGGCGTCGGCGAGGGCCGTGAGATGACGGGCCGCCTCGGCACGGTCCGTGCCGAGGAGCGCGGCGGCCGCGGCCGTTCCGAGCGAGGCCCGCCCGGCCAGGGCCAGCCGGCGCAGCAGTCTGCGGGTCACGTCCGGCTGGTCGGTGTAGCGCAGCCACAGCGCGCGCTCGACCGGCTGCACCGGGCCGTACACCCCCAGGTCCGCCGCCAGCGCGCGCGGTGAGCGCGGGCCCAGTGAGGAGCCCGCGACGCGCAGTGCCAGCGGCAGCCCGCCGCACAACTCCCTTATGAGGTCGGAGGATTCGGCGTCGTACGGACCCGAGGCGTCCCGGGCTGCCGCGCTCAGCAGTTCCTCCGCGCCCGCCGCGTCCAGAGGGCGCACCGCCAGCTCGTGCACCCACGCGGACAGTTCGGCCGGGAGTTCCAGCGGGCTGCGGGCGGTGACCAGGACCAGGCTGTCGGAACGTTCCGGCACGAGTGCGCGGACCTGTGCGGGGTCCGAGGCGTCGTCCAGGATCACCGTGACCGGCAGACCGGTCAGGTGCTGCTGGTACAGCTCGGTGAGTCGTTTGACCTGCTGGTCCGCGGAGGAGCGCTCACGGAAGAGGAGTTGCTCGCGCGGCGCGCCGAGCCGGTTGAGCAGGTGCAGCAGGGCGTCCCGGGTGGGCAGTGGCGCCTCCTCGGCGCTGTCGCCGCGCAGGTCCACCACGCAGGCCCCGCGGAACTGGTCGCGCAGATCGTGCGCGGCCCGCACCGCGAGGGCGGTGCGGCCGCTGCCGGGGGGTCCGTGCAGCACGACGACCGTCGGCCGGGTCCGGGTGCTGGCGCGCGCCGTCTGCACCCACTGCCGAAGCTGTCCGAGTTCGGTCCGGCGGCCGGCGAACGGGCCATCCGATTCCGGGAGTTGGGCGAAGGACTGGGCCAGCACGGTCCGTCCGCGTGCCACCGCGCTCTTGTCGGCGCCGCGCAGCTGCGGTCCCGGCGTCTTCTTCGGGCCGGTCGTCGCGCTCAGCATCCGCTGCTGATCCAGGAACGGCCGGATGCCCCGCACCTCCAGTGCGGTGAGCCATTGCAGCCGCAGTTGCTCGGCGCCGCCCGGCTGCCCGGCCTCGCCGGCCCGGTGATGCGCGGCCGGCAGATGGGAGCCCGCCACCTTCATGACGGTCGCCGCGGCGCCGACGACCCCGACGGCTACCCCGGCGCCCAGCGCGGTACCCGGGCCGGTGCCCAGCGCGAGGTCGGCGACCGCCGTCGTGACGGCCGCAACACCCGCCACCAGCAGCGGAGTCCGTCCGCCCTCACGCGCGTAGCGCTGACCGAAACTGACCTGCCGGGCCTCCGTCTCCTCCAGGGCGCGCGCGTAGGCCTCGTACTCCTCGGCGGCCGTCTGCGCCATGGCGTCCAGCGCGCCGCGCGCCCGCGTCATCAGCACCTGCCGGTCGCTGCGCCCGCCGGAACGCCGTACTTCCTCCTCCACGGCCCGCGCCAACAACCGCTCGGCTTCCGCCCTATGGCCGTCCCGCATGTCCCGTCCCCCTCCGGAGGTCACCGCTTTCCTTGGTCAAGTGTGCGGGGGGCGGCTCCGCGACGCGAGGGGGCGAAGGGGTCCGGGTCGCCGCGGCGGTGACCGCCCGGGGGCGCCTGACGTCCGACGGGCGGGGTCCTGCGGCAGGATGGACCTCATGCCGAACCGACTGGCCCATGAGACGTCTCCGTATCTCCTCCAGCACGCCGACAACCCCGTCGACTGGTGGCCCTGGTCGGCGGAGGCCTTCGAGGAGGCGCGCCGACGGGGCGTGCCGGTGCTGCTGAGCGTCGGATATTCGAGCTGCCACTGGTGCCATGTGATGGCGCACGAGTCCTTCGAGGACCAGGAGACCGCCGACCGTCTGAACGAGCACTTCGTCAACATCAAGGTCGACCGGGAAGAGCGTCCCGACGTGGACGCCGTCTACATGGAGGCCGTGCAGGCGGCCACCGGCCAGGGTGGCTGGCCCATGACCGTGTTCCTGACGCCCGACGCCGAGCCCTTCTACTTCGGGACGTACTTCCCGCCCGCGCCCCGGCAGGGCATGCCCTCCTTCCGGCAGGTGCTGGAGGGGGTGCGGCAGGCGTGGACCGAGCGGCGGGACGAGGTGGCCGAGGTGGCCGGGAAGATCGTCCGGGATCTGGCGGGCCGGGAGATCTCCTACGGGGACGGCATGGCCCCCGGTGAGCAGGAGCTGTCGCAGGCGCTGCTGGGGCTGACCCGGGAGTACGATCCGCAGCGGGGCGGGTTCGCCGGTGCGCCGAAGTTCCCGCCGTCGATGGTGATCGAGTTCCTGCTCCGCCACCATGCGCGGACCGGTGCCGAGGGCGCTCTCCAGATGGCCCGGGACACCTGCGAACGGATGGCCAGGGGCGGGATCTACGACCAGCTCGGCGGCGGGTTCGCCCGGTACTCCGTCGACCGTGACTGGGTCGTGCCCCACTTCGAGAAGATGCTGTACGACAACGCCCTGCTGTGCCGGGCCTACGCCCATCTCTGGCGGGCCACCGCCGGTGGCGGGGCCGATGAGGAGGTCAGGGAGCTCGCCCGGCGGGTCGCTCTCGAGACGGCCGACTTCATGGTGCGCGAACTCCGCACCGAGCAGGGCGGGTTCGCCTCCGCGCTCGACGCAGACAGCGACGACGGGAGCGGGAAGCACGTCGAGGGCGTGTACTACGTCTGGACGCCCGAGCAGCTCACCGAGGTGCTCGGGCCGCAGGACGCCGAGCTCGCCGCCCGCTACTTCGGCGTCACCGAGGAGGGCACCTTCGAGCACGGATCCTCCGTCCTCCAGCTCCCGCGGCAGGAGGAGGACATCGACGCCGAGCGGATCGCCGGCATCAAGGAGCGGCTGCTGCGCGAGCGCGGCGGACGGCCCGCCCCGGGCCGGGACGACAAGGTCGTCGCCGCCTGGAACGGGTTGGCGATCGCCGCGCTCGCCGAGACCGGCGCCTACTTCGACCGGCCGGATCTCGTCGAGGCCGCGGTGGGGGCCGCCGATCTCCTCGTCCGGCTGCATCTCGACGAGCAGGCCCGCATCGCCCGTACCAGCAAGGACGGACAGGTCGGGGTCAACGCGGGGGTCCTTGAGGACTACGCCGACGTGGCCGAGGGGTTCCTCGCCCTCGCCTCGGTGACGGGGGAGGGCGTCTGGCTGGAGTTCGCCGGGTTCCTGCTCGACCACGTCCTCGTCCGGTTCGCCGATCCCGAGTCCGGTGCGCTGTACGACACCGCGGCCGACGCCGAGCGGCTCATCCGGCGTCCGCAGGATCCGACCGACAACGCGGTGCCCTCCGGCTGGACCGCGGCCGCGGGCGCGCTGCTGAGCTACGCCGCGCACACCGGGTCCGAGCCCCACCGCACGGCGGCGGAGCGGGCGTTGGGCGTCGTGAAGGCGCTCGGGCCGCGCGTGCCCCGGTTCATCGGCTGGGGGCTCGCCGCCGCCGAGGCGTTGCTCGACGGGCCGCGCGAGGTCGCCGTGGTCGTGCCGGGCACGGCCGACCCGGCCTCAGCGGTGTTGCGCCGTACGGCGCTTCTGGGCACCGCTCCGGGGGCGGTCGTCGCGTTCGGCACCGAGGGGAGTGACGAGTTCCCGTTGCTCGCCGATCGGCCGCTCAGCAACGGTGAACCGACCGCGTACGTCTGCCGTAACTTCACGTGTGACGCTCCGACGACCGATCCGGAGCGGCTGCGCGCGGCGTTGACCACCGCGGTGAGCGGCTGAAACGGCCGGAAACAGCTGCTCAGAAGGCTCGATCCCGAGGGAAAAGCTGAGCACCTGTTCGGATAAGTCGGATTACGGGCGGCAGAGTTCCGAAACAATCTATTTATCGGAAGAGCTCCCGGACTTCACAGAGTCCCCCTAGTCTCTCCACAGTGACGCGACGGATGTGAAACGCCGTCGCGACAGGGGGCTCTGGGATCTGGGGGGATCTGCTTGCTCACGTCTGTCTTCATCTCTGCCGTCTCACTGGCCTTGTTCTGGATGGCGGCGTTCACCCTGTGGTGGCAGATGCACGCGTGGCGTACGCCCGAAGTGCTTGCCTCCACCCGGTTCGGCAGCCCGGACGGCGACGAACACGTCTCCTTCTCGCTGCTGCTTCCGGCACGGCACGAACAAGCCGTGCTGGACCACACCATCCAGCGGCTGCTGGAGTCCAGCCACACCGACTTCGAGATCATCGTCATCGTGGGTCACGACGACCCCGAGACCACGGCGGTGGCCGAGAGTGCCGCCGAACGCGATCCGCGCGTCCGTGTCGTCGTCGACTCCCATGAGAAGAAGAACAAACCGAAGGCCATGAACACGGCGCTGCCGCACTGCCGCGGCGATGTCGTCGGGGTCTTCGACGCCGAGGACCAGGTCCATCCCGAGCTGCTCGCCCATGTCGACCACGCCTTCCGGACCACGGACGCCGACGTCGTGCAGGGCGGGGTGCAGCTCATCAACTTCCACTCCAGCTGGTACAGCCTGCGCAACTGCCTGGAGTACTTCTTCTGGTTCCGCTCCCGGCTCCATCTGCATGCGCAGAAAGGATTCATCCCGCTGGGTGGCAACACCGTCTTCGTGCGGACGCACACCCTCAGGGAGGCCGGCGGCTGGGACCCCGACTGCCTGGCCGAGGACTGCGATCTCGGTGTCCGCCTCTCCAGCGTCGGCAAGAAGGTCGTCGTCGCCTACGACTCCGACATGGTGACCCGGGAGGAGACCCCGGGCTCGCTGATGTCCCTGCTCAAGCAGCGCACCCGCTGGAACCAGGGCTTCCTCCAGGTCTACCGGAAGAAGGACTGGAAGCAACTTCCGGGCCTCGGGCAGCGGTTGCTGGCCCGCTACACCCTCATGACACCCTTCCTGCAGGCGTTCTCCGGGGTCGTCATCCCGCTCAACGTGGCGGTCGCGCTCTTCCTCGACGTGCCCGTCGGGATCGCCTTCGTCACCTTCCTGCCGGCCGTGACGGCACTCGTCACCTTCGTCTTCGAGCTCGTCGGCCTGCACGACTTCGGCAAGCAGTACGGGCTGCGCGTCCGCCTCGTCCACTACCTCAAGCTCGTCGCGGGCGGCCCGTTCTACCAGGTCCTCCTCGCGGGAGCCGCGATGCGCGCCGTCTGGCGTGAACAACGCGGCCGGAACGACTGGGAGTTGACCTCACATGTCGGTGCGCATCTGACCGCGGCCACTCCCGGACCCGCAGCCGGACCCGCTTCCACTCCCGCAGTGATCCGAGAGGACGTTCCTGCGTGACCTCAACCCTTCCCGCGGTGACCACCGGCACGGTCCCCGCGCAGCGCCAGCCTGTGCCTGACACGCGTTCGACCGGCCGAACAGTCTCGCCGAAGCGGCTGCGCCGGTCCCGTCCCGACCTGATCCTGTGCGGCGTGCTGCTGGTGGCGATCCTCGTCGTGCAGGGCTGGAACATCGCCGACTACCCCACCCTCAGCGACGACGAGGGCACCTACCTCGCCCAGGCCTGGGCCGTCCAGGAGGGCAGGGGCCTCGCCCACTACACCTACTGGTACGACCACCCGCCCCTCGGCTGGATCCAGCTCGCCCTGCTGACCTGGATCCCCAAACTGATCAGCCCCGACTCGATGACCGTCGGCGCGATGCGCGCCACGATGCTCGTCGTCAGCGCGGTCAGCGCCGTCCTCGTCCACGTCCTCGGGCGGCGGCTGTCGCTGCCCCGCTGGGCGGCCGGGCTCGGCATGGTCCTGTTCGGGCTCTCCCCGCTCTCGGTCGTCCTCCAGCGGGAGATCTTCCTCGACAACCTCGCGGTGATGTGGACCCTGCTCGCGTTCACCCTGGCCGCCTCGCCGAGCCGCCACCTCTGGCACCACTTCGGGGCGGGCGTCGCCGCCGCGACGGCCGTGCTCACCAAGGAGACGATGCTCTTCGTCCTCCCGGCGGTCTTCGTCACCATGTGGCGGCACAGCCACCGCGACACCCGTAAGTTCGCCCTCACCGGCGCGGTCACCGCCTGTGGGCTGATCGGCCTCGCGTATCCCCTCTTCGCCCTGCTCAAGGGCGAGTTGCTGCCGGGCGGCGGCCATGTCTCCCTCTGGGACGGCATCGCCTACCAGATGACCAGACCCGGGTCGGGCTTCATCCTCGACCAGGGCTCGGGGTCCCACGGAGCGCTCCAATCCTGGCTCTACTACGACCGGGTGCTGATCCTCGGCGGCCTCGCGGGCGCGCTGCTGCTCCTGCTCACCTGGCGCTGGTCGGTCACCGCCCGCGCCCTCGCCGGACCGTCGCTGGCCGTGGCGATCCTCGCGGCGGTCGCGATGCGGCCCAGCGGCTACCTGCCCGCCATGTACGTCATCCAGGCGCTGCCGTTCCTCGCGCTCGTCCTCGCCGGCGGCACGGCGAGCATCGCCCACGCCGTCCTGCGCAGACGACGCGGGCCCGACGAGGCACGGTGGCGGACCGGCGGCCGCTACGCCCTCGCGGCCGTCCTCGCCCTGGCGGCGGGAGCGTACGTCGTCCCGCGCTGGTACGACGGCGACCGCACCGCCGTCACCGCCGACGCCAACGCCCCCTACCGGGCCGCCTCCAGGTGGCTGTCCACGGAGGTCGAGGACCCGGCCGACACCCGCGTCCTGGTCGACGACGCGCTCTGGCTGGACCTGGTGCACGCCGGCTACCGGCCGGGACTCGGAGCCATCTGGTTCTACAAGGCCGACCTCGACCCGGCCGTCACCAAGACCCTGCCGAACGGCTGGCGGGACATCGACTACGTCGTCGCCTCGCCGACCGTCCGGCGGGACGCGAGCGACCTGCCGCAGGTCGGGGCGGCCCTCGAACACTCGACGCCGGTGGCCACCTTCGGCTCCGGTGAGGACCGGATCGAGATCCGGCGGATCCAGACCGACTCCGGAGGCGTCCGATGAGCCACGACTACACCGAGTACAGCGCCCCCGTCCCCGATCTGAGCGCCGCCGAGCTCGCCGAGCCCGGCGCGGTCACCATCGTCGTACCGACCTTCAACGAGTCGGCGAACATCCGCCAACTGCTGCACCGGATCACCGAGTCGGTGCCGTCCCGGCTGCCCTGCGAGGTCGTCTTCGTCGACGACTCCACCGACGACACCCCCGAGGTCATCCGGGACGCGGCGCGCGACTGCCCCTTCCCGGTGACCGTGCTGCACCGGGAGGAACCGGTCGGCGGGCTCGGCGGCGCGGTCGTCGAGGGGATGAAGGCGGCCGGGTCGGACTGGATCGTCGTCATGGACGGCGACTGCCAGCATCCCCCGTCCCTGGTCCCGGAGCTGGTGGCCACGGGGGAGCGGTCGAACGCCGGGCTCGTCGTCGCCTCCCGGTACATCAAGGGCGGCAGCCGCGCCGGGCTGGCGGGCAGCTACCGGGTGGCCGTCTCACGCGGGGCGACCTGGCTCACCAAGTCGCTGTTCCCGCGCAGGCTGCGCGGCATCAGCGACCCGATGAGCGGGTTCTTCGCGATCCGGCGCAGCGCGGTCACCGCCGACGTCCTCAAGCCGCTCGGCTACAAGATCCTCCTCGAACTCGCCGTCCGCAGCCGTCCGCGCTCGGTCGGCGAGGTCCCGTTCGTCTTCGAGGAGCGGTTCGCGGGCGAGTCCAAGTCGAGCGCACGGGAGGGCTTTCGCTTCCTGCGTCACCTGGTCGGGCTGCGCACCGCCTCGCCGGTCGCCCGCATGGTCGGCTTCGGGCTGATCGGGGCGACCGGGTTCCTGCCCAACCTGCTGGGACTGTGGGCCCTCACCGTCGCCGGACTGCACTACGTGCCGGCCGAGATCCTCGCCAACCAGCTCGGCGTCGCCTGGAACTTCGTCCTCATCGAGCATCTGCTGTTCCGCGACCGCCGGGCCCATCGCCGCTGGTGGGACAGGGCCGGCCGGTTCGCGCTGCTCGCCAACGCCGACCTGGTGCTGCGCATCCCGCTGATCGCGCTGTTCGTGCACCGGTTCGGCATGGGCGCGCTGTCCGCGACCGCGCTGGCCCTGGTGACGACGTTCGTCGTGCGCTTCGCCGGCACCGAAGCGCTGGTCTACCTCCCCCGCAGAGGGCCGCGGGGAAGCCGCACCGCAAGGAGAGCCGTGTGAACAGACGCCGTAGACGGGTCGCGATGCTCGCGGTGACGGGCCTCACCGGAGGCCTGTTGCTGGCCGGGCCGCAGCCCGCGTCCGCCGCCAACCTCGTTCAGAACGCCGGTTTCGAGACGTCCGGTACGGACGGCATGCCGGCCTGCTGGGAGAAGTCCGGCTGGGGCGACAACGACTTCGCCTTCGCGCACACCTCGGACGCGCACACCGGCGCCAAGGCGATGAAGGTGACGCTGACCCGCCGGGTCGACGGCGACCGCAAGGCGCTGATCACCGAGTCGGCGGCGTGCGCGCCCGCGGTGACCGTCGGCAAGCAGTACGACCTGTCGCTCTGGTACAAGTCGACGACGCCCGACACCTCCGTCACCCTCTTCCGGCACGACGCGACGGCGGGCTGGCAGTACTGGACGGACCTCAAGACGCTGGACATGGCGTCCGCGTACACCCGGGCCACCGTCCGCACCCCCGCGGTGCCGGCCGGCACCGACCGCATCACCTGGGGCGTCTCCGTCTACGGGACCGGCTCGGTGACCACCGACGACTACACGATGGACCAGGTCCCGGACGTCCTCCCGCCCGCGACCTGCACCGGCACCGCCGACCAGTGCGCCAACGGCAGGTGGGACGTGCTCCCCACACAGAACCCGGTGCGCTCCATGCACTCCGTCGTCCTCAACAACGGCAAGGTGCTGCTCATCGCCGGCTCCGGCAACAGCGAGCAGCAGTTCGACGCGGGCACGTTCACGTCGGCGGTGTACGACCCGGCGACCGGCAGCTACAAGGTCGTCCCCACGCCGAAGGACATGTTCTGCGCCGGGCACGTGCAGCTCCAGGACGGGCGCGTCCTCGTGATGAGCGGCAACAAGGCCTATCCGGTGGTGGGCGGGCACGGCTACGAGGGGTTCAAGGAGTCGTACGTCTTCGATCCCGTCACCGAGACGTACAGCAGGACCAACGACATGAACGACGGCCACTGGTATCCGTCGGCCACCGTCATGGGCAACGGCGACGTGCTGTCCTTCGGCGGGCTGCGCGAGGACTCGACCGGATCGGTGACGGCCGAGCTGTTCTCGCAGGCCGAGCAGCGGTGGCAGCCGCTGTGGAAGGTCAACCAGACCTGGTCGTACTGGGGCCTGTACCCGTCGATGATCCTCATGCAGGACGGCCGCCTCTTCTACTCGGGCAGCCACGTCTTCGGCAACAACATCCCCGGCACGGGTGCGGCGGTCTACGACTACGACGCCAACACGGTCACCCAGATCCCCGGCCTCCAGAACAAGGACCAGCGCGACCAGTCGGCGAGCGTGCTGCTGCCTCCGGCGCAGGACCAGCGGGTCCTCACCCTCGGCGGCGGCAACATCGACTCCAACCCGGACGGCAACCGGCTCACCGACATCATCGACCTGAAGGCCGCGAACCCGTCGTACGTCGCCGGACCGCCGCTCCCCCAGGGCACCGTCGACCTCGGCAACGGGCCCGTGCCCGAGACCGGCGCCCAGGGCAAGATGTACGTGTCCGCCGTGCTGCTGCCCGACGGCAAGGTGCTGGAGACCGGCGGCGCGCTGCACAACCGGGCCGACCCGGTCTTCGAGTCGTCGCTCTACGACCCCGGCACGAACACCTTCGATCCCGTCGCCGCCGACCCGCAGGCCCGCGGCTACCACTCCTCCTCGTTCCTGCTGCCCGACGGCCGGGTGATGTCCACCGGCGACAACCCGGGCAACGGCACCTGGAACCACAACGTGTCGATCTACACCCCGCCCTACCTGCTCAAGGGCACCCGGCCGACGATCACGTCGGTCATCGACACGGAGTGGACGTACGGCGACACCCAGCGCGTCACGGTGGACCGGCCCATCGCCAAGGCGGAGCTGATCCGCCCGGCGGCGGTGACCCACTCCTCCGACCCGAACCAGCGCTTCGTGGACCTCCCGCTGTCGGTCGACGGCAACAACGTCGACCTCAATGTGACGAGCAACCCCGATCTGGCGCCGCCCGGCTGGTACATGCTCTTCGCGGTGGACGCGAACGGGGTGCCGTCGGTGGCGAAGTGGGTGCACCTCCAGGGCCCGGCCGCGCTGAGCGCCGACTCCGCGTCGACGTTCTCGGTGTCCTCCGGCACCGAGGCCGCACCGCACGTCCACTCCTTCGCCGACGATCTGACCGGCAAGGTCACCGGCCCCGGCAGGAAGCGGACCTCGCAAGCGGTCGGCCCGACCGTCTCCGGCTGCGACCGGCACTACGGCTCGATCAACGTGTGCGTGCCGACGGCGTTCCCGGCGACGGTGAAGAAGACGACGGCCGCCCGCTGCTCCTGGCTCAGGGCCAACGACTACGGCCGGCTGAAGGTCAACGGCGAGGACGACCCGCTGAGGCTCGACCCCGACCGCGACGGCCTCGCCTGCGGAAAGGGCGATCTGCGCAAGAACTAGGGCCTCAGCCCGTGAACTCCGCCAGGGCGCGTTCCACGATGGCCACCAGCTGCTCGTGGTGCGCGCCCTTCCAGTACGCGCGCCCGCAGGACAGGCACTGCGCGAACACGTCGTACGACTGCCGCGTGCCGTGCCGCAGCTGGTCGGCCACCTCCTCCTTGGTGGCCTTGCGCAGCATTCCGTTGCAGGCGGTGCACCTCGTCCAGGGAAGCAGTTCGGGCGCGAACCGGTCGAGGACGTCGCGGAGCTGCTCCTCGGGGTCGGTGCTGTAGACGTACGCGCCCGCCCACAGCTCGCGCCGCCGCAGCAGGCCCCGGTCCCGGCTGAGCATGACGCGCTGTTCGGCCGCCGAGCGGGTGGCGAGCGCCGGGTCGCCGATGTCGGTCGACTCGTACGCCGTGTCCACGCCGAGCAGGCGCAGCCGGCGGGCCAGGGTGCCGAGGTGGACGTCGAGGAGGAAGCGCAGCGGCGCTCCCGGGATCCGCTGCGGGCGGGCCACCGGGCGGACGGTCACCGACTCGCCGGCGGCCGGGATGTGCGAGACCGGTACCGCACGGCCGTCGACGAGCAGGGTGCCGACCTCCGTGAGGGGCACCCCGAGCGACTCGACGACATGGCCGAGGGTGGCGACGCCGTCGACGGCGAGCGCGGTGGGTCCCGCGCGCCGCGTGGGCGGGACGAACAGGGCCAGCTCCGGGGCGACTTCGACGCGGATCTCGAGTGCGTTCACCTGGTCAGGATGGCACGGGGGAGGGGCGGGGGCTCAGCGGTTTTCCTTGCTCAGGCCGTGTTCCAGCACCTCCAGCGTGCGGTCCAGGAGGGCGCCGAAGTCGTCCTCGTGGCCGTGCTCGCCCCAGTACAGGGCGGTCTCCATCAGGCCGCCGAGCAGGGACATCGTGTAGACGCGGACCTCCAGGCTGTCGGGGTCGCGGCCGGTGCGCTCGCCGATCGCGACGCAGAGCATGCGGCCGACGACCGACATGCTCTCCATCATCCGCGAGCGCACCGCCGGGACCTGGACCATCAGATGGGTGCGCATCCGGGCCACTTCCGGGTCCTCGTCGAAGCCCCGGCGGGCGCCCTCCCGCATCACGTACCGCATGGTGTCCGCCAGCGGCTCGTCGGCGGGCCGGGACCGCAGTTCCGCAAGCAGGATCGGGTCCTGCTCATCGGTGAGGATGATGTCTTCCTTGGTCGGGAAGTAGCGGAAGACGGTCGACGGCGACACCTCGGCGCGCTCGGCGATCTGGTCGATCGTCGTGGCGTCGTACCCCTGTTCCCCGACCAGCGCGTAGGTGGCGGTGCGGATCGCCTCGCGGGTCTTGATCTTCTTGCGCTCCCGGAGACCCGGCTGGGGTGGGGAGTGGTCGGCGGGAGAGCTGATGCGTGCGGCCGTCATGGGCTCATTGTCGGGCATCGGCCGTGGGGGTGACCAAGTCGGGACCGGCGTCCTCGGCTGCGGAGACCTCAGTTCCGGAGACCTCGGTTCCGGAGTCCTCGGCTCCCGCGTCCACGGTTCCCGCGTCCACGACATCGATCTCCTCCACCTCGTCCACGCGTGCGGTTCCCGGCAGGAACGCGGCCGCCAGCAGCGCGGAGGCCAGGGCGGCGATGCCGCACACCAGCATCACCAGGCTCATGCCGTGGACGTAGGCGGAGTTCGCGGAGGCGGCGAGATCGGTCAGGTTCGCCTTCTCGGCGATCACATGGGCCGCGACCACCGACTCCCCGGCGGTGTCGGCGACCCCGGCGGGCAGACCGGTGACGTCGAGACGGTCGCGGAAGGTGCTCGCGAGCAGGCTGCCGAGCAGCGCGATGCCGATGGCGGCGCCGACCTGGCGCAGGGTCATCAGCAGGCCGGATCCGCTGCCGGCGCGGTCGGTGGGCAGGGTGCCCAGGGCGCCGGCCATGGCGGGCACGATCGAGAAGCCGAACCCGAACCCGACGATCGACAGCCACAGCGCGGTGAAGCCGTACCCGGAGTCGATCGTCGTACGGCTGCCCAGCAGCATGGCGAACGCCAGCACCACCAGGCCCGCGCTCACCACCGCCCGCGCCCCGAACCGGACCACGACGGGCTGCGCGGCCCGCGAGGCGACGATCAGACCGCCCATCATCGGCAGCAGTCGCACACCGGTGCCGAGGGCGTCGTTGCCGAGGACGGCCTGGAGGTACTGCGGCAGGACGAACAGCAGGCCGGACAGCACGAACATGAGGAGGGTCGCCGCGAGCGTGTTGAACAGGAACCCGCGGTGGGCGAGCAGCCCCATGTCGAGCATGGGCCGCTCGACCCGGCGTTCGCGCAGGACCAACGCGGTGATCAGCACGACGGCCGTGGCGTCCATCGCGAGGACCAGCGGGTCGCCCCAGCCCCGGGTGGGCGCCTCGATGATCGCGTAGATGAGCGCGCCGAGGCCGGCCGCGGTGAGCGCGGTGGAGAGGGCGTCGACCTTGGGGGAGGCCGGGTCGCGGGTCTCCGGCAGCAGGAAGACGCAGGCGGCGATGCCGATGGCGGCCATCGGGATGTTGATGAGGAAGACCGAGCCCCACCAGAAGTGGTTGAGCAGCCAGCCGCCGATGATCGGCCCGAGCGGCAGGCCCAGCGTCGAGCCGGCCGAGACGATGCCGACGGCCTTGGTGCGCTCTTCGGGCGCGAACAGCGAGGGCAGCACCGACAGCGCGAGCGGCGTGACCAGCGCGGCCCCGACACCCATCACGGCGCGGGCGGCGATCACCGCGTTCACGTCCCCGGCCAGGGTGCCGACCAGTGAGCCGGCGAGGAAGATCCCCAGCCCGGTGATCAGCATGTTCCGTCGGCCGAAGCGGTCGCCCAGCAGGCCGGCCGGGAGCATCAGGGCCGCGAAGACGACGACGTAGGCGTCCGCCATCCACTGCTGCTGACCGGTGCTGGCGCCGAGCTGCTCCGCCATCGTCGGGAGCGCCACATTGAGGATCGTCGTGTCGAAGCCGAGCGTGAGCATGCTCGCGACCAGGGCCCCCAGGGCCCACCAGCGGCGTGGGTCGGACCCCACCGCGGCAGAGTTCGTGACAGTAGCCATGAAATGAGAGTAGCTCTCAAAAGATGGTGTGTGTCAATCGTCAGGCTCCCCCGGCATGCGAACCGGTGCATGAGCCGGTACACAAAAAAGGGCCACGGCTTGGGAGTCGTGGCCGGAAGAAGGCGGAAAAGTGAGGTTATCCGTGCTGGTACGCGACCAGGGAGATGCCGACGTAGTGCACGACGAAGGCGGCGAGGGTCAGGGAGTGGAAGACCTCGTGGAAGCCGAACCAGCGCGGTGACGGGTTGGGGCGCTTGATGCCGTAGATCACGCCGCCCGCGCTGTAGAGGAGCCCGCCGACGATGACCAGGACCATCACGGCGATGCCGCCCGCGCGCATGAAGTCGGGCAGGAAGAAGACGGCCGCCCAGCCCATCGCGATGTAGCAGGGGGTGTAGAGCCAGCGCGGGGCGCCGACCCAGAAGACCCGGAAGGCGATGCCCGCGACCGCCGCGGCCCAGATGCTCCACAGCAGCCACTGCCCCTTCGACTCCGGCAGGAGCAGCAGGGTGAGCGGCGTGTAGGTGCCCGCGATGATCAGGAAGATGTTCGCGTGGTCGAGTCTGCGCAGGATGCCGTCCATGCGGGCGTTCCAGTCGCCCCGGTGGTAGAGCGCGCTCACGCCGAACAGCAGGCATGCGGTGAGGGCGTAGATGCCGCAGGCGATGCGGCCGCGGGTGGAGTCGGCGAGGGCGGTGAGCACGAGGCCCGCGATGAGGGCGGCCGGAAACATTCCGAGATGCAGCCAGCCGCGGAGCTTGGGCTTGACCGGATGCGGCAGGGAGAGCGCGACGGGACCAAGGCCGGCGGCCGGCGTGTCCGTTGGCGCGTCGGGGACGGGCGCAGTCATGCGCCGAATCGTACCTACGGAACCGTAAGTTGCGGATCAGCCCGGCGTGCCGAAGGGCGAAGAGTGGCCAGCATCTCACGGGGGCCGGGCCGGGCCGGGTCAAAGGGCTGTCGCCTGAACGTCATGTGGACGCAAAACGTCGCGTCTACACGTGGCCATCCTCACTCCGCTCACCTGTGAGGCCCTATGGACATATGGGCGGTAGCATCGGATGATCAAATGAGTGCGGTCGACACCGGATGAGCGCCAAGGTCATCATCCGAAGCATCCGGGTCGCAGCCCCCACGGGGCCTCCAAACAAAAAATCCCTCATTTAGGAGCAATCGTGGCGCGCGACATCGCGGCTCCCCCCGTCATCCCCACCCACCACCAGGAACTCGTCTCCTGGGTGAACGAGATCGCCGAACTGACGCAGCCGGACAACGTGGTCTGGTGTGACGGATCCGAGGCCGAGTACGAGCGACTGTGCGACGAGCTCGTCGAGAAGGGCACCTTCAAGAGGCTCGACCCGGTCCAGCGCCCGAACTCCTACTACGCAGCCTCCGACCCCACCGATGTCGCCCGCGTCGAGGACCGCACCTTCATCTGCTCCGAGCAGGAGAAGGACGCCGGCCCCACCAACCACTGGAAGGCGCCCGCCGAGATGCGGGAGATCTTCTCGGGGGAGAAGGGGCTGTTCCGCGGCTCCATGCGCGGCCGCACCATGTACGTCGTCCCCTTCTGCATGGGCCCGCTGGGCTCCGACCTCTCCGCGATCGGCGTCGAGATCACCGACTCCGCCTACGTCGCCGTGTCCATGCGCACCATGACCCGCATGGGACAGCCGGTGCTGGACGAACTCGGCACCGACGGGTTCTTCGTGCGTGCCGTGCACACGCTCGGAGCGCCGCTGGCCGAGGGCGAGGCGGACGTCCCGTGGCCCTGCAACAGCACCAAGTACATCTCGCACTTCCCCGAGAGCCGCGAGATCTGGTCCTACGGCTCCGGCTACGGCGGCAACGCCCTGCTCGGCAAGAAGTGCTACGCCCTGCGCATCGCGTCCGTCATGGCCCGCGACGAGGGCTGGCTCGCCGAGCACATGCTGATCCTCAAACTGACCCCGCCGCAGGGCGAGTCGAAGTACGTCGCCGCCGCGTTCCCGAGCGCCTGCGGCAAGACCAACCTCGCCATGCTGGAGCCCACCGTCTCCGGCTGGACCGTCGAGACCATCGGCGACGACATCGCCTGGATGCGCTTCGGCGAGGACGGCCGCCTGTACGCCATCAACCCCGAGGCCGGCTTCTTCGGCGTGGCGCCCGGCACCGGTGAGCACACCAACGCCAACGCGATGAAGACGCTCTGGGGCAACTCGGTCTTCACCAACGTCGCCCTCACCGACGACAACGACATCTGGTGGGAGGGCATGACGGAGGAGACTCCCGCCCACCTCACCGACTGGAAGGGCAACGACTGGACGCCGGAGTCCGGCACCCCCGCCGCCCACCCCAACGCCCGCTTCACCGTCCCCGCCGCCCAGTGCCCGATCATCGCGCCCGAGTGGGAGGACCCCAGGGGCGTGCCGATCTCGGCGATCCTCTTCGGCGGCCGACGCGCCTCCGCGGTCCCGCTGGTGACGGAGTCCTTCGACTGGAACCACGGCGTCTTCCTCGGCGCCAACGTGGCCTCCGAGAAGACCGCCGCCGCCGAGGGCAAGGTCGGCGAGCTGCGCCGCGACCCCTTCGCCATGCTGCCGTTCTGCGGCTACAACATGGGCGACTACATGGGGCACTGGGTCGACGTCGCCAAGGGCAAGGACCAGGCGAAGCTCCCGAAGATCTACTACGTCAACTGGTTCCGCAAGAACGAGGCGGGCAAGTTCGTCTGGCCCGGCTTCGGCGAGAACAGCCGCGTCCTGAAGTGGATCGTGGAGCGCCTGGACGGCAAGGCCGAGGGCGTCGAGACCCCGATCGGCATCCTGCCGACCAAGGACGCCCTCGACACCAAGGGCCTCGACCTGGCCGACTCCGACCTGGAGTTCCTCCTCACCGTGGACAAGGAGGTCTGGCGCGAGGAGGCCGCCCTGGTCCCCGAGCACCTCAACACCTTCGGCGACCACACCCCGAAGGAACTGTGGGACGAGTACCGCGCGCTGGTGCAGCGCCTGGGCTGACGCCCACCGAAAGACTCCGCGGCCGGCATGGATGAGCCCTGACCAGTGATCGTCACGGCCGGCCGCGGTGCGATGCGGCGAGGCCGCGTACAACGGCGTACGCGGCTCTGGGTCTGTCGTCTGCTCCCCGTCCGCCCCGACGGGGTGCAGATGACAGACCTTCGCTTTTGTGGTTCACGGGTTCACGGGTGCGGGCTGGTGCGGGCTCGTCGTGGCCGGTCGCGCAGTTCCCCGCACCCCTGGACTACGGCGAGCGGTCTTCCAAGTAGCGGGTGTGGGTTTCCTGGCGTCTGGCCTCGGTCTCCCGCAGCCCCGCCGCCAGCCGCTCCGCCTCGTCCTGGAGCAGGGCCAGCTGGCGTTCCAGATGCCGTTCCGGTGGTTCCTGGCCGGGCGTCATCCGCGTCCACCAGCGGGTCCGTACGAAGCTGTCGACGGCCTCGGGCAGGTCCTGCCGTACGGCCCGGGAGAGGGCGTGGACGCCCTCCGGGTCCTGGGCGAGGACCTCGGCGACCCAGCCGGACTCCAGCAGCGCGGCCAGCAGGCCGGTGAGTTCGGTGAGCCGCCCGGCGGCGGCCGGGGGCAGGTCGATCTCCGCGAGATACCCGCCGAGCCGCTCGAAGTCGTCGCGCAACGCGTCCAGCTGGGCCGAGGGATCCGGGAAGTCGGGCAGCGGCGGCCGCTCCGGCGGGGCGATCAGCGCGCCCGCGCCGTACAGACCGACCACCACGACGGGCCAGTACGCGCCCGCCGCTCCCATGAAGGTCAGGACCAGTCCGGCCAGCCCGGCCGCGCTGCCCGCGATGTTCTTGCGGGACTCCAGGTACCCGACGAACCTACTGGTAGCCACGGATCTCCTCGAAGGCGCCGTCCAGCGAGCCGTGCCGCGCGTCGAAGAGCCGGCCGCCGGTCAACTCGGCGATGTGCTCCAGTTCCGCGCGGTCGGAGTCGCCGAACAGGATGGGGAAGACGGGGATCCGTTTCCCCGCCGGGGTGAGGTCGTCCCGGTAGAAGGCGTCGAAGTCGTCGGCGTCGTCGCCCTTGGTGTTCTCGCCGTCCGTCATCAGCACGATGGACGTGAAGGCGTCCCGGTCGGTGCCCAGGTGGTCGTAGGCCTTCTCCAGCGAGGTGTAGATCGCGGTCTCGCCGTCGGCCGTGAGCTTTTTGGTGTCCTGGCGGATCGCGGCCAGTCCGGTCTGCGGGTCGGCGGGACTGACGACATGCGTGGCGACGCTCTTCACGTCCGACCCGAACGGCATCAGCGTCACCTCCTCGCGGTCGCGGAAGTCACCGGTGAGGTCGGCGAGGGCGTCCTTCAGCCGGCTCAGCCGGTCGCCCTCCATCGAGCCGGAGGTGTCGAGGACGTACACGGTCCGCGACGGGCGGCGCAGCTCGTTCTCGTAGGCGTCGAGCAGTCCGTCGGCGACGGATCGGCTGCCGGGGAAGGGCAGTTCGCGCCGGCGGGTGGTGTCGAGGCCGGCCGCGGGCGGTACCGAGGCGACGACCGGGCGGCGGTGCGTCCGGGTGGTGATCAGCCGCTGGACGGCATCCGTGCGCAGGGCTTCGGCGACCCGCTTGACGTTCGCGCGGGTCGTCGCGTCGGTCGCGGCGAGGGAGGAGAGCGGGTAGTCGGCGGTGACGACGCCGTCCGTGGGGCGGATCACGGTCAGCCCGGGGATGCCCTTCAGCACGGACTCGTAGTTGAGCAGCGCGTCGACGTCACCGCGCCGGGTGTACGCGCTCGCCAGCCAGCCCGACGACCCCGAGGTCAGCTGCTGCCCCTTGAAGAACTCCTTCAGCTTCGGCGTCGCCTTCGTGACGTCCGCGTCGGTGAGCGCCGACTGGGCTCCCGAGAGCGCCGAGGCGACCGAGATCAGCGTGGCGAAGCCGGAGTTGGAGCGGGCCGGGTCGGTCATGCCGTAGGTGAGTCTCCCGCTCCGGACCGCCTGCTCGATCTGCGTCCAGGTGACCTGGTCGGCCTTCCAGCCGAGGGTGGCGAGCGTGCCGGTCCTCACGCCCAGGGCCACCGGGCTCGACATGATCGGCGTCTCCGAGACGACCTTCTTCGCCGCGTCGGGGCGCAGCCGCAGATAGTCGTCGGAGGACAGCCACAGGGCGTCGTACTTCCCGTCGGTGCCGCCCTTCGCCAGCAGGTTCACGGCGTCCAGGGTGCCCATGTAGGTCGGCCGGACCTTGACGCCGGTGTCCTTGCGGACCTGCTCGAGCACCGGCGCCATGTCGCTCAGCTCGCTGGAGGCGAGGATCCGCAGGGTGCCCGGCTCGGGCGCGTCGGGGTCCGCGGCGTCGCTCTGCGCCGAGCAGGCGGTCAGCAGCAGGGCGAGGGCCGTCAGGGCGAGGAGGGGACGTCTCATGCGAGCCCGCCTTCCAGGGCGCCCCGCGAGCGGCTGCGGTCCAGATAGGTGCTCGCCTGCTGGAGCTCGGCCGTCAGGTTCTCCACGGTCACCGCCATCGCCTCGGTCGCCTGCACCTTGTAGGTGTCGATGGCGTCGAGGGTGCGGTAGATCTGCTGGAAGGCGGCGCGCAGGGTCTCGGCGCCGACCGCCGGGTCGGCGGCGATGCGCTGGATCTCCCCGCTCTGCGTCGCCAGCATCTCCGCGTTGCCCCGGATCAGTTCCTCGGTGGTGCCGCGCAGCGCGTCGACCTGCTCGATGACCTTCTTCTGGTGGTCCAGCGCGGAGGCCAGCATCACGGAGATGCGCAGGGCCGACACCGTGGTCGTGGCGGCCCGGTCGACGCCCTTGATCAGCTCGTCGTTGTTGCGGCGCACCACGTCCATGGCGAGGTATCCCTGCGCGCAGACCGCGAGCTGGGTGAGCAGGTCCTGGTGTTTCTGCCGGACCGGGAAGAGGACGTCGGCGCGCAGGCTGTCGGCCCGTTCGGGCTCGGTGGCCTCGGCGTCGGCGACGCGCTGCCCGACCGCCGCGTCCAGGGCGTCGGTCAGGACCACGTACTCCTGGAGCTTGCCCATCGTCTCCCACAGCCGGACGCGTTCGGTCTGCAACGCGGCGTTGTCGCGCCGCAGTTCGTCTTGGCCGCCGCGCAGCGAGCCCACGATCCGGTTGAGCGTGCCCTGCGCGGAGGCGTACTTGGCGACGTGGTCGCGCAGTTTGTTGCCGCCGGGCAGCCGGGAGAGGAGCCTGCGCCCCTTGGAGGCCGGCAGATCACGCGGGTCCAGGTCCTCGACCACCCGCCGGAGTTCGACGAGCGAACCCGCGACCTGCGACTGGGCGTCCCCGCCCTTGTCCGGCAGGCTCCGGATGGTCCGCTCCAGCATGCGGTTGGACTGCGCGGCGGCCGTGCGCATCTCACCGGCGCCGAGCGCGGTGATCTCGCCGACCTTGCCGGCGAACTCGGGCGAGCGGGCGTCCAGCGCGGCGAGGCCTTCGACGTACGCGGCGGCCTTCGTGGCCATGTCCGTGCGGACCGAGTCGTCGACGGGCACGAGCCCGCCGGCCTTCTCGCGCGGCACGGCGGCGACGGCCTCGGGCGGCGTGAGGGTGAAGGTGGAGGTGGAGGTGTCATCGGACATGTGCTGTGTTCCCCCTATCCGCGCGCCCGTCGCGCCAGCTCGTGCAGCACCGTGGAGGTGGGCACGGGCGCCTGGCGGACGCCGGTCAGTTCCTGCTTGAGGTAGGTGGTGGCCGAGGCGAACTCGGCGGCGACGCCCTGCGGCCGGAACCCGTGCCGGATCTCCAGCCTGCGCAACTGCGGGTCGGCCGCCAGGAGCCCGGCGAGAGCGCTGCCGTTCTCGGTGAGCGGTACGGCGGTGTGGTCGCTGTTGACGGTGGTGTCCGGGTAGAGCACCACCAGGTCGTCCGGCTGCTGCCGGTCCGCCAGGAGCGAGGCGACCTGCGACTCGTAGACGAGGACGAGCGGGTTGCCGGCGCCGCTGACGAAGTCCCGGAAGGCCGCGTCCGTGCTGGACTGCTGGGCGCCCTGGACGCTGACCAGCTTGTGCAGGAGGGGCGCCGTGCGCTCGATCTCCGCGTCGCTCGCGACCACCTTGCCGCCGTTGGCCACGTAGGACGCGGCGGCCAGGTAGAGGGCGCCCGAGCTGGAGGTCTCCGGGTCGGTGCTGGACAGATAGAGGGTGCCGGTCAACTCCCCGTACTTCTCGGCGCCCTTGAGCTGCTGCCAGGTCCGGTCGGCGCGGGCCGCGTCGAGGTAGGCGGCCATCTTCAAGGTGCCGCGGTGTTCGGCGTCCAGCGTGGCCAGGCCGTTGCCCGCGAGCACCCCGGCGGCGTTCTTGTGCGCCACGACGACGAGGGGCGAGTAGAAGGGGCGCGGGAGGGTCCCCCGCACCTTGTACTTCGCGGCCAGCTCGGTGGCGGGCGCCTGGCTGGAGGGGAAGGCGAGGTCGTACCCCTCGAGGTCGAGCCCCTCCATGGCCCAGGACCCGGAGGTCTCGGCCTCGACGGTGTAGCCCTTGGCGGCGAGGGCCTTCACCACGTCCGGATCAGCGAAGAACTCCGCCTTCTCCGACCCGATCACCATGCGCACGGTCTTCGTTGCCGTGCCCTTGTCCTCATCACTGCGGCCCGCGACGACGGCGACCACCACACCCGTCATCAGCAGTACCGCGAGGACGATTCCTGCGATTCGTCTCACATGCGGAGCGTGCTCGCGGAACCCCACGTTCCCGGGTGGTCCGGGTGAACGGGGGGTGAAGGGGGTGCCCCGGAACGCAACAGGAAGGGGAGGTTCCCCTTGCCGGGTGACGACCGGTCAGTCCGTGCGGTCGCCGGCCTTGCCGTAGCGCCGAAAGTCGTCGGTCTCCACGGTCCAGGGGCCGAAGGGGACCTTGTCGCCGTAGATGTAGGACTCGGTGTGGCGGTAGCGCCCCCGGCTCGGGTCGGAGTGCACCTCGATGGTGCCCTTGCGGGGGCCAACGATCATGAAACAAGGGATGCCCATGGCCGGATAGTCGGCGAGCTTCTCGATCAGGTCGTGGTTTGGGGCGGACGGCGGGAGGATCTCGACGACCGCCAGTACGTGCGTGGAGTCGACGGCGAGGCCCTCCTCGTCGAGCACCGCCTCGGGGATGACGACGGCATCGGGGCGGCGCATGCGGGCGATCGCGGGGCGTTCGATCAGGGGGCCGTTCGCACAGACATGGCCGGGGTGTGTGGTGGGCAGCTGGGCATCGAGTTGCTCGCGGATGCGATGGAGCGTGCCCTGATGACGATTCGACGGGCGCCTCATGGCCAGTACCGGACCGGAGGGGCCGATCTCCGCGCGCCAGGTTCCTTCGAGTGCCTCGGCGAAGGCCTCGAGCTCCTCGGCGATCGCGCGCATCTTCACGTACCCCATGCCCATTTCCTCAGAGTACGGAGAAAGATGGCGCCCGGTCCGCGCGTCGCTGCGGGTGCACGCGGACCGGGGCCGTTCATGGTCCCCGGAGGGAAGCCCCGGCCAGGGGTGGGGCCGGGGAGGGGGTTCACCGGGAGGGTGGCCCCGGTGAACCGGGTTCAGCCGGCGGTGCTCAGTTCCTTGTTCTCCACCAGGGCGGCGGCGTGCGCGTCCATGCGCTGGGCCGCCAGGATGGCCGCCGCGGTGTCCGCGCGGGACGCGGCGACGAGGAGGGCGCGGCCCGCCAGGGCGTGCGCCCGCTCGTGCAGGACCGCGGGGCCCGGGTCCGCCGGGCCGGCGGCGAGGGTGGAGCGGACCGGCGTCCGTCCTCCTCGCAACCGGGTCACCTGCTGCGCGAGCCGTGTGGCCGCGGAGTCCAGGTCGGCGGACGGCGCCGCCGCGCGCAGCTCGTCGGTGACGGCGAGCAGCGCCGCGAGATGAGCTGCGAGCTGGATGTCCAGCTCCTCCTCGCGGGAGCGATGGGGGAAGTCCGAGGGCGTGCCGGCCATCGTGGTGTGGACAGACCCACGGGATGAAGGCTTGCGGATCGGTTCGTACATGAGGATGGCCTCCTGTGCTGTCAGGAAACCATCCTAGCTTGGATTTCGTCTAAAGTTGAGCCGCCCATGAAACCGCCGCGGTCACTAGGGCTGGCTGTAGCCGTCCAGGAAGCGGGCGATCCGGCCCACCGCGTCCCGCAGGTCCGTCGCGGTCGGCAGCGTGACGACCCGGAAGTGGTCCGGCTCCGGCCAGTTGAAGCCGGTGCCCTGGACGACCATGATCTTCTCCTGGCGCAGCAGGTCCAGGACCATCTGCCGGTCGTCCTTGATCTTGAAGACGGTGGGGTCCAGGCGCGGGAACAGATACAGCGCCCCCTTCGGGCGGACGCACGTCACGCCCGGGATCTGCGTCAGCAGCTCGTACGCCGTGTCCACCTGCTCCTTGAGCCGCCCGCCCGGCAGCACCAGGTCCTGGATCGTCTGGCGCCCGCTGAGCGCGGCCACGACACCGTGCTGCCCCGGCATGTTCGCGCACAGGCGCATGTTCGCCAGGATCGTCAGACCCTCGATGTAGGAGTCGGCGTGCGCGCGCGGACCGGAGATCGCCATCCAGCCCACCCGGTAGCCGGCCACCCGGTACGCCTTCGACATGCCGTTGAAGGTGAGGGTGAGCAGGTCCGGGGCGACCTTGGCGGTCGGGGTGTGCGTGGCGCCGTCGTAGAGGATCTTGTCGTAGATCTCGTCCGAGCAGACCAGGAGGTTGTGGCGGCGCGCGATGTCCGTCAGTCCCCGGATCATCGCCTCGTCGTACACCGCGCCCGTCGGGTTGTTCGGGTTGATGATGACGATCGCCTTGGTGCGGTCGGTGACCTTGCGCTCGACGTCCGCGAGGTCGGGCATCCAGTCCGACTGCTCGTCGCACCGGTAGTGCACGGCGGTGCCGCCGGAGAGGGAGACGGCGGCGGTCCACAGCGGGTAGTCCGGGGCCGGGACCAGGACCTCGTCACCGTCGTCCAGCAGGCCCTGCATCGCCATGACGATCAGCTCGGACACGCCGTTGCCGATGAAGACGTGCTCGACGTCCGTCTCGATGCCGAGTGTCTGGTTGTGCATCACGACGGCCCTGCGCGCGGCCAGCAGACCCTTCGCGTCGCCGTAGCCGTGTGCCGTCGAGACGTTGCGGAGGATGTCCTCGAGGATCTCCGGCGGGCAGTCGAAGCCGAAGGCGGCCGGGTTGCCGGTGTTCAGCTTGAGGATGCGGTGACCAGCCGCTTCCAGGCGCATCGCCTCCTCGAGAACCGGGCCCCGGATCTCGTAACAGACGTTGGCGAGCTTGGTCGACTGGATCACCTGCATGTCTGGGAGCTTACGGCCCGGTAACGCTTCCGGGGGCGTGTTTCCCGCCACGTGAGACGGGCGGTTTGGGTCGTTATCGGCGGTAGCTGTCCCAGGAGTCACTCCTGTCCCTACAATCCGCGGCATGTTCAGGCCAGGTGAGAGTGGCGTACCTCCGGTGCGGCCGATCGTGTACCACCCGTACGCCGAGACCGATCCGGCCCCGTACGAGCGGTACGCCGATCCGGCGGCCGCCCATGGGTGGGAGAACGCGTACGACGAGACGGCCGAGCTGCCTCGGGTCCGTTCTGCGGAGAGGGAGTCGGTGCCCGAGCCGGGCGGCCGGGCGGACCGTCGGCGTGCCGCGCGCCGGCCGGGCGGCCGCTACTCGCGCCGCGTGAAGGTCGCCGCCGGGGGCGGTCGGGGCGGTGGCGCTGGCCGCGGTGGTGGCGGGGATGTCCCTCTCCGGGGATCCGGGCGGGGATCCGGCCGGGGACCAGCGGGGTGAGCAGGGGGGGCACGCGTTCGGCGTCGGACGACGCGGTGAGCCCGTCGGACGTGCCGGCTTCGGCGGCGAGCGGCTCCGCCGGATCGGTGGAGCCGACCCCGTCCGCTTCGGTCGCTCCGGTGCCGTCCTCGGGGGTCACGGCGTCCGAGGCGCCCTCCGTCGGGTCGTCGGCCGGCGCCGCCACGAGCCAGGCGCCGACTGCCGCGGTCTCCGCCTCGGCGTCCGGGTCCGCGAAGGGCAACCCCGGGAAGGGTCGGGGCCGGGACAAGGGGGGCAGGTAGGCCGGGGCGCACCCCGGAAGCGAGGTCCCGGCGGCTGAAAAGCGACCCTTGTCCTCCCCTCTCCCTGCGCTAACAATGCGCATGACAAAAGCTACGGGCGGCCGGAAGATCTCCGGTCGCCTTGTCGTAAGAGGGGACCCCCACATGAGAAAGCCTCTCGTTGCCGTGCTCTTCGCCCTGGCCATCGCCGGGGCGGGCGCGGCACCCGCGGTCGCCGCGCCGGTGAGCGCGAAGCCCGCGACGGCCTCCGCGGCCTCGGCTTCCGCGGCCTCCGCGGTCACGGCGGGCACCAAGGCCGCCGCCGCGCCGACGCTCCAGGCCGTCAACCTCGCCGGGACCGTCGCGCTCAGCAACTGTTCCGGCTCGGTCGTCCGCTTCCCCAACTCCCTGGACACCGACCCGGCGCTGGTGCTCTCCAACGGCCACTGCCTGTCGACCGGCTTCCCGGAGCCGGGCGAGGTGCTCGTCAACCAGGCCTCCAGCCGTACCTTCGGCCTGCTCAACTCGGCCGGCACCCGGGTCGCGACCCTGCGCGCCAGCAAGCTGGCCTACGGGACGATGACCGACACGGACATCTCGATCTACCAGCTCACCAGCACGTACGCCACGATCAAGAACTCGTACGGGATCTCCGCGCTGACGGTGCAGAACACCCACCCGACCGCGGGCACCGCCATCACCGTGGCCTCCGGGTACTGGAAGACGCTCTACAACTGCAACATCGACGGCTTCGTGTACCGCCTGAAGGAGGGGGACTGGACCTGGAAGGACTCGGTCCGTTACACCTCCGCCTGCCAGACCATCGGCGGCACCTCCGGCTCGCCGGTGATCGACCAGTCCACCGGCAAGGTCGTCGCCGTCAACAACACCGGCAACGAGGACGGCGCGCGCTGCACCGAGAACAACCCCTGTGAGGTCGACGCGAGCGGCACCGTCACCGTCCGCCAGGGCATCAACTACGCCCAGGAGACCTACATCATCCCGGCCTGCTTCACGACCGGCAACCAGCTCAACCTGAGCGCCACCGCCTGCACCCTGCCCAAGCCGTAGGGCTCGGACCACCGGGAGGCGTTCCGTCACATGGGACTGCGACGGACCGCCCGCCCCGCCAGTACGTCCGTGCGCCGGCCGTTCTCGATGACGAAGCGGCCGTCGATCAGGACGTGCGGGATGCCGGTGGGCAGGGTGCGCGGGGCTTCGTAGGTGGAGCCCGCCGCCACCGTGTGCGGGTCGAAGAGCACCAGGTCGGCGCGGTGGCCCTCGCGAACCAGGCCCCGGTCCGGCAGGCGCAGGCGGGCCGCCGGACGGCCGGTCAGGTGGGCGACGCACTCCTCCAGGGACAGGATTCCCGACTCCCGTACGTAGTGGCCGAGGTAGCGCGGGAACGTGCCGTACGCCCGCGGATGCGGCTTGGCGCCGGTCAGGACGCCGTCCGAGCCGCCCGTGTGGACGCGGTGGCGCATGATCGTGCGGACGTTCTCCTCGTGGCCGACGTGCTGGAGGATCGTGGGGGCCAGCCGGTCCTCGAGGAGGAGGCGGCGGGCCGTCGTCCAGGGCTCCTCGCCGCGCAGCAGCGCCGAGGCGTGGACCGTGCGGCCCACGTGGTCCGCCAGCCGCTCGTCGCCCACGCCCGAGATCTCGATCGTGTCCCAGTCCACCGGCACCCCGTGGCAGCCGTCCGCGCCGGTCACCTCCAGGTCGTGGCGGATGCGGGCGGCCGTGCCGTCGTCCGCGAGACGGCGCAGGATCTCCGCCGGGCCGCCCTCGCTCGCCCAGCTGGGCAGCAGGGCCGCGAGCGTCGTGCAGCCGGGGGTGTAGGGGTAGGTGTCGAGGGTGATGTCGGCGCCCGAGTCGAGCGCTTCGTCCAGGAGGGTCAGGAGCTCCGGGGCGCGGCCCTCGTTCACGCCGAAGTTCATGGTGGCGTGGGCGAGGTGCAGCGGGCAGCCCGCCTCGCGGGTCAGCTCGACCATCTCCGCGTACGCCTGGAGCGCGCCGGCCCCGTAACTGCGGTGGTGGGGGCAGTAGTAGCCGCCGTAGCGGGCCACCACCCGGCACAGTTCGGTCAGTTCGGCGCCTCGCGCGTACATGCCGGGCGTGTAGGTCAGCCCGGAGGAGAGGCCGACGGCGCCCTGTTCCAGCCCCTCCGCGACCAGCCGGCGCATCCGGTCCAGCTCCCGGTCGGTGGCCGGGCGGTCCTCCCAGCCGACGACGAGGGCACGGACCGTTCCCTGGGGGACGAGGTAGGCCGCGTTGACGGCGATGCCCCGGCCGTCGAAGCCGTGGTCCAGGCGGTCCAGGTACTCGCCGACCGAACGCCAGTCGAAGTCGAGGTCCTCGCCGTAGCCGTTCCAGCCGGTGATGGCCCGGCGGACCCCTTCGAGGGTGCGGTCGTCGACCGGGGCGTACGACAGCCCGTCCTGGCCGAGGACCTCCAGGGTGACGCCCTGCGCGGCCTTCGCGCTGTGGTCGGGGTCCCGCAGCAGGGCGAGGTCGCTGTGGGCGTGCATGTCGATGAAGCCGGGGGAGAGGACCAGCCCCTCCGCGTCCAGTTCCCGTACCGCCTTCGGGCGCTGGCAGCCGGCGGCCGCCGCCTCCTTCACGATGGAGACGATCCTGCCGTCGTCGATCAGCACGTCCGCGCGGTAGGAGTCCGCGCCGGTGCCGTCGACGACGTCCGCGTCCCGGATGACGAGGTCTTCCACGTTCCGACTCCCTAGAAGAATGTGCGGATGTAGTCGACGACGGTGCCGTCCGCCTCGGCCAGCGGGATCAGCGGCCACTTGTCGAAGGACGTGCAGGGGTGGGAGAGGCCCAGGCCGACCCAGTCGCCGACCTCGACGTCTGCCTCGGCGGTGGTGCGCAGCCAGGCGTGCTGGTCGGAGAGCGCGGTCACCGAGACGCCGGTGGCGGGGCGTTCCGTGCCGTCGCGGCGGATCACCTGGGCGAACGGCAGGTCCAGGTCGTAGGCCGCGTCCCGCTTGCCCGCGTTGACGAACGCCTGGTCGGGGGCGGGGCGGGAGACCACCTGGGTCCACAGGCGGAACGCGGGCTCCAGCGCGCCCTCCTCGGGAACCCGGTTGAACGGCGTGAGCTCGCGGTAGTGGCCGTCGTCGTGCGAGACGTACGCGCCGGAGCGCAGCAGCTTCAGCACCGGCTGGGAGAGTGCGGGGATCCGGGCGAAGACCTCGGCGACCGTGTCGAACCAGGCGCTGCCGCCCGCGCTGACGACGATCTCCTCGACGCCCGCGAACCGTCCCGCCTCGTCGAAGTCTACGGCGAGGGCGACCAGGCGGCGCAGCCAGGCCCGCACCCGCTCCGGGTCGGCCCGCGGGACCTCGCCCTCGTAGCCCGCGACCCCGACCAGCCGCAGGGTCGGCGCGGCGGCCACCGCGTCCGCGACCGCCGCGCACTCCGTCTCCGTACGGACGCCGGTGCGGGCGCCCTCGCCGGCGGCCAGTTCGACGACGACGTCCAGGGGGCGTCGCGCGCCGCGCAGCGCGGTGTCCATCAGCTCGACGCCGCGCACCGAGTCGACGTAGCAGACGAGGCGGAACCCGGGGTCGGCGTCGAGCTGCGCGGAGATCCAGCGCAGGGCGGCCGGGTCCACCAGTTCGTTGGCGAGGAAGACCCGCTGGACGCCGTACGCACGGGCCACCCGCACCTGATGCGGGACCGCGAGGGTGATGCCCCAGGCGCCGCGGTCGAGCTGGCGTCGGAAGAGCTGCGGGGCCATGGAGGTCTTGCCGTGCGGGGCGAAGGCGAGACCGTGGCGGGTCGCGTAGGTCTCCATGAGGGCGAGGTTGTGTTCGAGGCGCTCGGCCGAGAGGGCGAGTACGGGGGTCGCGAAGCCGTCGGTGAAGAGGTTGCGGCGCTGGGCGGCCAGCTCGCCGACGGTGAGGCCGTCGGCGTCCGGCGGGAGGCCCTTGAAGCGGTGGTCGACGCGTTCCTCGGCCAGTCGGGCGAGCGCCTCGAGTGCCTCGGTACTCATGGAACCTCCTGATCAGGAGCGTTGCACAAGCTGCAACGTCCATTGCGTATATCGCTTACCGCTGTCTAACATCTCGGCCAACGCGGGGTCAACGGAGCCTCCCCCAGCCTTCGGCCGGGGGGACCGCCATCTCGCTTCGCCCGCACGCACCAGCATGGGAGCCACGACGATCGTGACCGCCACCGGAACCCGCACCGCCCCCGACGCCGTGGACGTCGTCGCGCTCGGCGAGTCCATGGTCACCTTCCTGCCCTCCCGGCCCGGCCGCCTCGCCGACGTCCCCTCCTTCGGCCGGGGCATCGGCGGCGCCGAGTCCAACGTGGCCTGCGCGCTGGCGGCGGCCGGACACGCGGTGCGCTGGGTCGGCCGGGTGGGCGCGGACGGGTTCGGCGACCACCTCCTCGAGACCATCGGCTCCTACGGGGTCGACGTGACCGCCGTACGACGGGACCCCGACCGCCCGACCGGCGTCTACTTCCGCACCGCCGGCGACCGGGCCACCGACGCGCACGAGGTCGCCTACTACCGGACCGGGTCGGCGGCCTCCGCGATGTCCGTCGACACCGTCGGCCTCGACGCCGTGCTCGCCGGCCGGGTACTGCACCTCACCGGGATCACCGCGGCCCTCTCCGCGGACTGCCTCGGCCTGCTGCGCGAACTGACGGCTCCCCGGCCCGGCCGGCCCCTCGTCTCCTTCGACGTCAACCACCGGCCCCGGCTGTGGACGGACGGCAACAGCCCCCAGGTCCTCCTCGAACTGGCCCGCGGCGCCGACCTGGTGTTCGTCGGCGAGGACGAGGCGGCCGAGGTGTGGGGCCTGGACGGCGTCGACGCCGTACGGACCGCGTTCCCCGACCCCGAGGTGCTCGTCGTCAAACAAGGAGCGCTCGGGGCGACCGTCTTCGACCGGGGGCGCGCCCTGCACGTCCCCGCGCCGCGGGTCGACGTCGTCGCAGCCGTCGGCGCCGGGGACGCCTTCGCCGCCGGATTCCTCTCCGCCACCCTGCGCGGACTCCCCGTGCGCGACCGCCTCCGGCACGGACACCTCATGGCCGCCGCCGCCCTCACCGTCCCCGGCGACCTGGCCGTGCCGCCTTCCCGCGACCACGCCGACCGGCTCGCGGCCCTCGACGACGCAGCGTGGGGGAGACTTCGACTCGGCCCCGGCTGGACGCACGCCGAAGACCGGGCCGACGAGGAGGTACGCACAACATGAGCCAGACCGTCGACCGAGCGCTGAGCATCCTGCCGCTGCTCGCCGAGGGACCCGCCGACCTCGGACAGGTCGCCGACCGCCTCGGCGTGCACAAATCGACGGCCCTGCGGCTGTTGCGCACCCTGCACGAGCACGGCCTCGTCTACCGCCAGTCCGACCAGCGCTACCGCCTGGGCGCCCGCCTCTTCGCCCTCGCCCAGGAGGCGATGGAGAACCTCGACATCCGTGAGATCGCCCATCCGCACCTCGCCCGTCTGAACGAGACCTGCGGGCACACCGTCCACCTCGCCGTGTACGAGGAGGGCGAGGTCCTCTACATCGACAAGGTGGAGAGCCGCTACCCGGTGCGCATGTACTCACGGATCGGCAAGCCCGTCGCCATCACGGTCGCCGCCGTCGCCAAGCTGCTCCTCGCCGACCTGCCCGAGCCCGAGCGACGGGTGATCGCGGAGAAGCTCGACTACCCCCTCTACACGTCCCGTTCGACCCCCAACGCACCCGCATTCCTGCGCGAGCTGGAGAAGGTGCGCGAACAGGGCTGGGCCACCGACCTCGGTGGCCACGAGGAGTCCATCAACTGTGTCGCCGCGCCGATCCGGGGCGCCGACGGCCGGGTGGTCGCCGCGATGTCGGTCTCCGCGCCGAACGTCGTCGTCACCGCCGACGAACTCCTCACCCTGCGCCCGCTGGTACGCCGCACGGCGGACGCCGTCAGCGGCGAGTACTCCGGCAGAACCCCGATCAAGGAAGCCCCGAAGGAATGAGCCAGGCATGACCGAGAAGACCGCCCTCACCCCCAAGACCCACACCACCCCGCCCGCGAGGTTCTCGCACGGGGTGAGGAAGGGCAACATCCTCCAGGTCGCGGGCCAGGTCGGCTTCCTGCCCGCCGAGGAGGGCCGCCCGCCGACGCCCGCGGGCCCCACCCTGCGCGAGCAGACCCTCCAGACCCTCGCCAACGTCAAGGCGATCCTCGAGGAGGGCGGCGCGAGCTGGGACGACGTGATGATGATCCGCGTCTACCTGACGGACACGGCGCACTTCGCCGAGTTCAACGAGCTCTACAACGCGTACTTCGAGGAGCAGCGCCTCACCGCCCCGCCCGCGGCCCGCACGACGGTCTACGTCGGCCTCCCGGCCGGACTCCTGATCGAGATCGACGCACTCGCAGTCCTCGGCTGACCGTCCCGACCGAGCGGTCTGGCCGAGCGGTTCGGCCGACGCCTCGTCAACTTCCGCACGCTGTAACGCCTCACGGCGCGGCGTCCCCGTTCGCAGGGGACGCCGTGCCGCGATCCCCCCTGCCCGAAAGCTCCGTGAACTCCATCAGAGGACCCCCGAATGCCCCTTCCGCTCGCGGCATCCACCCCCACCGAGGCCCCACCCCACACCGGCGGACTGCTTCTCCTGATCGACGGCACCGCAGGCCTGCTGACGGTCGCCGCCCTCGGCATCGCCCTCCTCCTCTTCCTGATCATCAAGGTCAGGATCCAGCCCTTCGTGGCCCTTCTCGCGGTCTCCATAGCCGTCGGTCTGCTGGCCGGTCTGTCCGTGACCGAACTCTTCGGCACCGTCCAGCGTTCGGACGCCGTCTCCACCATCGAGTCCGGGATGGGCGGCATCCTCGGCCATGTCGCGATCATCATCGGGCTGGGCACGATGCTCGGCGCGGTCCTCGAAGTCAGCGGCGGCGCCGAGGTGTTGGCGTCCCGGCTGCTCGGCGTGTTCGGCGAGCGGCGAGCCCCCCTCGCGATGGGCCTGACCGGCCTGATCTTCGGCATCCCGGTCTTCTTCGACGTCGGCATCTTCGTGCTGGCCCCGATCGTCTACGCGGCCGCCAAGCGGGGCGGCAAATCGATCCTGCTGTACTGCCTCCCGCTGCTCGCCGGGCTGTCGATGACCCACGCGTTCCTGCCCCCGCACCCCGGCCCGGTCGCGGCCGCCGGCCTGCTGCACGTCGACCTCGGCTGGGTCATCCTCATGGGTGTCGTCTGCGGCATCCCGGCCGTGCTGGCGGCCTGGGCGTACTCGGCGTGGATCGGCCGCCGCATCTTCGTCCCGGTGCCGCAGGACATGGTCGAGGCGGCGGCCGAGGCGAAGCGGGCGGTCGTCGAGGAGCAGCGGACGCAGGGCGTCGTACCGCGCGAGGACCCGGTGCCGCTGGGCACGGTCGTCGGGATCATCGGCACGCCCCTGATCCTGATCCTCGCCGCCACCTTCTCCTCCATCGCCCTGGACCCGTCCACCGGCCGCTCGGTGATCGAGTTCTTCGGCCACCCCTTCGTGGCGCTGACCATCGCCCTGCTCCTCGCCTACTACCTGCTCGGCGTCCGGCGCGGCTGGTCCCGCAAGTCGCTGGAGACGGTCTCGACGGCCTCGCTGAAGCCGGTCGGCAACATCCTGCTGGTCGTCGGCGCGGGCGGCGTCTTCGGTGCCGTCCTGAAGGCGAGCGGGGTGGCCCAGGCGCTGTCGGACACCTTCAACGACGTGGGCCTGCCGGTGATCGTCCTGTCCTACCTGATCTCGGTGGTGCTGCGGGTCGCGCAGGGCTCGGCGACGGTGGCGATCGTGACGACGGCGGGCATCGTGGCGCCGCTGCTCGCCGAGGGCGACCACGCACAGGCTTTCGTGGCCCTCGTCATCATGGCCATCTCCGCGGGCTCCATCTTCGCCTCGCACGTCAACGACGGCGGATTCTGGATGGTGGCCAAGTACTTCGGCATCAGCGAGCGCGACACCCTGAAGACATGGACCGTGCTGGAGACGGTGTTGTCGGTGGCCGGGTTCGTGATGGCGGCCGGAATCAGCCTTTTCGTGTAGGACTCCGGTAACGAAGTCAGGGGCTGACTGTGTCCGGCACAGGATCTTCGACCATACTGCCCGCTGTGGAGCAGCGCATAGGTTCGAGCAGCCAGCCCCTGGAGGGCGCCGGGTTCGACCCGGCATTCATCCCCGGGCTCACGTCGCCCGTGACCGCGGAGCCGGAGGACGCGAAGCCGGCACCCGACGGCGGCGACGCCGTCGAGCCCGACACGGGGAAGCCCGACACGGGGAAGGGGGAGTCAGCGGCGTCGGAGCGCCCGGACGCGTCGGCGAAGCCGGAACCGTCCGAGAAGCCCGGGAAGTTCGAGAAGTCCGACGAGTCGGACGACTCCTCCGACTCCTCCGACTCCTCCGAGTCCGTCGAGGGACCCGTCTTCGAGGCCTCCGACCGCCGTGCGCGGATCGCCGCCGACGCCAAGGGCGTCCGGCTCCGCCTCGACGAGGAGTCGTGCGAGTTCCGTTGGGACGAGATCGGCGCGGTCGAGACCGAGACACCGCGCTTCGGGAAGCGGTTCACCATCACGGTGCACACCCCTGACCGCCGCTGGTACCCGATCGAGATCGAGGCGACGGCCAGGTCCCGCTTCAAGGAGTGGGAAGAGCAGTTGGACGCGGTCCTCGACGCCTACTTCGAAGACGGGGAAGCCGAAGAGGAAGCGGGCGCCGAGGGCGAGGCCGTCGAGGTCGACGACACCGACTCAGGCGACGCCGACGTCAAGGACACCGAGGTCAAGGCCGTCGACTAAACGCAGTACTGGCTCTGCTTCCCGATGGACCGGTACATGCAGTCCGCGTTCTCGAGAAGCTGGAGCACCGCGTCCCGGTTGCGGGAGGTCTCCCGCTCGATGACCTCGTCGGGCGGGTAGAACCCACCTCCCGAGCTGGACGACGGATACATCTCGAAGGTGTACGAGAAGATCTTCTGCGTACCCCAGAGATAGTCGTCGATCGACCCGTCGGTGATGTACAGGTCGCTGGACTGCTCGGGGGTGTACCCGTTGCTCGCGGCCATCTTCTGCCCGACGGCCTTGAACGCGGCGTTGTCGTCCGCGGTCATCCCGGTCGCCGTGTCCGCGGTGGTGTAGCCGAACGGCCACAGCACCAGCTGGCTGTACGTGTGGAAGTCGATCCCCGCGGTGATCTGCTGCTTGCCGCCCACGATCCGGCTGCGCACGAAGTCGGCGACGACCTTCACCTCGGGCGCGGACTCGGCGGACGTGCCCCGGTAGGTCTCGGAGGACGTCGTTCCCGAAGAGCCGCCGCAGCAGCCGAACTTGTAGTTCCAGTTCCGGTTGAGGTCCGTGCCGACGTACGAGGAACCGGAGTTGGGCTGCCGGTTCTTGCGCCACGAGCGGTAGGAGCCGGAGGCGATGTCGTACTCGCCGCCGTCCGGGTTGAGGTCGGGGACGATCCAGATCTCGCGGCCGTTGACCATGTTGGTGACCCGGGAGTCGGAGCCGTAGCCGGCGCCCAGCTCACGGATCAGGTACAGCGCCATCTCCACGGTGAGGTGTTCGCGGGCGTGCTGGTGGTGGGTGAACAGCACCTCCGGCTCGGCCTCGTCCGTGGCGACGTTGTCGCTGATCTTGATGGCGACGATGTCCCGGCCCTGGTAGGACTTGCCGATCACCCGCTTGCTCATGATGCCCGGGTAGGCGGCGATGCGCTGGTCGATCTCCGTCGTCATCTCGGCGTAGTTGTGGTACTTCGAGTCGGCGGTCGGGAAGTCGAAGAGCCGTACCTCGTCCTCGGCGACCCGGTCCGGCGCCGAGCCCAGCAGGGACACCTCGTACCCCTGCGCGCGCAGCTTCTTCACCTGGTCCGCGCGGCCGGAGACCACGACGGTCTCCTCGTCGGCCTCGTCGACGCTCACCCCGGACGCGGCGATCGCCGTGCGCATCTGGGGGGTGCTGTGGTGGACGTGGATCTCGTACTGGTGGATGTCGTCGGCGGAGGGTGCCGCCTTCGGGGCGCTGCCCGCCGCCGCGTCGGTGACCGTCGCCGAGACCGGCGCGGCGAGAGCGAGGGCGAGCAGTGCGGCGAGGACGGCGGTCCGTCTGCCGCTGCGGGCGCTTGTGGCGCCAGCGCCTGAGCCGCGAATGCGAAGTCGCATGAACTCTCCTTGTGGGGAGCCGGGTTGTGGGGGGCTGTGCGCTTGCTGTGTGCGGCGGTGCGGTGCCGCTCATCGTCGGGGCATGGCATGAGCAGGTCAAGAGACGACAAAGGGCCGTTGGCCGGAATCGTGCGGAAATCGGCGAGCGACCGGCCGCGCAGTGTATCCGCGGCCGCACCGGCCGAAGCGGCTCCCCGGCATGGCGCACTACGCGTGTCAGGTGAAGGCGCCCGCGTCCCCTGAGCGGGGGTGGCGCATGCGACGCGTGATGATCGGGTAACTCGGAGTCGAACGAGGCCTGTTGTGCGGCCCGTGGCTGAGGGACACTGGGGGCCTGCTTCGCGGGGGTGGGGGGCTTGGAGTGGCAAGCACTGCTGGCGGGGGCGTTGAGCGTGATGGCCCCGGGGCTCACGGACGACGAGGACCCTTCTCCCGGGCAGGAGCCGGACGTCGTCATGGGTCTCACGCGGCGCATGGGGGTCACGTACGACGCGCTCGGCCCGCCACCCGAGCGGGCGAGCCCGAAGAGCGGCCGGTCCGCGCAGTTCGGCGGCAGCCCCGAGGACCTGCTCGCGCTCGCCCGTGAGTACGCGGAACACGGAAACCCGCTGCTGGCGGCCGGGCTGTTCGAACGCGTCCACGCACAGCGCCCCGGTGATGCCGACATCCTCGCCGAACTCGCCGACGTGCTCGCCGCCGCCGGCCGGTATCCCGAGGCCGAGGCGAGGTTCAGACAGGCGCTCACCCTGCCGTCGGACCGCCCGGTCGCCCTGCGGCCCGTCGCCGGACTCGCGTGGCTGCTGCGGGCCCGCGACCGGACCGCGGAGGCCGAGGCGCTCCTGCGCCCCGGGCTGACCCCCGGCGGGCTGCGGGAGGTGCTGAGCGCCAGCGACCCACCCGACTCCCGCGCCGCCTACCGACGCCGCGATGACCACCGGGACCGCCCCGAGTCCACCACGGCGCAGGCGACGAGGGCGGCGCAGGAGTGGGCGGCGCAGAGAGCGGCGGCGAGGGCCGTGGCCGCCACGGCCGAGAGAGCCGCGGGGGAGCAGGCCGTGGCGGAGCGGAAGGTCGAGGAGCTCCAGGCCTTCGAGCGGGAGTACCGGACCCGGCTGAAGAGCTTCCTGGAGAGCCAGTTGCGCCAGGTGGAGCAGGCGATGCGCCCGGAGCCCGACGAGCCGCCCCCGGCCACGCGCCGCCCGGAGCGTGGGCTCACCGACCCGCGGGCTCTGGAGCGCGAGTACCTCGTGCGGATGAAGGCCTTCCTGGAGAGCCAGTTGCGTGAGCTCGACCCGCGGCGCGACCTGCCGCCCGCCCTGGCGCCGGTCGCTAACGCACCCGAGCCCGAGCCCGTCTCGTCGGAGTCGGAGTGGTTCCGTCGGCGCCGCGCCTCGACGAGGACGGGACCGGACGAACCGGCGTCGGCAGCGGCGGGCACGACGGCGTCCGGCCTTCCCCGCCGAGTCCGGAGGGCGAGTCCGATCGCGGGCGCGGCCGGCCCTTCGGAACGGCCGTCGGCGGCCCGTGTCCCCGAAGACGTCCGGGGGCGGCTGACCAATCTGCGGCGCGGTATCGCGGCTGCCAGAAAGAGCGCCCCGCAGCACCCGGCCGCCGGTAGGCCGGAGCAGGAGCAGCCGGTCCAGGAAGAGCCGGTGACCGGTCAGGGGAACGACGGGGAGGAGGAGCGGTAGTGGCCCGACAGTCGGCGAATCGCTGGAACGGCATGCTCCCCCCGCCGAAGGCGGCGCAGGAGTGGGAGGCCATCAAACCCGGGCTGGCCCAGGAGATCTTCCAGGAGTCGATCGCCGAGGAACGGCACCGGCGACGCATGGAGACGGTGCGCGCCGCCACGAAGATCCTCGGACAGTTCCTGGCCCTCGGCTCGGTCGGTCTGATGGTCCTGTTCGCCAAGTACGCGCTGGACGCCGGCGAACCCATCGTGGCGGGCTTCGCGATAGGCGCGCCGTCCGTGTCGCTCGCCGTCATCTTCGCCCTCTCCCGCACGCCGGGCAGACGCCTGGAGGAGGGCGTCGGCCGGGCCGCCCGCCGGGTCACCGCCGTGACCGCGGGCCAGGGGGCACCACCATCAGTGCTCGCCCAGACACCCACCACGCAGCCCGACCCCGCCCAACTTTCCTGAGCCGCGGTGCGGCGCTCGCTGTGCGGCGTCGGCGGCCCCCGCCGCCGCGGTGGTTCGACGCGGGGTGAGCACATCGGGTGGAGATCGCGCACGCCCCCTTGCCGGACCCGCCGCTTTGGGCTTTCTTGACCTTCATGGCGGACACCACGGGACCCCCCACGGGAAACTCCACACACACCGAGGCACCATCCGGCATCGACAACGCATCGCCCCGCAAGTCCAGTTGGAAGTACATCGGCCCCGGCATCGTCGTCGCGGCGACCGGCGTCGGCGCCGGCGACCTGGTGGCGACCCTCATCGCCGGCAGCAACTTCGGCTACACCCTGCTCTGGGCGGCGGTCCTCGGCTGCTTGGTCAAGATCTCCCTCGCCGAGGCGGCCGGCCGCTGGCACCTCTCCACCGGCCGCACCCTCTTCGACGGCTGGGCGAGCCTGGGCCGCTGGACGACGTGGTTCTTCGTCGTCTACGTCGTCGTCTGGGGCTTCGTCTACGGCGCGGCGGCGATGTCGTCGAGCGCGCTGCCGCTCCAGGCGCTGTTCCCGGACGTGATGGACCTGAAGTCGTGGGCCGTCGTGTGCGGGTTGGTGGGCCTGGTGTTCGTCTGGTTCAACAAGTACGCCGTCTTCGAGAAGGTCATGACGGTCCTGGTCGGCGTCATGTTCGTGGTGACGGTGTACCTGGCGATCCGGGTCACCCCCCATCTCGGCGACGCGTTCGCGGGCCTCCTCCCGGTGCTGCCGGACGAGAAGGACTCCGTCCTCAACACGCTCGGCCTGATCGGCGGCGTCGGCGGCACCATCACGCTCGCCGCGTACGGCTACTGGGTCAACGCCAAGGGCTGGACGAACACGGGCTGGATGAAGGTGATGCGGCTCGACAACCGGGTCGCGTACGTGACGACGGGCATCTTCGTCGTCGCGATGCTCTTCGTCGGCGCGGAACTGCTGCACTCCGCGAACGTGGCGATCGCGAGCGGCGACAAGGGGCTCGTCCAGCTCAGCGACATCCTGGAGGCGAAGTACGGCACGGCGACCGCCAAGTTCTTCCTGATCGGCTTCTTCGCGACCTCCTTCACCTCCCTGATCGGCGTCTGGCACGGCGTGAGCCTGATGTTCGCCGACTTCGTGGCCCGCTACCGCGGTCGGGGCGACGCCGGCGGGACGGAGGTCGCCTCCGGCGCGCGGGAGCGCTCCTGGCCCTTCCGCGCCTATCTGCTGTGGCTGACCTTCCCGCCGATCGTGCTGCTCTTCCAGGGCCAGCCGTTCCGCCTGATCATCCTGTACGGCGTCCTGGGCGCGGCCTTCCTGCCGTTCCTGGCGGGGACCCTGTTGTGGCTGCTCAACTCCGCTCGTACTCCACGGGAGTGGCGCAACGGGCTGCTGAGCAACGCGATGCTGGTGCTGGCGGGACTGCTGTTCCTGGTGCTGTGCGTGAAGCAGGTCTGGGATCAGCCGTGGTCGGAGTTCTTCTGACCCCAAGCCGTTCTGCCGGAAGCCGTTCTTCCAGAAGCCGCTCTGCCGGAAGCCCCTCTTCCGGAAGCTGATCCCCCCGAGGCTGATCCCCCCGAGGCTGATCCCCCGGAGGCTGATCCCCTGGAAGAGGCTGCGGCACCTGAGCCCGAACCGGAGGGCCAGTCCATCGCGTTCGCCCGCCCTCAGCCGCCGAGGACGTCCCACTGCGGACTGAGGGCGATCTTCCGCAACTGGGCGATGGTGAGAGCGGGTTCCGCGCGGGTGGCGGCCGTCGACTGGCTGCCCGAGTTGAACGCGCTGATCACCACGCGCCTGCCGTCCGCGCGCATCGTGTCGGCGGTCCACATCACGACCCCCTCGCCGCCCTTCTCGCCCGGACCCTGACTCGTGGCGACGCGGGTGCCGTCGGAGAGGGTCTCGGGGTCGGAGCCGTAGAGCTGGTCAGCGGCGTCGGACATGTTCAGCTGGAGGTTGACCTGGAGATAGCTCCTGCCCTTGCCGTCGTCCACGACGGCGTAGGCGAAGCCCTCCTGGCCGCCGCTCGAGACGATCTCCAGGTTCTCGGGGAGCGTGGTGCGCAGGACGGCGAGCATCCGCTGGAGCTGGAGGCCCGGGTCGGCCCGAGGGGTCGAGGGGTTCGGCTGCACGGTCTCCTCGGGGATGGCGGCGATGATCCGGCGCCACTCGGAGGCCGCGGCGAGCGCCTTCAACCGGGCGGTGGTCAGCGGCGGTTCGGGACGGCTGACCGGCTTCCCCTTCTCCGCCGCGGCGTTCCACTCGACGACGCTCACATGCTGCCCGGCCGGAGTGACCAGGTCCGCGCCCCACGCCTTGGTGTCCTCGCGGCGGTCGGGATACTCGTAGCCCTGGTAGACTGTGATCGCGGACCCGTCGGCCAGGACCTCGGTCTCGCAGCTGTCGAGGCCCGACTGCTCGCCGTCCGGGCAGGGCATCACCTGGGCGGACGGATCGACCTTGCCCGCGTCCGTGGGGATCCGGTCCAGACCCACCGAGATGGCCCCCTCGCCCTTGCCGTCGTCGAACACGCCCACGGCGAGCGGCGGCAGCTTCCCACCCGTGCCGCGCGCCTCCGTCCGGCTGAACTTCCCCTTGGGCAGCAGCTTCTGGAGCGTGCGGACCACGTCGTCGGCGGAGTAGGCGGGCTTGGCGGTGCTGCCGGTCGCGGCGACGGAGGAGGGCCGCGGGGTGGGCGTACCGTCCCACGGCACGAGCAGCGCCCCGCCCACCCCCACGAGGGCGAGGCTCGCCGCGCCCCCCGCGATCGTGGCCCTGCGCCGCAGCCGCAGCCGGATTCCCCGGGCCTGACCGGCGGCCGTGAGCGGGGCGCCCGGGTTGACGAGGGCGCCGCCGGTCTCGTGCAGGGCGGCGGAGAGCCGCTCCTCGAAGGGATCGCTGTACTGGTGAACGGGCATGGTGGACCACCCTTTCCGCAAGATGGGTCGAAACGAAGTCGAGGTGAGGCGGGGTGAGGCCGAGGCGGTGAGGGGCGATGTGGGGCGATGAAGGGGACTGAGCCGGTCGGCCCGGGTCGGCCCGGGTCGACTCAGGCGGGCTCGGCGGGCTGAGGACGGCTCACGGACGGCTCACGGACGGCTCATGGGCGGCTCACGGGCGACTCACGGGCGGGCGTACTCGCCGATGTCCTCGCCCAGCAGCTCCCGCAGCCGCCCGAGCGCCCGCGAGCAGCGCGTCCGTACCGCCGCCGAGCTGGCGTTCATCGCGCCGGCGGTCTCCTCGATCGAGCGGTCCTCCCAGTACCGCAGGACCACGACCGCCCGGTCCTTGGCGGGCAGCCGCCCGAGTGCCTGCATCAGGGTCAGCCGCAACGGCGTGTCGGTGCCGGCGCCGTCGGCGACGTCCGGGAACGTCTCCACGGCCCGCTCGCGGCTGCTGCGCCGGCGCTGGTGGGCGAGGAAGGTGCGGGTGAGGACGGTCTGCGCGTACCCGGCCGGGTTCTCGACCCGGGACACCCGCCCCCAGCGGACGTACAGCCTGCCGAGGGTCTCCTGAACCAGATCCTCGGCGAGGTGGGTGTCCCCGGCGGTGAGCAGACATGCCGACCGGTAGAGATGCCCGGTACGAGCCGCCGCGAACTCGGCGTACTCGTCCGCGCGGACCTGCCTCATGTGTGTTCCCCCTGCGTCGAGTGCCGTGCCGTCCTCACCTCACTAATGCGGTGGGGTGCGCGGAATGTTTCAAGGGGGACCGAAAGTGGGCGCACAGCGATCGCCAGGTAGGTTTCGCGCTGTGACAGACCAGCCGCCGCCGTCCCCTCCGCCGGGCTTCGGCCCGCCGCCACCGCAGTACGCCCCGCAGTACGCCCCGCAGGCGGCTCCACCGCCGCCCGGCCCGGAGTTCCTCGCGGTCGACAAGCACAACTCGGTCGTCGTGGACGCGTCGGGCGTCGCCTTCGAGATGTACGACATCACGGTCGAGTTCCCGTGGCCCGAGGTCCGCAGCCTCCACTACAAGGCGAGCCCCAACGGCAAGGCCCTCATGGTCGCCGTGGTCCACGTGGACGGCAGGGTCTACGAGTGCGTGGTGACGGCGAAGCCGAGGGAACGGCTACAGGCCTGGTTCGCCCAGCTGGCGTGGGTGCTGGGGTACTACCGGCCGACGGGGTAGCCGTCCGGTCGGCTCAGAGCAGGTGGTCTGCCTTCCCGGCCTCGACGTCGAGGATCATCGTCCGCAGCGTTTCGCGCGAGTCGCACCTCGCCACGGCCTGCGACACCCGCCGCCGCACGGCTCTCCGCGTCCTGGCCGCCGTCCGCCGGGCCTGTGAGGGAACGTGGGGCTTCGGCGAGGCACATGTCCGAAGTACTCCGGGTCCAGTTCGACAGCGACCCGGTTCCGCCGACCGGGTTCCGCCCCACCGCGCGTGTGTTCCCGAAGGCCACGTGGGCCGGTCGCGGGCGGTGACGTGACATCACGTCACCGCCCGCCCCTACAGGCACCCCTACAGGCGCCTACGGCAGCCCGTGCACGTGCGGTCCCACGGACGCCGACCACGCGTTGCCCGCCGTCGCGTCCCAGTTCGTCGACCAGGTCATGGCGCCCCGCAGGTCGGGATAGGTCTTCGACGGCTTGAAGGAGCCGCAGCCCGTGCCCTTGGTGAGGCAGTCGAGGGCGTTGTTGACCACCGTCGGCGAGACGTAGCCGCTGCCCGCGCCGCTCGTGGAGGCCGGCAGGCCCAGGCCCACCTGGGAGGGGGACAGGCCGCCCTCCAGCTGGATGCAGGCGAGGGCGGTGAGGAAGTCGACCGAGCCCTGCGAGTACACCTTGCCGTCGCAGCCCAGCATGGAACCGCTGTTGTAGTACTGCATGTTGACGACCGTGAGGATGTCCTTCACGTTCAGCGCCGTCTGGAAGTAGCCGTTCGACGTCGACTGCATGTCGATCGTCTGCGGGGCCATCGTCAGGACCAGCCCAGAGCCCGCCTTCGACGACAGCGACCGCAGCGCCTGTGACATGTACGTCGCGTTCAGGCCGTTCTCGAGGTCGATGTCGACGCCGTCGAAGCCGTACGTCTGCATCAGGGCGTACACCGAGTTCGCGAAGTTCGCCGCGGACGTCGGGTCGCTCACCGACACGGTGCCGTTCTGGCCGCCCACCGAGACGATGACCTTCTTGCCGGCCGCCTGCTTCGCCTTGATGTCCGCCTTGAACTGGTCGACCGTGTAGCCGCCCAGGCCCGCCGAGTCCAGGTTGAAGGTCACGGCGCCCGGCGTCGTCGTCGCGTCCGCGAAGGCCACGGCGATGATGTCGTACTGGGAGGAGACGGCCGAGATCTTCTGGACGGTCGCGCCGTTGTTGAAGTTCTGCCAGTAGCCGGTCACCGCGTGCTTGGGCACGGTCCCGCCCCCGGTGCTGCCGGTGGACGTCGTGCCCGTGACCGCCGTCGACTTCACCGACTCGCCCGCCGCGTTGGTCGCGGTGACCTGGAAGCTGTACGAGGTGGAGGCCGCGAGGCCGGTCACGGTCGCCGAGGTCCCCGTCACCGCCGTCACCTTCGTGCCGCCCCGGTAGACGGAGTAGCCGGTCGCGCCGGAGACCGCGTTCCACGAGAGGGACACCGACGACGAGGTCGTACCCGAGACGGCCAGGCCAGCCGGTGCGCTCGGCACCGTCGGGGCCGGGTCGCCGCCTCCGCCGCCGTCGGGGCCGTACACCGACACGTCGTCCGCGTAGTACGCCGCCTGGCCGTACCAGCCGTGCGTGTACACGGACACCGAAGTGGTCGACGCACCGGTGGTGAAGGTCGTCGACAGCTGCTTCCAGGACGCCGAGTCGGGCGTCCACGTCGAGACGTCCGTCGTGCCGGTGCCGGTCACGCCGAGGTAGGTGTAGCCGCCCTGGACCCATGCGCTCAGCGTGTACGTCGAGTTGGGCTTCACGGCCACCGTCTGGGCGCACCGGGCGTTGTCCTGCCCGGCCGGTGTCGCCTTGAGCGCGGCCGCGCCGGCGTGCGCCGGTGAGGAGACGGTCGTACCGCTGCCCGCCGAACAGGTCCAGTTGGTCAGGCCGGACTCGAAGCCGGCGTTCTTGGCGTTGTTCAGGTCCGCGGCGGACGCCTGAGCCGCGCCCGTCATGGACAGGGCCAGGGCGGCGGCGAGGACGCCCGCGGCTCCCGACCCTAGTCGCGTCTTTCGTTTCAGTGGGGACATGACAGTAAGTTGGTCCAGACCAATTCTGTTGTCAAGAGGTCCGGTCGTGGAGGGTCGGTGGAGGCCACCTGTGCGTAACCTGCCCCGATTTGCCGGGACTTGCGCGAAGAAGAGTTGCTTGGCAGCCGGAGAAAGCTGTTCTCCGGCCACAGAGGCGTGGATACAGTGCTGAGGTAGTCACGCAATGAAGTCACCCCGGTGCATCGGAGTAACGCCGGTGGGCCGGACCGCGGGAATCGGGGAGCTGCGCGTGCCAACAGCCATTGCCGTGACCGGAGCCGACCTGGCGCTGCCGCCGCAGGACGAACGCACCCTGCCCGCCACCGTCCTCGCCGATCTCGACCAACAGCCGCTGGACCGTGCCCTCGCCGCCGTCCAGGCCCTCGTCGACCAGTACGGACACGTGGTCGTCGTGTACTCGCGGGCCGTCCCCGCCGCCGTCGAGCAGCGACTGCACACCATCCGCTCCCTCCTGGAGAGCGACCGCATCGCGCTCTTCCGCCCCGACCTTCCGCCGCTCGCGGTGGCGGTCCTCGCCCGCCAGCTGCGCCAGCTGGCCTCCTGCGACCTCGGCCCCGGCGTCCTCGCCTGTGCGGGACGGCTGCTCACCCACTACCTTCACGCGGGCGCGCTGCTCGGCTCGGTCGCCCGTCTCGACCGGGTGCCGGTGGTCGGCCTGAAGTCGCATGCCAGGTCATGGGTTCCGGGTAGTCAGTTCGGTGTGCTCGCCCACCCGCAGCCGGAACTGGTCAAGGCCACCCCGGAAACGGTCCTGCCCGGACCGGAGTTCGGCACCTGGCTGCTCGTCGCCCGCGGGCAGCTCCAGTCCGACTGGGTCACCGAGATCCTCGCCCCCGCCTGGAAGGTCCAGGGGCTGCGCGAGACGCATCTGCCCGCCGAGTCCGCCGACTGGTGGGGCACCGGCAAGGCGATCGAGTTCTGCGCCTACCTGCCCGACCTCTCCGTCCTCTACCAGCTGGTCACGTCCGTCCGGCAGAGCGTCTGCCACTGGTGCGGCATCGACGTCATCGGCGACCGCTGCGTCTTCTGCTCCGCGACCCCGCCGCCCGCCTCCGACCTCACCGCCCGCCCCGCAGCCCGTCCCGCCGCCCGCGCGCTCACCGCGGGCGACTGAAACCAGCCCGACCGAACCAGCTCGACCGAACCGGCCCGACCGACCGAACCAGCTCGACCTGTACGCCCGTTCCCGTCCGCTCGACCCGACCCCCAACGAGGTTGTACGGCCCATGAACTCCCGTCAGCGCCGCGGCGTGATCCTCCTGCTCCTGTCGGTCCTGTGCGCCCTCGGCGCGTTCGCCGGCGTCCTCTCCGTCATCGACGACGTGAAGTCCAAGGTCGGCCCCGAGGTCACCGCGTACGAGCTGCGCTCCGACGTGGCGCCCTACACCACCCTGAGCTCGGGCCAGTTCAAGAAGATCGAGATGCCGGAGCGCTGGCTCTCGGAGAACGCCGTCACCGACCTCGACGCCATCCGCGGCAAGATCGCCGTGACGACGCTGAAGAAGGGCTCCCTGCTCCAGAGCGACATGATCGTCGACCAGCCCGCCCTCCAGCCGGGCCAGCAGGAGGTCGCCATCATGATCGACGCGGCCACCGGAGTCGCCGGCAAGATCACCCCGGGGTCGTCCGTCAACGTCTACGCCACCTTCGAGGGCGCCCGGGAGAGCGATCCCGACCAGTCGAAGATCATCGTCACCAATGCCCGGGTCCTCGACGTGGGCGAGCTGACCGCCCTCGAGCCGGACGCGGACACCCGCGGCCAGTCGCCCACCGACGCGGTCCCCATCACCTTCGCGCTGTCCACGCTCGACGCCCAGCGCATCACCTACGCCGAGTCCTTCGCCAAGCGCGTCCGCCTCGCCCTCGTCGCGCCCGGCGGCGACACCACGGTCCCCGACCAGGACCGTACCTACGAACTCGTCACGGACAAGTGAGAGGCCGCCGCCCATGCCCACGAGGATCCTCCCGGCCGTCGGCGACGCGGACGCGGTCCGTTCCCTCACCACCCTGCTCAGCCAGCTCCCGGACGCCGAACCGGTCACCCCGGTCTCCGACTCCACCCAGCTCGTCGACACCCTCGCCCGGCTCGCCGCCGAGTCGGTCGACGAACTGCCCGAGGTCGTCGTCGTCCACGAACGCATCGGCCCCGTACCGGCGCTGGAGCTGGTCCGGGAGGTCGCCCTGCGCTTTCCCGCGGTCGGCGTCATCCTCGTCACCACCGACGTCGGCCCCGGCCTCTTCGCCGCCGCCATGGACTCCGGCGCCCGCGGCCTGGTCACCCTCCCGCTGAGCTACGAGGACCTCGCGAACCGCGTCCAGGCCGTCGCCCAGTGGTCGGTCGGCGTACGGCGCCATCTCGGCCACGGCGCCGACGTGTTCACCGGCGTCGGCGGCACCGTCATCACGGTCAGCGGCGCCAAAGGGGGCGTGGGGGCCACCCTGACGGCCGTCCAACTGGCCCTCGCAGCACAGGCGTCAGGCCGCCCCACCGCCCTCGTCGACCTCGACCTCCAGTCCGGCGACGTCGCCTCCTACCTGGACGTCCAGTTCCGCCGTTCGGTCGTCGACCTGGCCGCCATCGCCGACATCTCGCCCCGCATCCTCGCCGAGGCCGTCTTCCGGCACGAGACCGGCGTGGCCCTCCTCCTCGCCCCCGCCGAGGGCGAACGCGGCGAGGAGGTCACCGACCGCGCCGCCCGCCAGATCATCGGCGCCCTGCGCTCCCGCTACGAGGTCGTCGTCGTCGACTGCGGCGCCCAGCTGAGCGGCGCGGGCGCGGCCGCCGTCGAACTCGCCGAGCGGGCCCTGCTCGTCACCACCCCCGACGTCGTCGCCGTCCGCGGCGCCAAACGCACCGTCCGCATGTGGGACCGGCTCCAGATCCGCAAGGCCGAGGAGACGACCGTCGTCGTCAACCGCCACACCCGGAGCACGGAGATCCAGCCCCCGCTCATCCAGAAGATCACCGGCACGGCGATCGCCGCGACCACGGTCCCCGCCAACTTCCGGGAACTCCAGGCCGCGGTCGACGCCGGCCGGGTGCACGCCCTCGACGGCAAGGGCACCGTCCGGCAGGCCCTGTGGGCGCTCGCGGCGGAACTGGGGCTGGTCAAGGCCCCGGAGACCGCCCTCGTACGCAGGCCCGGCGGCCGGGCCCGCGGCGGGGACCGGGGCGCGGCCGGGTTCCGGCGGAGGAGGGAGTGAACGCCATGCGGGGACACCGGGCGCGCGACCGGGGCCAGGTCACCATCGAGTTCCTCGGCATGACACCGCTGATCATCGTGACCTTGGTGGTGATGTGGCAGTTCGTCCTCGTGGGGTACACGTTCACGCTCGCGGGGCATGCTGCCGACGAGGCGGTGCGAGCGGGGACGGCGGCGCACCGGGGGGAGCGGCAGGCGATGTGCGAACAGGCGGGGCTGGCGAACCTGTCGGACGCGTGGCGGTCCGGGGCCACGGTGAGCTGCTCGTCCTCGGGGTATGTGACCGCGGACGTCGCCCTCAAGGTGCCGGTTCTCTTCCCCGGCACCATCGCCTTCCCGTTCACGGTGCACGGTCACGCGGGCGCCGTCGAGGAAGAGGACGACTGAGATGCCGTGCCGAAGGCGATGGGGCGGGGGCGGAAGCGAGGGCGGAAGCCGGGGCGGGCGCGGCCGTGGGGCCGGCGGCGACCGGGGCCAGGTGGCCCTGGAGTACCTCGGGTTTCTGCCGCTGCTCCTCCTCGTGGCCCTGGCGGCCGTACAGCTCGGCCTGATCGCGTACGCGGCGCAGCAGGCGGGTACGGCGGCGCGGGCGGGCGCGCGCAGCGCGTCGCTCCGCGAGGACTACGCGGGGGACTGTCAACGGGCGGTCAGCAGCTGGCTGAACGCGAGCTGCTCGCCCGCGTACCTGGGCGACGAGGTGCGGGTGACCGCCACCGTCACCATCCCGTCCGTCATCCCCGGCTTCGGGGACTTCGAGGCGCACAAGACGGCCACGATGCCGGTCGACCACTGAGGGAAGGGCATCCGACATGAGCCTGCGGGCACGCATCAGCTCCCCCGAGGAGAACGGCGGCCGGGGCGAGGACGGCCATCTGGTGACCTCCTACCGCGCCAAGCTGCTGGAGGAGATCGACCTCGCCGAGATGAGCTCGCTGGCCGCCGCCGAGCGCCGGGCGCGGCTGGAGCGGGTGCTGGGACACATCATCAGCCGCGAGGGCCCGGTCCTGTCGACGGTGGAGCGCTCCCAGCTGATCCGCCGGGTGGTCGACGAGGCACTGGGCCTGGGCATCCTGGAGCCCCTCCTCGAAGACGCGTCGATCACCGAGATCATGGTGAACGGACCCGACGCGATCTTCGTCGAACGGGGCGGCCGGGTCGAACAACTGCCCATCCGCTTCGCGTCGAACGACCAGCTGATGCAGACGATCGAACGCATCGTCTCCACCGTCAACCGCCGCGTCGACGAGACGAACCCGATGGTCGACGCGCGGCTTCCGTCGGGCGAACGGGTCAACGTCATCATCCCCCCGCTGTCGCTGACCGGCCCCACCCTCACCATCCGCCGCTTCCCGCGGTCCTTCACCCTGCACGAACTGATCGGCTTCGGCTCGCTGGACGAGCAGATGCTGTACCTGCTGGCGGGTCTCGTGCAGGCCAAGTTCAACGTGATCGTCTCGGGCGCGACGGGCACCGGCAAGACCACGTTGCTGAACGCGCTCTCGGGCCTGATCCCGGACGGCGAACGCATCATCACCATCGAGGACTCGGCGGAACTCCAGCTCCAGCAGTCGCATGTGATCCGCCTGGAGTCCCGGCCTCCGAACGTCGAGGGCAACGGCCGCATCACCATCCGCGACCTGGTCCGCAACTCCCTGCGGATGCGCCCGGACCGGATCGTGGTCGGCGAGGTCCGGGGCGGTGAGTCGCTCGACATGCTCCAGGCGATGTCGACCGGTCACGACGGCTCCCTGGCCACGGTCCACGCCAACAGCGCGGAGGACGCCCTGATGCGCCTGCAGACCCTCGCGTCGATGTCGGACGTCGAGATCCCCTTCGTCGCGCTGCACGACCAGATCAACAGCGCGGTGGACGTCGTCGTCCAGCTCACCCGCTTCGCCGACGGCGCCCGCCGCATCACCGAGATAGCCGTGCTCGACAGCCACGGCGGAGAGCCGTACCGGCTGGCGACGATCGCCCGCTTCAACGCCCAGCCGATGACCGCCGACGGCCGCGTCCACGGAGCCTTCGAGTACTTCCCCCTCCCACGCCGCACCGCGGACCGCCTGTACATGGCGAGCCAGCCGATCCCGCAGGCGTTCGGGGTGGCGCGCGCGGCACACGAACTGACGACAAGGGAAGCCCGGTAACGCTGATGGACCTCGACGACCTGATCACCCTCACCACCGGCGGAACCCTTCTGACCTGCGCCCTGGCCGTCGCCGGCCTGCACGCGTACACGCGGGGCCGGGCCCAGCGGGCGGAGCTGGTGGAACGCCTCTCCTACACCGGCCGGCTGCCCGGCACCGGCCGCCGGCGCCGCTTCCGCACCCTGGACCGACGGCTGCGCCGCACGAACACGGGCCGCGAGCTGGAGCTGAAGCTGGTGGCGACCGGCCTGGACGTGACGCCCGGCGAGTTCTTCGTCTACATGCTGGCGGCGGTGGCCGGCCTGTGGCTGATCGGCGAGGCCACCCTGGCCCCCTTCTTCGGCCCGATCGCCGGCCTCCTGGGCGTCTGGGCGGCCTGGCAGTTCCTCAACTGGCAACGTCAGAAACGCATCGAGAAGTTCATCAACCAACTCCCCGAACTGGCCCGCATCCTGGCCAACGCCACCCATGCGGGCCTGGCGCTGCGCACCGCGATCGGCATGGCGGCGGAGGAGCTGGAGGCCCCGGCGGGCGAGGAACTTGCCAAGGTGGCCAACCAGTTGGCGGTGGGTCACTCCATGGACGACGCGCTGGGCGAGCTCGCCGACCGGCTCCCCTCCCGCGAACTGGTCGTCCTCGTCACCACCCTGGTCCTCTCCAACCGGGCCGGCGGCCAGGTCGTCGGCGCCCTGCGCAACCTGACGGAGACGCTGGAGGAACGCAAGGAGACCCGGCGCGAGGTCCGGACCCAGCTGTCGCAGGTGAACATGACGTCCTACGCGGTGCCGGCGCTGGGGGTCGGGGCGTTGTTCCTGATGAACAGCGTCGAGGCCGGAACGCTGGACCGCATGACGGGCTCGGCCGTCGGCCAGGCCTGCGTGATCATCGCGTTCGGCCTCTACGCGGTCGGCTTCGTCCTCATCCGCCGCATGTCCCGGATCGACGTCTGAGCAGGAGGTGGCGTAGGGGATGGAACTTCTGCTCGCACTGGCCGTGGGCCTCAGCGTCTGGGGCATGTTCGCCGGCATCCGCATGTACCGGGCCGACGTGAAGCTGCCCAGCGACCTCGCGCTGGCCCTGGAGGTCGGCTCGACCCGCACCGGCGCCGTCGGCTCGCTCGTCGACCGCATGGGCATGCGCTACGCCCCCGCCGTCCTGCGTCTGATGGGCCCCAAGCAGGTCACCCGATACCGGCGCAGGATCGACCTCGCGGGCAACCCGGGCGGCCTGACCATCGACCGCTACGCGGCCCGGCGCGCGGTCTACGGCGGTATCGGCGCCCTCGGCGCGTTCGCCGCGCTGCTCCAGGGCAGCTTCTTCGTCGCGCTGCTCATGCTCGCCTTCGGCGTGTTCTGGTCCGAGGTCGGCATCTGGTCCGCGATCCGGGTCCGCAAGGACGCCATCGAACGGACCCTGCCGGACTTCCTCGACGTCCTCGCCGTGGTGGTGAGCGCGGGCCTCGGCTTCCGCCAGGCCCTCGACCGGGTGGCGTCCAGGTACGAGGGCCCCTGGGCGGACGAGATCCGCATCACGCTGCGTCAGATGGACCTCGGCGTGAGCCGCCGTGAGGCCTTCCAGGAGCTGCGCCGCCGCAACGACTCCGAGCAGGTCGCCATGTTCGTCACGGCGCTCCAGCAGGGCGAGGAGCTCGGCGCGCCGATCGTCGACACGCTCGTCTCGATCGCCAAGGACATGCGCCGGACGGACGCGCAGAACGCCCGCCGCAAGGCGGCCCGCGCGGTCCCCAAGGCCACCTTGATGATCACCACGTTCATGGTCCCGGCGACGATGCTCCTCCTCGGCGCGGGGATGCTGCTCGGCTCCGGCACGGACTTCAGCTCGATCACGGGCGAGTAGGCGGACGGGATGACGGCCATGACGACGACCACGACGACGGTCAAGACGGCGGCCACGACGACGGCCGAGCCGTCGATACAGGAGGACGTCCGCCTCCAGGTCAACGCGCTCCAGGCGATGTGCCGCCAGGTGTTCGGGTTCCGGCTGGCCATGATCGCGGTCGCCACCCCCGCGGCCCTCCTCAACGCCGCCCCGGGCCTGAGCACCCGCCTGGTGGGCGCGGCCGTGGTCGTCACCTTCATGGGGTCCTACGTACTCTTCCGCGACTGGGAACGCTTCGGCCCCCTTCTCCTGCGCCACCCCTCCCTGCTGGCCGTGGACACCCTGTTCGGCACCCTGCTGCTGATCTCGGCCGGGCCGGACACCACGCTCGCCTACGTCAGCGTCTGCACCCCGCTGCTGGCCGGCATCGTCTACGGCTGGCGGGGCGCCGCCTGCTTCGCGTCCCTCCAGTCGCTGATCCTGCTGCTGGTCCACGCGACCCTCGTGAGGGAGCCCGGCGTCGGCCTCGCCGAGCGACTGCTGCTGCCGGGCCTCTGCGTCATCACCGGCGCGATGGGCTCGTCGCTGCGCCACCTCATGCTCCGCTTCGGCGCGGCCACCCAGGCCCTGACCGCCGTCAAGGCCCGGCTGGCCGGTACCGAGGCGGTCGCCGCCGAACGCGCGCGACTGGCCCGCGAGATGCACGACTCGGTGGCCAAGACGCTGCACGGGGTGGCCCTCGCCGCGGACGCCCTGGCCCATTCGGCGGGCTCGCCGGGCATGGACCCGGTCATCGTGCGGCAACACGCCGAACTGGTCGCCCGCGCCGCACGCCGCGCCGCCGCCGAGTCCCGCGAACTCCTCACCGACCTGCGCCGGGAGTCCGACCCGGCGCAGGACGTCGACCTCCTGCCCGAACTGGCCGCCCACGCGGACGTGTTCGAGGACCGGACGGGCCTGCCGGTCAGCTACCACGCCTCCGGCGACCGCGCCACGCTCCCCGTCCCGCCCGCGGTGGCCCGACAGCTCCTCACGATCACCTCGGAGGCCATGGAGAACGCCCACCGCCACGCGGCCCCGACCCATGTGGAGGTGCGAGCGGCCGTGAACGGCGAGCTCCTCACCCTGAGCGTCCGCGACGACGGCCGTGGCCTCCCGCCCGAGGCCACCCTCGAACAGCTGCGCCGCACCGGCCACTTCGGCCTGGTCGGCATGACCGAGCGGGCCGCCTCCGTCGGCGCCCGCATCCGCATCGGCCACGGCCACGGCTCCCGGGGCACCGAGGTGCGCCTGGAACTCCCGCTGGCCGCGCTCACAGAGGAGGTCGTCTGATGCCGGACCGACCGCCCCACCGCCCCGGTGCCGAGCAGCCGCTCTTCCCGCCCCCACCCAGGCCCTGTCCCGTCCGCGTGGTCGTGGCCGACGACAACCCGGTGGTCCGCGCGGGCCTGACCGCCCTGCTCTCCGGCCGGGAGGACATCACGGTCGTCGCCCAGGCGGCGGACGGCCGCGAGGCCTACGAGGCGGCCCGCCGGCACCGCCCCGACGTCGTGCTGCTGGACGTCCGCATGCCCGGCGTGGACGGCCTCTCGGCCCTTCCGTACCTGGCGCGGATCACCCGGGTCGTGATGCTGACGTACAGCCACGAGGCCGAGATCGTCCAGCAGGCCCTGCGCGGTGGGGCCGGGGGCTACCTCGTCCATGGGGAGTTCACCGTGGACGAGTTGGTGTCGGCGGTGCGCGACGTCACCCGGGGCCGCGCCCACTTCACCCCGACGGCGGCGACAGCGGTACTGGCACACCTGCGAAGCGATGCTACTGCACACGTCAAAGCGGACCCATCTTCCCTATTTTCAGAGACTTCCACGGAAGCGCTTTCGCAGTTGCAACCAATCGTGAGACAGTCGTCGTCAGTATCGAGGGCGGGGTTCCAACTCAGCGCGAGGGAGGCGGAGATCATGGACCTCATCGCGTCGGGCATGAACAACCAGCAGATCGCCGCCACCTGCTTCATCAGCGAGAAGACGGTCAAGAACCACATCAACCGCATCTTCGCCAAGCTGCACAGCAGCAGCCGCTCCGAGGCCGCGGCCAAATGGCTCGGCACGGCGGTGACCTCATGAGACCCCGCCGAACACCGCGCCGAACTTCCGACTGGGCCCGGAATTGGGCCCAGGGGCCCTTCTCCGACGTGGACGCACGGTCTTACGTTGCCGGTCACGCCACCGATGGGGAGGAACGCCATGAGCGACCTGCTGCTGAAGACCGCCGTCGCGGCCAAGGTCCGGGTGAGCGGCTGGACGAACACGACGGTGCGGGCCGTACGGCGCCGCGCCTACGACGACAGGGGACAGACCGCCGTCGAGTACCTGGGCATCATCGCGGTGGTGGTGGCGATCGTGGTCCTGATCGCCAACACGAACCTGGGCCAGACGATCGTGGACAAGCTAAGGGCCCAGATCACCAAGGTGGCCCCCTGACACGACTCCGCAGGCGCACGTACGGCGACGCAGGGCAGGTCTTCCCCATCTACATCGTGGTGGTGGCGGGCCTGCTCTTTCTCGCGTTCGCGTACTTCGCGGTCGGTCAGGCCGCGGTGAACCGCAACGGCGCCCAGACCGCCGCCGACGCGGCGGCGCTGGCGGCCGCTCAGGAGACCAGAGACGATCTCGCCGACCTGTGGAAGCTGGACGTCCTGGACCCGACGAGATGGCAGAGCATCTTCGACGGGAACGGTGGGAACAATGCGTGCTGGCGGGCGGACCAGCTCGCGGCGCTGAACGACGCGGGCAACGTTCAGTGCCAACCCAAGGGACTCCTGGGCTATCGGGTCACCGTCCAGGCGAACAAGTCGGCGGGTGACTCCGTGATCCCTGAGACGAGCACCACGAAGTCACACGCCACCGCCACGGCCGTGATCGACTCCCTGTGCACCTTCGAACCGCCGGATCCACCGTCGGTTCCACCGTCGGGTGAGCCGTCGGGCCAACCGTCGGGCGAACCGTCGGGCGAACCGCCGGGTGAGGACGACGCCACGCTGCCGACGCTGACCTGCGAGGACGGGGAAGAGTGGGAGCTGGACCCGGACGATCTCACGGATCTGCCCGGACCCGAGGACCTCTTCGCCGTCCACCTGGCCACCGACTGACATGCGATCGACGAGTTCAGAAAGAAGCGGAGTGATGAGCATGCGGTTCACTGCGAAAGCCCGCAGGGGGATGGTCGCGCTCGCGGTCGTGGCGGGGCTGGCAGTCGGTTCGGCGGCCTGCGCCGGGGGCGGGGACGACGACAAGAAGCCGGAGAGCTCGTCGTCCGCCTCGCGAACCGGTGGGTCGCAGCCGGACCCGCAGGAAGGTCAGTCGGAGGATCCGATCGCCGAACTGAAGGGCCCGAGCGGGCTGCTCCTCCAGATCACGTCCGCCGTACGGGACTCGGGTGGCTTCGTCACCGTGAACGGCGCCCTGAAGAACGACAGCGGGTCGGAGGCGGTGATCCCGTCCGCTCTGAGCGGCAACGAGACCGAGATCATCAACAATGGACTGTCACTGGGCGGCGCGACCCTCGTCGACTCCAAGAGCAAGAAGCGCTATTACGTCCTCCGTGACACCGAAGGCCGCCCCCTGACGACGACGGGCTTCTCGACGATCAAGGCCGGCGAATCCATCGACGTCTTCCTCCAGTTCCCCGCGCCCCCCGCGAGCTCGACGGACGTCTCCTTCCAACTCCCGCTGTTCCCCAGCGGGGTCATCAAGATCTCCGGGTGAGGCCGATCATGACCCCACGTCTCACTCTGGCGGTGGCCGCGGCCACCCTCGTGATGGTCGGCATGGCCCCTGCCGCCGAAGCCGACACCACCCCCAGCGTTCCCCCCGGCACCGAACCCACCGCCACCGCGCCCGTGGAGGTCGACCCCAACGACCCCGACCTCAAGCTCCCCGAGGGCGGCACCCTCGCCGAGCCCAAGGTGCTCGACATCAAGCAGGTCGTCGAGGACGAGTCGGGCGACGAACGCCGGGAGGACACCAACGCGGACGTGACGTTCGCGCTCCAGGCAGAGGTCCTCTTCGGCAAGGACAGCGCGAAGCTCGGCGCGGAGGCGAAGTCCCGTATCGCCACGATCGCCGCGGAGATCAAGAAGCAGAACAACACCACCGTGGTCCGGGTCTTCGGCTTCACGGACAACCTGGGCTCCTCCGGGCACGGCGACGTCCTGTCGAAGCAGCGGGCGGACGCCGTCCAGGCGGAACTCGCGGGCGATCTGAACGACCCGGACATCACCTTCGAGGTCCGCGGCTACGGCGAGCAGTACCCCATCTCCGACAACTCCACCGAGGCCGGCCGCAAGAAGAACCGCAGGGTGGAGGTCACGTTCCCGCGCACGACGAGCTGACCCTCACCTCCACCCGCACCCCCGCCCGCAGCCCCCACCCCTCCATCGCCCCGGCCGCCGCCTCCAGTACGTGGCGGGACCGCAGCCGGGGCAGGCCCAGCCGTCCCGGCCGCATGGTGCGTACGGCGATGACGCGGAGCCGTCGGTCCAGATACGCGACGTCGATCGGCATGCGCATACGAAAGGTGTGCACGCTGCCGGCGGGCGACAGCAGCATCGCCCCGTCCACCGAGTCCCGCCCGAGCAGCCCCCGGGTACGGGCCCGGTAGGAGGCGGCGATCTCCAGGGGCACCCGGAAGCCGACCCCGCCTTCGCCCCCGACCCCACCCCCGTCTCCGCCCGCGTCGCGGTTTACGTCGCCCACCACGAGTTCGCCCCGCCCGTCCCGCCAGCGCGCCATCCCCGTCTCCCCTCGGCCGTGTCGCTATCCCCTGGACCCTCTGGGCCCTCTGGATCCCTTGCACCGTAGCGAGCCGGAACACAGGCCCTGTTCCCGCACACCGACGTGAGCATTCCGAACGTGCTCCGCCTCACCGAGACCCGCGCCTCGGCAACGGGGTCGGGCCGCCGCGCTACGCGTGACGGGTCGCCGAAAATCGGCGGCACCCCCCTGACCCCTCTGCCACCATCCCCGTATGGACGACAAGGGCCGGGACACCGGTGACGACAGCGACCACGCGGAGCCCGCCTTCGAAGCCCTCCTGGCCGAAGGGGCCGCCGTCCCCGTCGACGGGTGGGACTTCTCCTGGTTCGAGGGACGGGCCACCGAGGAGCGGCCCTCCTGGGGTTACGCGATGTCGCTGGCCGGACGGCTGGCGGGCGCGAGCGCCGCGCTCGACGTGCAGACCGGGGGAGGGGAGGTCCTGGACTTCGCCCTCGGCCGGGCAGCCCCCAAGGCCCCCGTGCTGACCGTCGCGACCGAGGGCTGGCCGGCGAACGTCGCCAAGGCCACCGCCCTGCTGCGCCCACGTGGCATCGCGGTCGTGGCGTCCCCGGAGGACGCCCCGCTGCCCTTCGCGGACTCCACCTTCGACCTGGTCGCCAGCAGGCATCCGGTGCGGCCCCTCTGGGACGAGATCGCCCGGGTGCTCCGGCCCGGCGGTACCTACTTCGCCCAGCACGTCGGTCCGCGCAGCGTCTTCGAGCTCGTCGAGTACTTCCTCGGGCCGCAGCCGGAACAGGTGAGCGGCGGCCGGCATCCCGAGCGCGAGCGCGCCGGAGCGGAGGCGGCAGGGCTGGAGGTCGTCGGCCTGCGGACGGAGCGGCTCCGCGTCGAGTTCCACGACGTCGCCGCCGTGGTCCACTTCCTGCGCAAGGTGGTGTGGACGGTCCCGGGCTTCACGGTGGAGGCCTACCGGCCCCAACTCCGCGCCCTGCACGAGCGGATCGAGGCCGACGGCCCCTTCGTCGCGCACAGCACCCGCCATCTCTTCGAGGCCCGCCGCCCGTAGCGCGGGACTGGCCAGGAACCGCCCTTCCCGCTTCCCGCGCTCAGGTCTGTGCCCTCCCGCGCTCCGGTCCTCGCCTCCACAGAGTTTCCACATCGTTATCGCGATCGGTTCAGGTCCCCTGTCGACCTCGCGTAAGTTCTTATTCAGGCAATTCGCGTACGCAAAGCTGCGTGGACGTCACCGCGCAGTGGAGGGGGCTGCGCGGTGACGCCCGCGTCAAGCGGGCGTTCGCGGCCGGAGTAGCCCGTCGGGGGGACGGGCCGACGTGGGGCGGACGGGACCTCAAGCCGCTCCAAAACCTCAGCTTCCCTCGGTGACCGGGTCCATTCCCCTGGGAATCCGTTGCGTTTCGGCCATGAGTCACCCATGAACTACGCATTCCGCGGGCACCGCCGCGTCGCCGGACGACTCCGGAGAGTAGTTGTGGCGCGCCGATGCACGCAGCATCACTTACGAAGGGTTATGGTGGAAGCCCCCCCTCGGGCCGGTCCGTCTCCCCCCCACGGACCGGCCCGTTTTTTTGCCCCGGCACAGTCGCTCGTGCGGTGGCCGCGCTTCCCGCCCGTCAACGACCCTGGCCCCGCAGGGGTAGGCTGCGCCCCGCGGGGACCGCACCGTACGGAGGGGCTGACAATCACGTGAACCTGCGCGACAAGCTGCGCGGCCTTCTGGTCAGGCTGTACGCACGCCGGGTGGAAGGTCACCTGGACCACGCTCAGGTGCCGAAGCACATCGGCGTCATCATGGACGGCAACCGACGCTGGGCGAAGGCCTCGGGTTCCACCACCGAGCACGGCCACCGCGCCGGTGCGGAGAAGATCGAGGAGTTCCTCGGCTGGTGCTCCGAGACGGACGTCGAGGTCGTCACCCTCTGGCTGCTGTCGACGGACAACCTCGACCGCCCCGACGACGAACTCGTCCCGCTCCTCGGCATCATCGAGGACGTCGTGCACACCCTCGCGGCCGACGGCCGCTGGCGCGTCCACCACGTCGGCACCCCGGACATCCTCCCCTCCCATGTACAGACCGCGTTGAAGGTCGCCGAGGAGTCCACCTCCCACGTCGACGGGATACTGGTCAACGTCGCCATCGGCTACGGCGGCCGCCAGGAGATCGCCGACGCCGTGCGCTCGATGATCGTGGACGCGGCGGACAAGGGCACCTCGATGGAGGACCTCGCCGACTCCGTCAGCGTCGATCTGATCGGCCGCCACCTCTACACCGGCGCCCAGCCCGACCCCGATCTGGTGATCCGTACCAGCGGCGAGCAGCGGTTGTCCGGATTCATGCTGTGGCAGACGGCCCATGCGGAGTACTACTTCTGCGAGGTCTTCTGGCCGGCCTTCCGCAAGGTCGACTTCCTGCGCGCCCTGCGCGACTACGCGGCCCGTCACCGCCGTTACGGCGGCTGAGGAACGAGCCCCGGGGCGTCCTTCGCGGGCGTCCCGTTTACCCCGGTCGGGGCGGAAGTAACGAGGAGTTCACCGGCGCGCCGTCATATGCCGTGGCATGGCGGCGCTTGTTCGAGGGCATAAGCCAAGCAGGCCGACGCCCGAACCACGGGTGTCGGATCTCAGCGGGCGGCACGGGGCCGTCCGCCCGGGAGGCCCTTTTGCACCAGCCCGACCGTGCGGTCACGGCACGGAAGAAGCAGCGGGGGGCCGGTTCTCGGCCCGTGCGAAGCGGCCGACGACCGGTCCAGCTCCACTCCGTCGCTCCCCGACCTCATCCGAGGGGGTACGTCCTTCCGTGGTGACCAGCACAAAGCGCCGTATGCCAGACCGGCGCACCTATGTTCTCGACACCAGCGTCCTGCTGGCCGACCCGAACGCCCTGACCCGCTTCGACGAGCACGAGGTAGTGCTCCCCATCGTCGTGGTCACGGAACTGGAGGCCAAGCGGCACCATCCGGAGCTCGGCTACTTCGCCCGGCAGGCGCTGCGCCTGCTGGACGACTACCGGGTGAAGTTCGGTCGCCTCGACGCCCCCATCCCGATCGGGGAACTCGGCGGCACCGTCCGTGTCGAGCTCAACCACTCGGACCCCAGCGTGTTGCCTTCCGGCTACCGCCTGGGTGACAACGACTCCCGCATCCTCGCGGTCGCCCGTAATCTCCAGGCCGAGGGTTTCGACGTCACGGTCGTGTCGAAGGACCTCCCGCTCAGGATCAAGGCGTCGTCGGTCGGCCTCCTCGCTGAGGAGTACCGCGCCGAACTCGCCATCACGGGCTCCTCCGGCTGGACCGGAATGTCCGAACTGACCCTGTCCGGCGAGCAGGTGGACATCCTCTTCGAGGAGGGGCACCTCCACGTTCCCGAGGTCGCCGACCTTCCCGTGCACACCGGTCTGACCATCCAGTCGGAGCGGGGCAAGGCCCTGGGCCGGGTCACCGCCGACGGCGACGTCCGCCTCGTGCGCGGCGACCGTGAGGCCTTCGGCATCAAGGGCCGCAGCGCCGAGCAGCGCATCGCGCTCGATCTGCTGCTCGACCCGGACGTCGGGATCCTGTCGATGGGCGGCCGGGCCGGCACCGGCAAGTCCGCGCTCGCGCTCTGCGCGGGTCTGGAGGCGGTCCTGGAGCGCCGCCAGCACCAGAAGGTGATGGTCTTCCGGCCGCTGTACGCGGTGGGCGGACAGGAGCTGGGCTATCTGCCCGGTTCCGAGGCCGACAAGATGGGCCCCTGGGCGCAGGCGGTCTTCGACACGCTGTCCGCGGTCACCAGCCGCGAGGTCATCGAGGAGGTCACCGCGCGAGGGATGCTGGAGGTCCTGCCCCTGACCCACATCCGGGGCCGTTCCCTCCACGACGCCTTCGTGATCGTCGACGAGGCGCAGTCGCTCGAGCGGAATGTGCTTCTCACCGTTCTGTCCCGGATCGGCGCGAATTCCCGGGTGGTTCTGACCCACGATGTGGCGCAAAGGGACAATCTGCGCGTCGGGCGTTATGACGGCGTGGTCGCCGTCGTCGAGAAACTGAAGGGCCATCCGCTCTTCGCGCACGTCACGCTGAACAGGTCCGAGAGGTCCCAGATCGCAGCACTTGTGACCGAAATGCTGGAGGATGGGCAGATCTGAATGACCCGCCCCAATTGACGGGGGGCGAGCGGTGGTTGGCGCCGTCCGACAAAGGCTGTGAGCCTAGTCGGGCGGCGCCGACGTATGTGGGGGTTTCGCGAAATCCCCAGGGTCCCCACGGGTGTGAGCTTTCACACGCAACTCGGAATTGCCTTGCGCAGTCTGGTTACGGCAAAGTCTCAGTCCTGTCAGGCCCCGCATGCGACACATCTGTGCCCCCAGCAGTACGGCACCGCTTGAGCATCACCTTCAACTCCATACCGACCGTCGTATGCCGCCCGTGCACCATGTGGCACTCCTTCATCGGGAGTTGCCCACCGGGCCCGTGTCTCCTGTGACCCCGCAGTTCGGAGACCAGCGACAAGGGCACGATTGCGTCCGCCAGGGTCACCGAAGCGGGCGACGCTGGAAGGAAAACCGTGTGAGCCGGATCTCGGTCCGGGGATTCGCAGTGGCCTCGGCCACGGCGGTCACCGCTGTCGGAAGCGTCGTCGGCGTTGCCTCGGGCAGCGTCGCGCAGCCCAACGACGCTGAAGCGACGGCCAGCGACGCGACGCTCCTCGCCGACATACCCGTGGGCCAGCAGGCCCAGGTGCAGACGGCATCCCTCACGCAGCAGGCCAACGTACAGGCCATCGCCGCGGACGAGGGTGCGAAGAAGGACGCGGAGGAGTCGGCCCGCAAGGCCGCCGCCAAGTCGGCGATCGCGAAGAAGGAGGCAGCCGAGAAGGCTGCCAAGGACCGCGCGGAGGCCAAGACCAAGGCCAGCCGCAGCTCGGGCGACTTCCCGATCCAGAGCTCCTACTCCGTCGCGCAGATCCAGGCGATGGCGGCCCAGATGGTGCCCAGCGGCCAGTTCCAGTGCTTCAGCAACATCGTGGACCACGAGTCCAGCTGGAACTACCACGCCGTGAACGCCTCCTCCGGCGCCTACGGACTCTTCCAGGCCCTGCCCGCCGGTAAGTACGCGTCCGCCGGCTCCGACTGGCAGACCAACCCGGCCACCCAGATCAAGTGGGGCCTGAACTACATGGACAGCCGTTACGGCAGCCCCTGTGAGGCATGGTCGTTCTGGCAGGCCAACCACTGGTACTAAGCCCACGCGGCCCTGGTCGTGCAGTTCTCCATCCGACGGCACAACAGAAGGAAACCGCGTGAGCCGGATATCGGCCCGGGGATTCGCCGTGGCTTCTGCCACCGCGGTCACCACTGTCGGCGCTGTCATGGGAGTCGCCCAGGGCAGCGTGGCCCAGCCCAACGACGACGCCGAGGCGACGGCGGGCGAAGCGACCCTCCTCTCGGACTTACCCGTAGGGCAGCAGGCCCAGGTACAGACGGCCTCGCTGACGCAGCAGGCCGACGTCCAGGCCATCGCCGCGGACACCACCGCCAAGAAGACGGCGGAGGAGTCCGCCCGTAAGCAGGCGGCCAAGGACGCGGTCGCCAAGCAGAAGGCGGCCCTGGCCAAGGAGAAGGCGGCCCAGGAGGCCAAGGAGAAGGCGGCCGAGGCCGCGGAGACCAAGGCCGACACCGAGGTCGCGTCGACCTCGTCGGCCGGCAGCTTCCCGCAGCAGGCCTCGTACACCGTCGCCGAGGTCCAGGCCATCGCGCGCCAGATGGTGCCCAGCGGCCAGTTCCAGTGCTTCAGCAACATCGTGGACCACGAGTCCACCTGGAACTACCAGGCGGTCAACCCCTCGTCGGGCGCCTACGGTCTCGTGCAGGCCTACCCCGGCTCGAAGATGTCGTCCGCCGGCGCGGACTGGCGGACCAACCCGGCGACCCAGATCAAATGGGGCCTGAACTACATGAACGACCGCTACGGCAGCCCCTGCGACGCCTGGAACTACTGGCTGGCCAACGGCTCGTACTGAGCCGGATCCGCCGTCCGCCGCTCAACCTTGCGCAGCCCCTCCCCGTCCTAGGGGGAGGGGCTTTCGCCCTGTACGGTCGGTACGGCCGGGACCGACGACTCCAGGGGGAGTGGTGGGGGAAGACGGGGGAAGAGGACGGATCATGTCGCGAGTTCCAGGGTGGCTCGGCCGGCTCGGTGCCGGACTGAGCGAGATGGGTGAGCGGCTCGACGAACGGCGTGCCGAGGTCGAGCGTGAGCGGCGGGAGAGCGCCGCCGAGCCGGAGCCCACACCGCCGGACACCGCCGAACCGGCCGCCGAGTCCTACCCGGACGAGCTCGTGCCCTCCGCGCCGCGCCCCGACCCCGCCCAGGCCGTGCCGTGGGGGGTCCGGGTCGCCGCCGAGGCGGGCTGGCGGCTGCTGGTGCTCGCCGGGACCGTCTGGGTGCTGATGAAGGCCATCAGCGCGATCCAACTCGTCGTCATGTCCTTCGTGGTCGCGCTGCTCCTCACCGCGCTCCTCCAGCCCACCGTGGCCCGGCTGAAGCGGGCCGGAGTGCCCGGCGGAGCGGCCACCGCGCTGACGGCGATCCTCGGGTTCGTCGTCATCGGGCTGATGGGCTGGTTCGTGACCTGGCAGGTCATGGCGAACATCGACAACCTCTCCGACCAGGTCCAGGACGGCATCGACGATCTGCGCCGGTGGCTGCTCAACAGCCCCTTCCACGTCACCGACAAGCAGATCAACGGCATCGCCAAGAACCTGCGGGACGCCATCGGCGACAACACGGACTCGATCACCTCGGCGGGCCTGGAGGGCGTCACCGTCGTCGTCGAGGCGCTGACCGGGATCCTCCTGGCCTTCTTCTCGACGCTCTTCCTGCTGTACGACGGCAAGCGCATCTGGGAGTGGACGCTCAAGCTGGTCCCGGCCGCGGCCCGGCCGGGCGTGGCGGGCGCGGGTCCGCGGGCCTGGGCGACGCTCACGGCGTATGTGCGCGGCACGGTGATAGTCGCGTTGATCGACGCGATCTTCATCGGCCTCGGCATCTACTTCCTCGACGTGCCGATGGCCGTCCCGCTCGCCGTCTTCATCTTCCTGTTCTCCTTCATCCCGCTCGTCGGCGCGGTCGCCTCCGGCGCGCTGGCGGTCGTGGTCGCGCTGGTCACCCAGGGCGTGTTCACCGCGGTGATGACCCTGGCGGTGGTGCTGGCCGTGCAGCAGATCGAGGGCCACATCCTCCAGCCGTTCATCCTCGGCCGCGCGGTGCGCGTCCACCCGCTGGCGGTGGTTCTGTCGGTCGCCGCGGGCGGCATGGTGGCCGGCATCGGCGGCGCGATCGTGGCGGTGCCCCTGGTGGCCGTGACGAACACGGTGGTGGGCTACCTGCACGCCTACTCCCGCGAGCAGGCCCTGCGGCACGCACCACGGCCGAGGGGCGCGACAGCGGCGGGCGTGGCGCCGGTGGCGGCGCCGAAGGCCTCTTCGACGGCTTCCGCCACGGCCTCCCCCACGGCTTCTCCGACGGCCTCCACCGCGCCGGAAGCGCCCTCGGACAAGGCTCCCTGACAGAACGACCGAGGTCTTTCAACCGGTCAAATGGGCTCCGAACAAAGCGAATTGAGTCCATCGGCGGAGCAACTTCCGTCAGCTGAGGGCAGGTCGGAAATCCCTCGCTGGAATATGCGTACGGACTGATACACATTCCCTCCTCAGCGCTACGCGTCAGGCGTATGTGCGAGAGGTCCAAGGGGAGTGATGTCGGGCTACGAACTGCTGGCACGCGACCTCGCCGCGTGCGGCCGGGAAGGCTTCACCGGGGAACTGCACGTCCTCGGCTCGCCCGGCGGCATCTTCCATCTGCACGGCGGGCTGGTCGTCGCGGTCGAGTCGCCGGGCGCCCCCGCACCCGAGGCACTGCTGTTGCGCTCCGGCCGGATCGGCGGGGAGGAGTGGGCCGGGCTGGTGCGCGAGTCGGGCGGCGTGCGCTGGCCGGCCGCCGGGCTGATCGCCCACGGTTACGCGGGGGCCGCCCAGCTCCGGGTGGTCTGCGCGATGGCTCTCCAGGACGCCGTGTTCGCGGTCGTCGCGGGCAGCGTCGACGGCTGCGAACGCGGTCCGGCGACCGGGCCGCCGCCCGCCCCGGTCGCCGTGGGCGAGCCGCCCACCCGGCTGCTCCAGGTGGCGTCCCGCAAGCTCGGCGCGCTCCTGGAGCAGCCGTATCCCGTGCGCCCGGACCGGGAACGGCCCGTGCCCGCCTCCCTGTCCTACGCGGCCGGCCGGCTCGGCGTGCTGCAACGCGAGCTGCTCGCCCATGCCGACGGCCGGCGCACCGCCCGGGACCTCGCCTTCCGGACCGGGCGCGGGGTCTACACCGTCACCGTCGAGGTGGCCCGGATGCTGGCGGAGGGGCTCCTGGAGTGCGTGGACGCGCCCCGGCCGATCCCGGTCCGGCTGCCGCCCGACGGGCACGGCATCCGCCCCCGCGAACCGGCCCCGCCGCCGCCCCGGCAGCCGTCGGCGCCGGAAGCGACGGCCCTGCCGCGCCGCAGCCCCGGCGCCAGCGGCATCAACGAAGCCCTCACGACGGAAGGCAACGGCACCGGCACCGGCTGGAAGGAGTTCTTCCGCCTGCGGAACCCCACGGCGAAATAACAGCCCCACGCAGGAAACAGGCAGAAACCCCACGCAGAAACCCACTGTGGAATCCCGACGCGGAGAACTCCGACGGGAAGCCCCGGCGGAAGCCCCACGTATACCCCCACGTACACCCCCACAGAAAAAAGACGGTCATATGCGATCAGAATTAGGGGAGTTGCACTCATGGACCACACAGCCCTCGCGCGGGAGATGCGCGGCCTGCGGGAGCAGGTGACCGGTATCACCGACACGGCGCTGGCGGCGGCGGACGGACTGCTGATCGCCGCCGACACCGCCGACTCCATCGATCCGGAGGGCCTCGCCGCCCTCGCCGCGGCCGGCCTCGGCCTCGCCCGCCGCACCGCGGAGGCGACCGCCCGCGGCGCCCTGCACCGCACGGTGGCCTACGGCAGCCACGGCTGCGCCGCGTTCTACGCGGTCGGCGACACCGCGCTGATGGTCGTACTCGGTGACGAGGGCATGGACGTGGAGCGCCTGCACCGGGCGACCCAGCCCGCCCTGCGCCGCATCGATCTGATCCTCACCGACCGGACCGACCGGACCGACCGGACCGACCGGACCGACCGGACCGACCGGACCGACCGGACCGACCGGACCGACCGGACCGAGACGACCGAGACGACCGTGAAGACCGCCGAAGGAGTCTGAAGGGATGGCGACGAAACGTATGACCCCAGGTTTCTCCGACCAGGTGATGGGCCTGGTCAAGTCACTGCGCACGGATGCCCCCGACTGCGTCGCCTCAGGCGTCGTCGACATGTCCACCGGCATGCTGCTCTCCTACGAGACCGTCGACAACCATCCGCCCGAGGTCCTGGACCTGCTGGCGGGCGCGACGCTCGACCTGTTCCAGGGCCGTACGGTCGTGATGATCGAGGACGTCTTCAAGGAGCGGCGCGGGGTCCAGAGCGACAACCACTTCTTCCAGGAGATCCTCGTCAACAGTGAGAACCTCACTCACCTGTTCGTGCGGATGACCGAGCAGCAGGACGTCGTCGCGGTGGTCGTCTGCCGCAAGTCCGTCAATGTCGGCATGCTGTTCGCCCAGGTGCGCAGGGTGGTGCGGGAGTACCAGCTCTGAACGCGGAACGGTCCCTCCCCGGGCGGGGAGGGACCGTCTGCTCATGGCGTGTTCGCCGCGCTCACTCCGTGCGCAGGCCGTCCGGCCGCAGCAGTTTGAGCAACGGGGGCAGGCTCAGCAGCGTCACCAGCAGGACGACCGCCGCGCCGCAGCCGGTCATCGCCAGCACGCTCGCCCAGTCCACGCCCACCGGCGTGTCCGTCATCCTCAGCAGGACCACGCCCAGCGTGAGCCCCACCCCCATGGCCAGCACCAGGCCCAGCGCGATCGGGATCGCCGTCTGCCACAGCACCGACAGGCCCAGGGTGCGCCGCCGGGTGCCGAAGGCGACCAGGGACGACAGCAGCTTGCGGCGCTCGCGCAGCTGCTCCAGCTGGGAGACCAGCAGGCTCGCCCCGATCAGCAGCAGCACACAGGCGGAGCCGACGAGCAGACCGGTGCGGATGGTGGTGAACTTCGTGTCCTGCCGAGTGGACGCCCACGTCATCGGTGCGGCCAGCGGATCCACCCGGTACGCCGTGTTACGGGCGTACTCGTAGGCGTCGGGCACGGACTCGTCGATCGACAGGTAGATCTCACCGGTGACCAGCTTCTCGGCGGCCTCGGGCAGCGCGCTCGGCGTCATCAGGAAGCCACCGCGTTTGTAGTCGGTGAGGCCCTTGACCGACTTGGCCTCGGTGATGCCCGCGGGGACGGTCCAGACGACGTCGCCGGTGCTCCCGGAGCCGGACGGCTCGATGTACAGCTTCTTGCCGGGCGTGTTCATCTTCGGCCCGTCGGCGGAGTACTCGTCGCCGTCGAGGACGAACTGGTCGCCGTCCTTGCACGAGGGCAGCTTCGCCACCTGGCGCAGGGCCGGACAGTCGCCCACGGTCAGCTCGGTGGAGAGGTTCGGGCCGTTCTCGGTGTTCCAGGAGGTGTCGCCCAGGTAGCCCTCCCACAGGGCCGTGACCTTGCTGACGGCCTTGGTGTCGGCGAACTTCTTGGCGGTCGCCGCCAGCGGGGCGCCGTCCGGCACCCGGACCTGCATCTGCGCCCGGGTGAGGTCCTGGCCGGTGGACTTGGTGTAGTCGCCGTCCACACCGGCGAACAGCATCTGGAGCGCGATCGCACCGGCCACCGCGACCGCGATGCCGTTGACCATCCGGGCTGCCGTACCGCTGCTCAACTGGAGCCTCCGTACGGCCAGTTGCCAGGCCAGGCCACCGGAGCCGAGCCGGCCGACGACCGTCTCCACGAGCCACGGCAGCAGCGCGGTGATGCCGACGAGGATCAGGACGACACCCCCGCTCACCAGGTACTGGTTGAAGTCGCCGTTGGTGTGGCCCTGGCCGACCATCGGGTAGAGCATCGCGAAGCCGCCCACCGGCAGCAGCAACCGCCACCACAGCCGTCGCCGCGCGGGCTTCGCCGTGCGCACCACGCCGAGCGGCTCGATCACCACACCGCGCAGGGCGAAGAGGGTGACCAGGACCGCCGCGGCCGGCACCGCGAGGGCGACCAGCGCGGCCAGCGCGGGGGAGGGGTCGAGGTAGCTGGGCCACACGCTGATGCCCATCACCTCGACCGAGCCCGCCACCTGGCGGCCGATGAGGAAGAACACCGTGCCGAGGACCAGGCCCAGCAGCGCCCCGGCCATCGCCTCGCCGGCCGCGATACGCCGGGTCATCCGGCCGTCCGAACCGATCAGCCGGAGGGCAGCGAGCCTGCGGTCGCGCCGCTCACCGCCGAACCGCACGGCCGCGGCGATGAACACGGCCACCGGCATCAGCAGCACCACGATGATGACGAGGACCAGCAGGAGCAGTACCGGGTCGGTCTCCTCCTTCGAAGGGTTCGGGTTCCCGAACTCCTTCAGCCGGGCCGCCCCGTAGTCCTCCATGTGCGCGGCGAGCTCGGTGGAGCCCGAGTAGTAGGCGAGTTCCTGGGAGCCGACCAGCCCGCTCTCCCCGATGGTCCCGGTCACGCGGTACGGGAGGCGTTCCCGCAGCAGCGCCGAACCGTCGGCGGCGAGCAGCTTCTTCAGCGCGGGCGAGACCACCATGTCGCCCTCGGCCGGGAACCGGCTCAGGCCGGGCGGCAGCGGGGCGCGCGCTCCTTCCGGCTCCACCAGTCGGCCGCGTACGTCCTTGTCACGGAACGTCGTGTCGGCGTTCGCGACCACCAGGGTGTCGTCGCCCTTGGCCGGCGGCTCGCCGAACGGCCAGTCCAGCCGGGACTGTTCCCGGTCGTGGCGCACCGACAGCGCGCTCGGCACCGCCGTCGTCAGCAGCAGGACCGCCACGCCGAGCCCGACGCCGACCGCGGTCAGCACGGCCCGTACCCAACCCTCCCGGCCGCCGCCGAAGGCGAACCGGACCCCCAGGCCCAGATCCCTGGACCACTGCCCCACGCTCATATGGCCCGCTCCATGTCCCGCGACTTCCCGTCCCGTACGACGATCTCGCGGTCGGAGTAGGCCGCCACCCGTGCCTCGTGCGTGACGAGGACTACGGCCGTGTTGGCCGACCGGGCGGCCTCGGTGAGCAACTCCATCACGCGTTCGCCGTTGAGCGAGTCCAGCGCGCCGGTCGGCTCGTCGGCGAACACCACGCGCGGGCTGGTCACGAGCGAGCGCGCCACGGCCACCCGCTGCCCCTGCCCGCCGGACACCTCACCGGGCCGCTTCTTGCCGAGGTCGTCGACCTCCAGCCGCTGCATCCACCCCAGGGCGGTGCGCTCGGCCTGCTTGCGCGGGGTGCCGTTCAGCCGCAGCGGCAGCGCCACGTTCTCCACGCAGGTCAGTTCCGGCACGAGCTGCCCGAACTGGAACACGAAGCCGAACTCGGAGCGCCGCAGCTGACTGCGCTGGGCGTCGCTCATCGTCGCGAGCTCGCGGCCGTCGTACATGATCGAACCCGATTCGGGTGTCACGATCCCGGCGAGGCAGTGCAGCAGCGTCGACTTGCCGGACCCGGACGGGCCCATCACCGCGACGACCTCGCCGGGGTGGATGGAGAACTCGGCACCGGCCAGCGCCATCGTCGGCCCGTACGTCTTGTGCAGGTTCTCGGCGGTGAGCAGGGATCCCCCGGGGGCGTTCACGCGATCACCGCGGCCTTCAGTTTGTCGAGCCGGGCGGTGGCGAGTTCCAGCCAACGCAGGTCGGCCTCGAGATGGAACAGGGCGTGGTCACAGATCAGCTGGTCGGCGAAGTCGCCGTGGCGCTTGCGATCGGTGAGGATGCGCATGCTGCGCAGGTGCTCGGCACGCTGGGTGTCGAGGATCTCGGCCGCGTCGCGCTGGGTCAGCAGCGCGAGGACGACCTTGGTGTACAGCGTCGACTGGAGATACGGCTCGGGCTTCTCGGGCGTCGCGAGCCACTGCTCGACGTCGGTGATCCCGGCACCGGTGATCGCGTACCGCTTGCGCTCGGGACCGCCGCCGGCCTCGATGCCGTCGACCTCGACGAGCCCGTGCTTCAGCAGACGCGACATCGTCGAGTAGACCTGGCCGTAGTGCAGCGGCCGGTCGTGACCGAACTTCTCGTCGAAGGCCCGCTTGAGGTCGTAACCGTGGCGGGGCCCGGACTCCAGGAGTCCCAGGAGGGTGTGACCGATGGACATGGGGAGGACTGTACATGCGGTGTATACCCGGTGTGTATACGCCCTGTGTACAGGTGACGCCGGGGAGTGGGAGTCCGCAGGTGAGAACCGATTGTCACCGTTCTGCCACAGGCCCAGCACCCGCCTCGGTCAGGCGCCTGCCGCAGGCTCGGTGCCTGCTTCGGGCTGGGTGCCTGCTTCGGGCCCGGCGCCTGCCTCGGGGTCCGCGTCTGCCGAAGGCCGGCGCCCGCCTCGGTCCGGCGCGTGTCTCGGGCTCGGCGGCTGCGACAGGCTCGGGATGTGGGGGTGGGGGTGAAGTGGAGGTCGGCCGTTCAGGCCGGCGGGGGGCCGGGGGGCGGGCCGCCGGGGGGACGGCCGCGACGGGGCAGGGGCCCGGTGTCGCCGGGCAGCCGCCCGGCCTCCTTCAGCGCCTTGCGCAGCAGGAACTCGATCTGCGCGTTCGCCGACCGCAGTTCGTCCGAGGCCCAGCGGGCCAGCGCGTCGTGGACCAGCGGATCCAGCCGCAGCAGCACCTGCTTGCGCTGCTGCGGCCGACGCTGGGGGGCCGGACCCCCGGCGGGATCACTCACTGGTAGAGGCTCCCGGTGTTCAGTACCGGCTGGGGCGCGCGGTCCCCGCACAGCACCACCATCAGGTTGGACACCATCGCAGCCCTCCGCTCGTCGTCCAGCTCCACGATGCCTCGCTCGGAGATGCGCTGGAGCGCTGCCTCGACCATCCCCACGGCCCCGTCCACGATCTCCCGCCGCGCCGCGACCACGGCGCCCGCCTGCTGTCGCTGAAGCATCGCCGAGGCGATCTCGGGAGCGTACGCGAGGTGGGTGAAGCGGGACTCGATGATCCGGACGCCGGCCGCCTCCACGCGCGCGTGCAGCTCAACGGCGAGCTTCTCGGTGATCTCCTCGGCGTTGCCGCGCAGCGAGAGGCCGCCCTCGTCGTGCGAGTCGTAGGGGTACTCGATGGCGATGTGCCGGACGGCCGCCTCGGTCTGGGTGGCGACGAACTCCAGGAAGTCGTCCACCTCGAAGCTGGCCTGCGCGGTGTCCCGCACGTTCCACACCACGACCGCGGCGAGCTCGATCGGGTTGCCGTAGGCGTCGTTGACCTTCAGTACGGCCGTCTCGTGGTTGCGGACCCGGGTGGAGATCTTCTCGCGGGAGGTGAAGGGGTTCACCCAGCGCAGTCCGTCCTCGCGGATGGTGCCCCGGTAGCGGCCGAAGAGCTGCACCACGCGCGCCTCGCCCGGCGACACCGTGTTCAGCCCGCACATCGCGAGGAACGCGGCGACCCCGACCAGGATGCCGACGGTGATCAGCGCCGTCTTGGGGCCGGCCGCGTCCACCTGGGCGCCGAGGGCGACCATTCCGGCGCCGGCCAGCAGTCCGACGAGACCGAGCAACAGGGCGAGTCCGCCGGCCACGCTGTTCGCGGGGAACTCGTACACCCGCGGGGCGGGCATGTCGGGTGCGTCGACGGTGTCGCCGTCGGTATCGATGTCGAGGTCGGTGTCGACGTGGGCTTCGGTGGTGGCCGAGGGGTCGTGAGTGGACATGTCGGGTCCCCGTTTCTCGTCGCCGACTGATTCAGTAATCAGCGGCCTATCTAAGTGATATCACTTTAGCGCCTCATGGCAACCCTGTGCCACTCTCGTACGTCGGACTCGGTGGAGACGTACGGGCGGTTCCCTCGCGCGGGGTGCTGATTCTCACGCCCTGTACGGACCGGACCGAGACCCCTTCGTCATAGACAGCGGTGTTAGCTTTCTGAGCTGACCTGCCCCTGCCCCCGGGCACTGGTGTGACTGCCGAGTAGGAAGCGGAGCGAGCGGACTCATGGGACGAGCGGACGAGAGACGAGCTCGACAGCGCGGTGGCCGCCGCGCGGCGCCCAGGGGCCGCTCGAATGAGACCGACACGACGACGGCGCCCTCCAGGGCGGAGTCCGTGGCGACCGCGGAGGCGGAGCCGGAGACCGCTCCCGCGACCGGAGGCCGCGCGGCCGCCCGCCGGGGCGCGAAGAAGGGCGGCAAGGGCGCCAAGGGCAAGGCCGGCAAGAAGGACAAGAGCTTCATACGCCGGCTCTTCACCTGGAAGAAGATCCTCGGCACCTTCCTCGGCCTGATCGTGGTCGTCCTCGGCGCCTTCGTCTGGCTGTACGTGAGCACGCCGATCCCCGAGGGCAACCCCGACGCCGACCTCCAGAGCAACGTCTACGAGTACGACAACGGCGCGATCCTCGCCCGCGACGGTGAGGTCAACCGGGAGAACGTCGAACTCGCGAAGATCCCGATAGAGGTCCAGCACACCTTCGTCGCCGCCGAGAACAAGTCCTTCTACACCGACGTCGGCGTCGACTTCAAGGGCACCACCCGCGGTGTCCTCAACACCCTCATGGGCAAGGGCGCGCAGGGCGGTTCGACGATCACCCAGCAGTACGTCAAGAACTATTACCTGACCCAGGAACAGACCGTCACGCGCAAGCTGAAGGAACTGGTCATCTCCCTGAAGCTGGACCGGGAGAAGGACAAGGACTACATCCTGGCCGGTTACATCAACACCAGCTACTACGGCCGCGGCGCCTACGGCATCCAGGCGGCCGCCCAGGCCTACTACCGCGTCGACGCCGAGAAGCTCACCGTCCCGCAGGGCGCCTACCTCGCCGCGCTGCTCCAGGCGCCCAGCCAGTACGACTGGACCTCCGCCTCCGACACCGGCAAGAAGCTGGTCACGGCCCGCTGGAACTACGTCCTCGACAACATGGTCGGGCAGGACTGGCTGGACAAGAGCAAGCGCGACGCCATGACGTTCCCGGAGCCCAAGGAGCCCAAGGCCGCGCCCGGCAAGGAGGGCCAGATCGGCTACCTCGTCGACGCGGCCAACGTCGAACTGGCCAAGCAGCTGGTGGCCCAGGGCGTCGCGGACGACTACGAGTCGGGCATGGCCCTGGTCAGGCGCGGCGGCTGGAACATCGAGCTCAACATCGACAAGAAGAAGCAGAAGGCGCTGGAGACGTCCGTCAAGGAGCAGCTGACCAGCAAGCTGGACAAGAAGAAGCGCTCGGTCGACGGCGACGTCCAGGCCGGCGCGGTGTCGGTGAACCCGAAGACGGGCGCCGTCGAGGCGATGTACGGCGGTACCAGCTACACCGACCACTACACGAACAACGCCACCCGCACCGACTACCAGCCCGCCTCGACCTTCAAGCCGGTGATCCTCGCCGCGGCCTTCGACGAGGCAGCCAAGACGCAGGACGGCGACCCGATCACCGCCAACACGCTCTACGACGGCACCAGCAAGCGCCCGGTCGTGGGCAGCGACATCGGCTTCGCCCCGGAGAACGAGGACGACCAGGACTACGGCGACGTCACCGTCCAGACGGCGCTGAACAAGTCCATCAACTCCGTCTTCGCGCAGATGGGCGTCGACGTCGGCATGCCCGAGGTGCTGAAGGTCGCGGCCAACCTCGGCATGGACACCGCGGACCTCAAGGCCGTGCCCGCCCAGACCCTGGGCACCATGGGCGCGAGCCCGCTCCAGATGGCCGGCGTCTACGCCACCCTCGACAACCACGGCAAGCAGGTCACCCCGGCGCTCATCAAGTCGGCGGAGAACAGCGCCCACCCGACGTTCAAGCACACCGACCCCGTCGGGGAGCAGGTCATCAGCCGCGAGGCCGCCGACTCGGTCACCTCGGTGCTCACCGGCGTGGTCGACGACGGTACGGCGAAGAAGTCCGTACGGGACAACCCGCTGCGCAAGGGCCAGAAGGTCGCGGGCAAGACGGGCACCTCCGACAACAACAAGTCGGCCTGGTTCACCGGCTACACCCCGGACCTGGTCACCTCGGTCGGTATCTTCGGCGAGTCCGCGAAGGCCCCGCACCCCCAGGTCCCGCTGACCGGTGCGACGAACGGCCTGACCTCGGACGCGGGCCGCGTCAACGGTGGTGGCTTCCCGGCACAGATCTGGGCGGCGTACACCTTCGGCGTCTCCACGAAGGTCACCAAGTTCGACCTGGACACCGACCAGGGCGCGGCGGTGCAGACCGCGTCGCCGTCCCCGAGCACCTCGCCGTCCGCGAGCACGTCCCCGTCCTCGTCCCCGTCGACGAGTTCGTCCCCGTCCTCCTCTCCGTCGACGAGTTCGTCCCCGTCCACGTCGTCGAAGCCGAGTTCGTCCCCGTCCAGCACACCGACGGGTGACACCTCGTCGGAACCGAGCACGGACGATCCGTCGACCGGGTCGGAGGATCCGGAGGACCCGCTCTTCGGCCAGTAGCGGCCACCGGCGGCAGCAACAGCGGAGGGGGCGCCCGGAAATCTCCGGGCGCCCCCTCCGCGTGGTTACCGCGTTCGCCTCAGCTCCGGTTCAACTCGAACCAGACCACCTTGCCGGTGCTGAGCCGGGTGGCCCCCCACCGCCGGGCCAGCCGGTTCACCAGATACAGGCCGCGGCCGCCCTCGTCGGTCGCCCGGGCCTGCCGCAGCCGAGGCAGCTGCGGCACGTCGTCGCCGACCTCGCAGCGCAGCACGTCGGTCCGCAGCAACCGCAGGGTCACCGGCCGCGTGGCGTACCGCACCGCGTTGGTCACCACTTCGCTGACCAGCAGCTCGACGGAGTCGGTCATGTCCTCCATCCCCCAGCGGGACAGCGCCCGCCGGGCCAGCCGACGGGCGCGGCCGGGAGCCGCGTCCTCCGGTTCGAGGAACCAGTACGCCACGTCGCTCGGCGCGATCCCGTCGAAGCGGGCGGCGAGCAGCGCGATGTCGTCGTCCCGGTCGCCCGGGCCGAGCATGTCGAGCACCTCGTCGCACAGGGCCTCGAGCGGCGGCGGATGATCGGGCCCGGTCAGCTGGGCGGTCGCGGCGAGCTTCTCCCGCAGCTGCTCTATGCCGGTCGCCACGTCCCGCAGCCGGGACTCGACCAGGCCGTCGGTGTACAGCAGCAGCGTCGCCCCGGCCGGGGCGTCGAGCTCCACCGCCTCGAAATCGACCCCGCCCACGCCGATCGGCGCGCCCGGCGGCACCCGCAGCACCTCGGCCCGGCCGCCCAGGTGCAGCAGGATGGGCGGCGGGTGGCCCGCGTTGGCGATGGTGATGCGGTGCGAGACCGGGTCGTAGACGGCGTACAGGCAGGTCGCCATGCGGTCGGTGCCCAGCCGCTGGGCCTGCTCGTCGAGGTGGTGCAGGACCTCCTGCGGGGGCAGGTCGAGGCCGGCGAGGGTCTGGGCCGTCGTCCGCAGCTGCCCCATGATGGCCGCCGAGGTCATGGAGTGCCCCATGACGTCGCCCACCACCAGCGCCACCCGGCTGCCCGGCAGCGGGATGGCGTCGTACCAGTCGCCGCCGACCCGCGCGGTCTCGGCCGCGGGCAGGTACCGGGAGGCGAGCCGTACGCCCGTGGGGCGGGGCAGGGTCTCCGGCAGCATCGTGCGCTGCAACTCGTCGGCGATGTACGCCTCACGGTCGTACAGCACCGCCTTGTCGATGCCCAGGGCGCTGTGCGTGGCGAGCTGGGCGGCCACCAGCAGATCGTCGTTCTCGAACGGGATGCGTTCCGGGCGGCGCAGGAACACCGCGGCGCCGATCACCCGGCGACGGCCCCGCAGCGGGGCCAGGACGGCCCGCTGACCGCTCGGGATGGCCAAGGTGCTGTCCTCGCCCAGCAGTTCGGGCAGCGCGGCGCGTGCGGCCGGATGGTCGGCGAACACCGGACGCACCCCGCGCAGCACCTCCGCGAGCGCCCCGCCGGGCCGCACCTCGCACAGCTCGGCGACCGCGGCCGACAGCTCGGCGGTCAGCTCGGCCGGTTCCGGGGGCGGCAGGGCGAGCGCCGCGAAGCCGGTCTCGGTGTCCCGTTCCTCCGGGATGCGGTCGGTGCGCCGCAGCCGCAGCATGATGCGGTCCGCCGCGGGCCGCTCGTCGCCCACGGGCAGCGGATCGCGCAGATAGACGAGGATCGCGTCGGAGAAGGTCGGCACGGTGGCCCGGCACAGCCCCATCACGATCTCGTCGAGGTCCAGGCCGCGGGCGATCCGCCGGGTCGCGGCGCCCACGAAGCGCAGCCGGTCCCCGTCCCGCCGCATCGGCGTGGGCCGGCCGGGCGTCAGCGTCCCTCCGGCGCGCCGGTCCTGTCCTTCCGGACCCCGCTCCGGGCGCGCGTCGGCGCCCGGCTGGGCCGGGATGGACTCGGGAGCGGGGCGCGGCCGGTGGTCCCCCACGCTGGGCTTGGCCCGCGCGGGGGGCGCCCCCATCGCCTCGTCGGACGCCGACGGCTGGGAGTGTTCGGTGCCGGATCCGGCCTCCGAACCGGTCGCATCCGTTCCCGTGCTTCCCTGGCCGCCCATGCCACCCTTTCCGCCCTTGCCGCGCGGCGTCGTCGTACCCGAGGCATCGGGCGGTAAGGCGGACGAGCCCGGCGCCGGTGCCTGGGTATGCAGCAGTGCCCCACGGGGGTCCGTGGGGTCGACGCCCTGGGGGCGTTCGTAGGAGGTGGGCTGCTCCGTCACGCGTGTCGAATCCGTCCGTCCGGGGCTGCGCGCAGCGCGCGCAGTTGGTCCCGCAGGAAACCCGATACCCGGAATACGTGCCCCCGGAACGGAATTCCCGCGTGGTCAGAGGTTGTTCCTGTGCCACCGGTGGGCCGCGCGCGGCCCTGGGGGCCGACGTCGAGCGTCCCGCCGGTGTTGCCCTCGTACCCCTCGCTCACGTGCTGCCGCCCCTCGGTGACGTTCGGTCAGGCCCGGCGTCCGCTCCGGGAGTTACTGCCAGCGTGCCTTGCGGAGGACGATCCTACGTTTGTTGCCCGGGGGCGCATCAAGGGTCTCATGTGGACATGTGCGCGGGCGTACGGTCCCAGTCCTCCGGCAGCAACGGTACGGCCCAGGACGGATCCGGGCGCCAGTTCTGCCAGCCCTCGCTGAACGGAGGCCCCCACGCACGGATCACCTCCACCGCCCGGCCGGCCGCCTCCCGTACCTGTTCGGCGACCGCCCGGTCCATCAGTCCGTCCTGCTGGGCCTGCGCGAACTCGTCCTCGTCACGCAGACCCCAACTGCGGTCCGGGTAGACGCAGATGTCCAGGAAGTGGTCCTCGGAGTCCACCCCGCCGTCCCAACGGGCCAGCGGTGTCTCCAGGTTGACGTACCAGTTCTTGAACTGCCACCCCGGATCCCAGAACAGCCACACCGACCACGGTTCGCCGGGCCGGGCCACCTTCAGCACGCCGGTGCCGAGCCAGTGGCCCCGTGCAACGGTACGCGGCTTGGTGTACCGGGTGCGCAGCGGCTCCTGGTGCGGCGAGGTGCCGTCCGCGAGCATCGGCTTGACGCACTGCGTGCCCGGGGCCAGCCAGACGGCGAGCAGCTCCTCGTCGTCCCGCACGACGGTGACCGGGCGGGCGATGTGGAAGTTCGGCCCGCCGTTCTCCCGGTAGCGCCACAGAATCCGGCTCCCGGGCTCCCAGAAGGCCGCCGCACCACCAGTTCCCACGCGTCTCACCGCTCCACCGTCTGCCATGCACAGATATTAGGTGCCATGGGCATACGACGCTGCGGCGCGCGTCACGGTTCTCACGCCCGGGGCGCGAAAACGCACGAGGGTTTACGGGTGTGTCATCCGCAGGACATCCAGGGCCTCGTCGAGCTGCTCGACCGTCAGATCGCCGCGCTCCACGTACCCGCCGTCCAGCACCACCTGCCGGATCGTCCGCCGCTCCGCCAGCGCCTTCTTGGCCACCTTCGCGGCCTCCTCGTACCCGATGTACTTGTTCAGCGGCGTGACCACGGCCGGCGAGGACTCGGCGTACTCCCGGGCGCGCTCGCGGTGCGCGACGATCCCGTCGACCGTCCGGTCGGCGAGCAGCCGGGACACGTTGGCGAGCAGCCGGATCGACTCCAGCACGTTCTTGGCGATCACCGGCAGCATGACGTTGAGCTCGAAGTTGCCCGCCGCGCCCGCCGTGGCCACGGTCGCGTCGTTCCCGACGACCTGCGCGGCGACCATCAGCACGGCCTCCGGGATCACCGGGTTGACCTTGCCCGGCATGATCGAGGAGCCGGGCTGGAGGTCGGGCAGGCTGATCTCGGCGAGGCCGGTGCGCGGCCCCGAAGCCATCCACCGCAGATCGTTGGCGATCTTCGTGAGGCCCACGGCGATGGTCCGCAGCTGCCCGCTGGTCTCGACGACCCCGTCGCGCGCGCCCTGCGCCTCGAAGTGGTCGCGGGCCTCGGTCAGCGGCAGCCCGGTGGCCCGCGCCACCTCCTCGATGACGGCGGCGGAGAAGCCGGGGGGCGTGTTGATGCCGGTGCCGACCGCGGTACCGCCCAGCGGCAGCTCGGCGAGCCGGGGGAGCGAGGCGTTCAGCCGCTCCACGCCGTACCGCACCTGGGCGGCGTACCCGCCGAACTCCTGGCCGAGCGTCACGGGCGTGGCGTCCATCAGATGCGTCCGCCCCGCCTTCACCACGTCGGCGAACTCGGCGGACTTGCGCTCCAGGGCTGCCGCGAGCTGCTCCAGGGCGGGGATCAGGTCGCGGGTGACGGCGGCCGTGGCCGCGATGTGCAGGGACGAGGGGAAGACGTCGTTGGAGGACTGGGAGGCGTTGACGTGGTCGTTGGGGTGCACGGCCCGGCCCAGGCGCTCGGTGGCGAGGGTGGCGACCACCTCGTTGGTGTTCATGTTGGACGAGGTCCCGGACCCGGTCTGGAACACGTCGACGGGGAAGTGCTCGTCCCACCGCCCCTCGGCGACCTCGGCGGCCGCCTCCTGGATGGCGTCGGCGATGTCCTTGTCGACCACCCCGAGGCGCGCGTTCACCTTCGCCGCGGCCCCCTTGATCCGGGCCAGCGCCTCGATGTGCGCACGCTCGATGCGCTGCCCCGAGACGGGGAAGTTCTCGACGGCGCGCTGTGTCTGGGCCCGCCACTTGGCGTTCGCCGGGACGCGTACCTCACCCATGGAGTCGTGCTCGATCCGGTAGTCGCTCATGTCCGGTACAGCGATCGGGGCGGCCCGGATGTTCCGCGCGCTGGGCCGTCCGGATGGCATCCGGCATGTGACCCAGGTCTCGTCGGGGTCGTGCAGCAGACGGGGGGCCGTTCACGTCGAGGAGGGGTGACAGGAAGGGAGGAGCGTGTGGAGACGGACTTCCAGGAATTCGTGGCCGCCCGGTCGGCCGCGTTGTTCAAGGGCGCGTTCGTCCTCACGGGAAGCCGTGAGGCGGCCGAGGACCTGGTCCAGGAGACCTTGGAGAAGGCGTGCCGCAAGTGGCGCGTCATCGCCGCGAAGGACGCTCCGGACGCCTACGTCCGGCGGATCATGGTGAACCTGGCCAACGACCGCTGGCGGAGATTCCGCCGCCTGACCACGACCGCCCATCCGGAAGACGGCGACACCGCCGCCCCGGGGGACGAGTACGGGCAGGTCGACAGCAGGGACCAGTTGGTGCGCGCGTTGCAGCAACTTCCCATGCGGATGCGGACGGTGGTGGTGCTGCGATACTTCGACGATCTCTCGGACGCTGAGATCGCGGCCGATCTCGGCATCACGCCGAGTACGGTCCGCTCCCAGCTGGCCCGGGGCATCGAGAAGCTCAGAAGTCAGTTCCCCGCACTCTCCGGCCCTTCACCGCTGCGGCACCCGGAAGGAATCCGATGACCTCGTACGGCGACGCGCGGCCTTCCGCCCGCACACCATTCGAAGAGGAACTGATGAACGCCATGAACCGTTTCGCGGACTCCGCCGAGACCCCCGACTTCGACGCGCCCCGGATCGAGCGGCGCACCCGCCGCAGGCGGACCGTCGGCATCGCCGCCGTCGCCGCCGCGCTCATCCTGGGCGGCGGGGGCACGGCCCTGGCCACCTCGGTGGCGGGCGGGGGGAAGTCGGCGGCCCCGGCGGCGACCAGCACGGTCACCGCGAGCGACGACGCCACCACCCTGCTCTACCTCTTCGGGGACGGTACGACCACGCGGCTCCCCCTCGCGGGCCTCAGCCTGGACATGGCCAAGCCGCTGCTCGAAAAGACGCAGACGAAGCTCGGCACCGTCACCAAGAAGGCCGTCAAGGGCTGCAAGCCGAACTCGGTGCTCGAGGTGACCCCGCACGCCCCGAAGACCATCAAGCCGGGCGACACGGTCAACTTCACCATCTGCGCCGGCTGACCAGGCCCTGACCTGACAACGACGCCCGCCCCTGCGTCAATCAGGGGCGGGCGTCCGTCACAGGATCACACGCGTCACACCAGACCCGGCCCCCGCACCGGAATCGACGTGAACGTCGGCGCCGGGGCCGGGTCCTGGAAGAAGTCGTTGCCCTTGTCGTCGACGACGACGAAGGCGGGGAAGTCCTCGACCTCGATCTTCCAGACGGCCTCCATGCCGAGCTCCTCGTACTCGACGACCTCGACCTTCTTGATGCAGTCCTGGGCGAGCCGGGCGGCCGGACCGCCGATGGAGCCGAGGTAGAAGCCGCCGTGCGTGCCGCACGCGTCCGTGACCTGCTTGCTGCGGTTGCCCTTGGCGAGCATGACCTTGGAGCCGCCGGCGGCCTGGAACTGCTCGACGTAGGAGTCCATGCGGCCGGCCGTCGTCGGGCCGAAGGAGCCGGACGCGTAGCCCTCGGGGGTCTTGGCCGGGCCCGCGTAGTACACCGGGTGGTCCTTCAGGTACTGCGGCATCTCCTCGCCCGCGTCCAGACGTTCCTTGATCTTGGCGTGCGCGATGTCGCGGGCCACGACCAGCGGACCGGTCAGCGAGAGCCGGGTCTTGACCGGGTACTTCGTCAGCTCGGCGAGGATGTCGTCCATCGGCTGGTTGAGGTCGATGCGCACGACGTCGGAGGAGTCGTCGAGGTGCTCGTCCGTGGTCTCCGGCAGGAAGCGCGCCGGGTCGGTCTCGAGCTGCTCCAGGAAGACGCCCTCGGCGGTGATCTTCGCGACGGCCTGCCGGTCGGCCGAGCAGGAGACGGCGATGGCGACGGGGCAGGACGCGCCGTGCCGGGGGAGGCGGACGACCCGCACGTCGTGGCAGAAGTACTTGCCGCCGAACTGCGCGCCGATGCCGATCCGCTGGGTCAGCTCGAAGACCTTCTCCTCGAGCTCCTTGTCCCGGAAGCCGTGCCCGAGCGGCGAACCCTCGGCCGGGATCTCGTCCAGGTAGTGCGCGGAGGCGTACTTCGCGGTCTTCAGCGCGAACTCGGCCGACGTGCCGCCGACGACGATCGCCAGGTGGTACGGCGGGCAGGCGGCCGTACCGAGCGAGCGGATCTTCTCCTCCAGGAACTTCATCATGGAGGCCTCGTTCAGGACGGCCTTCGTCTCCTGGTAGAGGAAGCTCTTGTTGGCCGAGCCGCCGCCCTTGGCCATGAACAGGAACTTGTACGCGCCGCCGTCGGCCGCGTACAGCTCGATCTGGGCCGGCAGGTTGGAGCCGGTGTTCCTCTCGTCCCACATGGTCAGCGGGGCCATCTGCGAGTAGCGCAGATTGAGGTTCAGATAGGCGTCGTAGATGCCGCGCGAGAGCGCCGACTCGTCGCCGCCGTCGGTGAGCACGTTCTGTCCGCGCTTGCCCATGACGATCGCCGTGCCGGTGTCCTGGCACATGGGGAGCACGCCGGCGGCCGCGATGTTCGCGTTCTTCAGCAGGTCCAGCGCGACGAACTTGTCGTTGCCGGAGGCCTCCGGGTCGTCGATGATGCGGCGCAGCTGCGCCAGGTGGGCCGGGCGCAGGTAGTGCTGGATGTCGTGGATGGCCTCTTCGGCGAGCTTGCGCAGCGCCTCCGGCTCCACCTTGAGGAACGTCCGCCCGTCGGCCTCGAAGGTGGAGACACCCTCGGCGGTCACCAGCCGGTAGGGGGTGGTGTCCTCTCCCATGGGAAGCAGATCGGTGTATGCGAACTCAGGCATCTCGCCCATTCCTCACTCGACAGACAGCGGGCCCGCCTCCATCGGCGGGCGCTCACCAGCGTAGAACCTGCCGTCGGCGGCGAGCTTGTGAGGTAAGGCTCAGTTCGCCGGTGCCCGCTTCGAGGTGGGGCTATCGCGATCTATCGTGTTTCGGTACGCTGCTCTCGTGGACCTTCACAAACAGACCGCCGCCCCCGCGCCGGCCGCGGAGTTGCGCGCCTCGGACGCCGACCGTGACCGTATCGCCGACATGCTCCGCGAGGCCCTCGCGGAGGGCCGGCTGACCGCCGACGAGCACGCGGAGCGTGTCGAGGGCGTACTGGCCGCCAAGACGGTGGGCGAGCTGGAGGTCTTCGTCCGGGACCTGCCGGCCGCGCACGAGCGGCGCGCGGCCCCCTCCTCCGCCCCCAGCCGGCCCACCGCGGGCGCGATCCCCGCCGACCCCGACGACAACGTGGTCGCGGTCTTCAGCAGCGCCGTCCGCAGGGGTCGCTGGCGCGCGGGCCGCCGGATCCACGCCTACGCGGTCTTCGGCACCGTCGAGATCGACCTCACCGAGGCGCTCTTCGAGTACCAGCAGGTCGTGATCAAGGCGATCTCGGTCTTCGGCAACGTCGAGGTCCGCGTCCCGGAGAACGTCTCGCTGCGCGGCACCGGCGGCGCGGTGCTGGGCAACTTCGAGGTGGACTCGCTCGATTCGCCCCAGCCCGACGCCCCGGTGGTCTACGTGGACGGCTGGGCGGTGCTGGGCAACATCGAGGGCCGGCCGAAGCGGGGCAAGCTCGTGGCGGACATTCTCGATCGGGTCCAGCACAAGGTCGACAGGAGTTTGCGCAAACACCTGGACCGTTGACGGTCGTGAAGTTCGCCGCGGGTCCGAGGCGAGGCTGTCGCGAGGGTCACCGCGGGCACGGTGGTCGGGGACTCAGTGCATAGGCGCGCGCACAGCGGGTAGGCCTTGCTGCATCGTCTCTCGCTCGCGAAGCCGTCGTCAGGAGTAGACCCGTGCTGCAACCGCCGCATTCGCCCGTGCAGGTCGCCGCTGTTCCGGCCCAGCGGGTACCAGCGCGCGACAGGGATCAAGACGCCCCCTGGCATACCGAGGCGGTGTGCCGACGCGACGAGGCAGGTCTGTTCTTCGCCCCCTCCAAGGAGCCCACGGCCGCCCGGCTCTCCCGCGAGGAGGCCGCGAAACGGGTCTGCGCGCGCTGTCCCGTCATGGTGGAGTGCCGCGAACACGCGCTCCTCCAACCCGAGCCCTATGGCGTCTGGGGCGGCCTCACCGCCGCCGAACGCCGGGTGGCCCTCGCCCGGCGCCGCCGACGCGACGTGGAACTGAAGAAGGCGGCACAGTCGGCCGGCCGTATAGCGGCGGCGGGCTGAGAAGTCCTCGGGGCACGCGAAAGGGGCACCCCCACCGCACCGGGGGTGCCCCTCTCACGCACTACGGGGACCGAACCGCCAGGTTCACCGAACTGCCCGGTCCTGTCGGACTACTTGGCCCGACCGACCACTCGGCCCGGCGAACTACTTGGCCCGGTCGAAGTCGACCGCGCTGTAGGCCCGCAGCTTGCTCAGCCGGTGCTCGGAGTCGATCCGCCGGACCGTCCCGGACTTCGACCGCATCACGATCGAGTCGGTGGTCGCGGTCTCCGACCGGTACCTGACCCCGCGCAGCAGCTCACCGTCGGTGATACCGGTGGCGACGAAGAACACGTTCTCGCCGGTCACCAGGTCCTCGGTGGTCAGGACGCGGTCGAGGTCGTGACCGGCGTCGAGCGCCCGCTGCCGCTCCTCGGCGTCCTTGGGCCACAGCTTGCCCTGGATGACACCGCCCAGGCACTTCACGGCACAGGCCGAGATGATGCCCTCGGGGGTGCCGCCGATGCCGAGCAGCAGGTCGACGCCGGTGCCCTCGCGCAGGGCCAGGATCGAGCCGGCGACGTCACCGTCGGAGATCAGCTTGATGCGCGCGCCGGTCGCCCGGATCTCCTCGATGATGCCCTCGTGCCGCGGGCGGTCCAGGATGACGACGGTGACGTCCTCGGGCATGGCCCGCTTGGCCTTGGCGACCCGCCGGATGTTCACGGCCACGGGCGCGTCGATGTCGACGAAGTCGGCGGCCTCGGGGCCGGTGACCAGCTTGTCCATGTAGAAGACGGCGGACGGGTCGAACATCGCGCCCCGCTCGGTGGCCGCGAGGACGGCGATCGCGTTCGGCATGCCCTTCGCCGTCAGCGTGGTGCCGTCGATCGGGTCGACCGCGATGTCGACCTCGGGCCCGGTCCCGTCACCTACGCGCTCCCCGTTGAAGAGCATCGGGGCCTCGTCCTTCTCGCCCTCGCCGATGACGACCACGCCGTTCATCGACACGGTGGAGACGAGGGTCCGCATGGCGCGCACCGCGGCGCCGTCGGCCCCGTTCTTGTCGCCGCGTCCCACCCAGCGGCCCGCGGCCATGGCGGCGGCTTCGGTCACCCGGACGAGTTCCAGGGCGAGGTTGCGGTCGGGGGCCTCGGAGGGGACATCGAGTTCGGACGGCAATTGATGATGCTCGGTCATCGGAGCGCACCTTTCTGACTGATACGACGACGGCCGGATGAGGGTTCGAACCCGACTCTATCGTCAGTCCGACAAAATGAGCAGGGGACCCCACGGATGAGCGCCTCGGGCACCTGCGACGATAGGGGGCGTGGCAGGTTCGAACGGCAAGCAGAAGACGGCCCGCGACATGATCCTCTCCCTCGGGGTGATCGTGCTCGCGGCGTGGGTCATATACCTCTTCGTCCCGCACGACGATCGCCCTCGCGACGTCCAGCAGGTCGACTACCGCGTAGAGCTCCTCACGGCGCGTCGCGCGGCGGCGTACCCGGTGGCCGCGCCCGAGGGCCTGCCCGCCACCTGGAAGGCGACCTCGGTGCGGTTCCAGGGCGACGACTTCGATGCCTGGCACCTCGGTTTCCACGCTCCCGACGGGGAGTACGTGGCGGTCGAGCAGTCCACTCAGCAGCGCTCGGAGTTCGTCGAGGAAGCCAGCCAGGGCTCGAAGGCGACCAAGGTCACCGAGCAGATCGGCGGCCGTACCTGGATCCGTTACACCGGCGGCCGCTACGACGCGCTCGTCCTCCAGGGCGCGGCGGGCTCCACCACCGTGGTGGCGGGCACGGGTTCCTTCGAGCAGCTGTCGACGATGGCCGAGGCGCTGAAGCTGGCGTGAGCACCACCTGACCTGCGAAGAGGCCCCCGGCGAGCTCGCCGGGGGCCTCTTCGCAGGCACTGCTGTCGGACGGCCGGTCAGACGGTCGGACGACGGTCAGGCGGTCGGACGACGGTCGGACGGCCTGGTGACGGTCAGACCGTGGTGACGACCTCGTCGTACGCCAGGCGCGGGGAGCGCGGGTAGGAGGCGCCCTCGCCCGGCTTGCCGATGTTGACGACCATCAGCGGGGTGTGGTCGTCGTCCAGGAACTCCTTGCGGACGCCCTCGAGGTCCACGCCGGTCATCGGGCCGGCGGCCAGGCCGGCGGCGCGGACGCCGATGATGAAGTACGCGGCCTGGAGGGCGGCGTTCAGCGCGGCGGCGCCCTCGCGGGCCGGGCGCTCGCTGAAGAACAGGTCCTTGGCCTGCGGGAAGGCCGGGAACAGGGTCGGCAGCTCGTGGTGGAACTCGTTGTCCGCGGAGAGGATCGCGACCAGCGGGGCGGTGGAGGTCTTGGGCTGGTTGCCCTCGGCCATGTGCTGCACCAGGCGCTCGCGGGCCTCGGCGGAGCGGACCAGGGTGATGCGCAGCGGGGTCTGGTTGAACGCCGTCGGCCCGTACTTGACCAGGTCGTAGATCGCCTGGACCTGCTCGTCGGTCACCGGCTCGTCGGTGAAGGTGTTCGCGGTGTGGGCCTCGCGGAACAGCAGGTCCTGGGCGGTGGCGTCAAGAACGAGAGACATGCGGAAACTTCCTCGGGGGTGGCGTCCGGATCCAGTACCGGACCGCGGTCCGGATAGGCTGACGGCACCGACAGTACGCGGGGAAGGTTCAAAGTTCAACAAAGACCGGAGTGGCGTGATCCGCTTCACAGGCCCGGTGCACCGCCACCCCGGCCGGGGGCACTCGGCTCACTCCCCGTCTTCCGCTTCCCCCTCCACGGCCAGCGCCGCGTCCAGCCGCGCCCGGGCGCCCTCCAGCCAGCGCCGGCACACCTTGGCCAGCTCCTCACCGCGCTCCCACAGGGCGAGGGACTCCTCCAGCGTCGTACCCCCCGCCTCCAGACGTCGTACGACCTCGATCAGCTCGTCGCGGGCCTGCTCGTACCCGAGCGCCTCGTCCGTCTTGCTCGTCATGCACCCATTCCCGGTGATCGTTGTTGTGATCGTCGCCGCCTAGTCGGCGACGTTCTCGACGCTCTCGATGTCGTCGATGTCGTCGACGTCGTCGACGTCGTCCACCCGGACGGTGAACTCGCCCTCGGCGACCCGCGCGCGCAGTGTCTCGGCGGCCGTCACCTCGGCCGGATCCCGGACCACGTGTCCGTCGGCCTTCTGAAGCACCGCGTACCCCCGCTTCAGCGTCGCGGCCGGCGAGAGCGCCACCACGCGCGCGTGCGTGTGGCCCAGCTCGGAGTCGGCGCGGTCCAGGAGATGCCCGAGCGTGCGCCGTGAACGGTCGACGAGCGAGGAGACGCGATCGGCCCGCTCGTCGATCATCCGGTGCGGATCCTGTATCGCGGGCCGCGCGAGGGCGTGGGCGAGCCCGCGTTCCTCCCGCTCCAGGAACCCCTGCACGCAGCGCCGCGCCCGCCCGCGCAGCATCCGCACCCGCTCCAGTTCCTCGCCGACGTCCGGTACGACCTTCTTCGCGGCGTCGGTCGGCGTCGAGGCGCGCAGGTCGGCCACGTGGTCGAGCAGCGGATTGTCCGGCTCGTGCCCGATCGCCGAGACGACCGGCGTACGGCAGGCGGCGACCGCCCTGACCAGCTGCTCGTCGGAGAACGGCAGCAGATCCTCCACGCTTCCACCGCCCCGCGCGACGATGATCACGTCCACGTCGTCCCTGCCGTCCAGCTCCTTCACCGCCTGGACGACCTGCGTCACCGCGTGCACGCCCTGGACGGCGACGTTGCGCACCTCGAAGCGGACGGCGGGCCAGCGGTGCCGGGCGTTCTCCAGGACGTCCCGCTCGGCCGCGGAGGCCCGCCCGCACACCAGCCCGATGAGCTGCGGCAGGAAGGGCAGCGGCTTCTTCCGGGCGGGGGCGAAGAGCCCCTCGGCGGCCAGGGACTTCTTCAGCTGCTCCAGCCGCGCGAGCAGCTCACCGACCCCCACCGGCCGTATCTCGACAGCCCGCAGTGACAACTGGCCACGCGGCGCGTACCACTCCGGCTTCGCGTGGACGACGACCCGCGCGCCCTCGCCGACGACGTCCGCGACCGCGTCGAAGACCTGCCGGTAGCAGGTCACGCTCACCGAGATGTCGTGCGACGGATCCCGCAGCGTCAGAAACACAACGCCGGCCCCCGGGCGCCGGGACAGCTGGGTGATCTGCCCCTCGACCCACACCGCGCCGAGCCGGTCGATCCAGCTTCCGATGAGCCGCGAGATCTCGCCGACGGGCAGCGGGGCGTCCGCGGACGTGTTCACAGCCATGCGCCCGAGCGTATCGGCAGCCACCGACAATCCGGGGGTCTCGCCGCCCCGGTGAGGAAGGCGCGGGCGGGGGTGGGGGTGGGGGCCGACCTCAGGTGATCCATCCCGGCTTCCGGACGTAGGTGCCTCCGGACGTCGGTGCCTCCGGACATCGGTGCCTCATGGCGTCGTTGCCTCGGGGCGTCGGTTCCTGGCGGCTCCCCTCGGCTCACCGCCGGTCTGCCCAGGCCCGGCAACGCGGTGATCTCCGACCCCTCGGGCGCGGCCTTACGATGGGACGCATGACTGCTTCGCCTGGCCGCCGCCGTGTCCTGCTCGCCGCTCCCCGGGGCTACTGCGCGGGCGTCGACCGTGCCGTGATCGCCGTCGAGAAGGCCCTGGAGCAGTACGGGGCGCCGGTCTACGTCCGGCACGAGATCGTCCACAACAAGTACGTCGTGCAGACCCTGGAGCGGAAGGGCGCCGTCTTCGTCGAGCGGACCGAGGAGGTCCCGCCGGGCAACATCGTCATGTTCTCCGCGCACGGCGTCGCCCCCGTCGTCCACGAGGAGGCCGCGCGCGGGCGGCTGGCAACCATCGACGCGACCTGCCCCCTGGTCACCAAGGTCCACAAGGAAGCCGTCCGTTTCGCCGACGAGGACTACGACATCCTCCTGATCGGGCACGAGGGCCACGAGGAGGTCATCGGCACCTCCGGCGAGGCCCCCGACCACATCCAGCTCGTCGACGGTCCCGCGGACGTCGCCAAGGTGGAGGTCCGCGACCCGTCGAAGATCGTGTGGCTCTCCCAGACGACCCTCTCGGTCGACGAGACCATGGAGACGGTCGACGCCCTCAAGGAGAGGTTCCCGCAGCTGATCTCCCCGCCCAGCGACGACATCTGCTACGCCACGCAGAACCGTCAGCTCGCGGTGAAGCAGATGGGCGCGGAGGCGGAGCTGGTGATCGTGGTCGGCTCCCGCAACTCCTCGAACTCCGTGCGGCTCGTCGAGGTCGCCAAGCTGGCCGGCTCCCGCGCGGCCTACCTGGTGGACTTCGCGAGCGAGATCGACGAGGCCTGGCTGGAGGGCGTGACCACGGTGGGCGTCACCTCCGGCGCCTCCGTCCCGGAGGTCCTCGTCGAGGAGGTCCTGGCCTGGCTCACCGAGCGCGGTTACGGGGACGTCGAACTCGTCAAGGCGGCCGAGGAGCACATCACCTTCTCGCTGCCCAAGGAGCTCCGCCGTGACCTGCGCGAGGAGGCGGCGGCGCTGGCGGCCGAGCGGGGCGGCAGCGGCACGGCGTCCGCGTCCGCGGCCGCGTCCGAGGCGGCGTCGGACGCCGGGTCCGACACCGGGTCCGCCGCGGTCTCCGGTCCTGCGGACAGCTGACCGACACCTCGGCCGAGTGAGTGACTGTCAGTCGACCGTCGTAACGTAGGGCCATGCAGATCTTCGGCGTGGACATCGGCGGCTCCGGGATCAAGGGCGCCCCGGTCGATTTGGACAGGGGCGACCTGGCTCAGGAGCGCCACAAAGTGCTCACCCCGCACCCGGCCACGCCCGAGGGCGTGGCCGACGGCGTGCGGGAGGTCGTCGAGCACTTCGAGTGGACCGGGCCGGTGGGCCTGACCTTCCCGGGCGTGGTCACCGGCGGCTCCACGATCCGTACGGCGGCCAACGTCGACAAGGACTGGATCGACACGGACGCGCGTGCCCTCTTCAGCGAGCGGCTGGGCGGCCTGCCGGTGACGGTGGTCAACGACGCGGACGCGGCGGGCGTCGCGGAGGTGTCCTTCGGCGCCGGCCGCGACCGCAGCGGCACGGTGATCCTGCTGACGTTCGGCACGGGCATCGGCAGCGCCCTCTTCGTCGACGGCGTCCTCGTCCCCAACACCGAGCTCGGTCACCTGGAGCTGCACGGGCACGACGCCGAGAAGCGCGCCTCCAGCAAGGCCAAGGAGGACGGCGAGCTGACCTGGGAGCACTGGGCACGCCGGGTCACGAAGTACCTCGCCCATGTCGAGATGCTCTTCTCGCCCGAGCTGTTCATCATCGGCGGCGGCGTCAGCCGCAAGGCCGACAAGTTCCTGCACCTCATCGAGGGCATCCGGGCGGACATCGTGCCGGCCGAGCTGCAGAACAACGCGGGCATCGTGGGAGCGGCGATGCACGCGGCGAAGCCGGAGTAGCCTCCGGCGGTCGGTGGCGAGGGTCCGGCGGCGAGGGGTCGGCGGTCGGTGGCTGGGCGCTAGCGGCGGTGCGGGGTCTGGCGGCGGGCCGCCGCCCGGCGCAGTCCGCGCGCCAGGACGGCCGCTCCCGCCACGAGCGTCCCGGCGTACAGCCAGCCGACCTGTGTGGCCAGCGCCGTGACCAGCCCCATCAGCCGCGCCCCGATGCCGTTCCCGCCCTCGGACACGGGCAGCAGTCCCACGGCGAACGCGATCGGCACGACCACCGGCGCGGACAGCAGGTCGCCCCGGCGCACGCACAGGGCGGTCAGCAGGCACACCGGCAGGAACAGCACGCTGTACACCGTCACCGAGGCGCCGAACAGCAGCTGGTCCAGGCAGCCGATCACGAACATCAACACCGTGCTGAACAGCCCGCCGCCGAGCCCGGTGAGCCGGGGATTCGGCATCCGGCGCACCGTCCCCGTCGCCCCCGCCGTTCCCGGCGCCCCGGCCGTCCGCACCAGGGGCGGCGCGGGCCGTCGTCCGGCGGGGGCCGGGCGAGGACCGCCGGAGCGCGGGTCCCTGGAGCGCGGGCCCCCGGAGCGCGGGGCGGCGGCTCGAGCGGGCCCGCTTGCCGGGCGTGGCTGCTCGCGGCCCGGCTCCCGGCTTGCGTCCCGGCCTGCCTGGGGTGGCAGAGGTGGTAGGGGTGGTGTGTCGCGGCGGGTGCCTTGGGCCGGGGAACGCGTCCTGTGTTGCTCCACTGGACCAACTTAGGTCGGTTTATGTGCCGAATCGGGTGTCGGACACGCCGCGGGGCGGAGCTTGGCCATGCGTTCGACAGGTCCGCCGGGGCGGCGCCGGGCACGCCGTAAACTGGTGGACCGGTCAGCTCTCTGGCCCCTGGCCCTCCCACTTCGGGACCGGCCCTCCGGCCCTCTCACCACGGGAAGTCGCAACGTGTCGCTCACGATCGGAATCGTCGGTCTGCCGAATGTCGGCAAGTCGACCCTGTTCAACGCCCTGACCAAGAACGACGTGCTGGCGGCCAACTACCCGTTCGCCACGATCGAGCCGAACGTCGGCGTGGTCGGCGTCCCGGACGCCCGCCTCACGAAGCTGGCCGAGATCTTCTCCTCGCAGAAGATCCTCCCGGCGACCGTCGACTTCGTCGACATCGCGGGCATCGTGCGCGGCGCGAGCGAGGGTGAGGGCCTGGGGAACAAGTTCCTGGCCAACATCCGCGAGTCCGACGCGATCTGCCAGGTCATCCGCGCCTTCAAGGACGAGAACGTCGTCCACGTCGACGGCAAGGTCTCGCCCAAGGACGACATCGAGACGATCAACACCGAGCTGATCCTCGCGGACCTCCAGACGATCGAGAAGGTCCTGCCGCGCCTCCAGAAGGAGTCGAGGATCAAGAAGGAGGTCGCGGCGAAGGTCGCGGCGGTCGAGGCGGCCCAGGAGATCCTGGAGAAGGGCGACACCCTCTTCTCCGCGGGCATCGCCCAGGGCTCCGGACGCGAGGAGCTCCTGCACGACCTGCACCTGCTCACCACCAAGCCCTTCCTCTACGTCTTCAACGTCGACGAGGACGAGCTGGTCGACGAGGAGTTCAAGGCCGAGCAGAGCGCGCTGGTCGCCCCGGCCGAGGCGATCTTCCTCAACGCCAAGCTGGAGCAGGACCTCGCCGAGCTGGACGAGGAGGACGCGATGGAGCTGCTGGAGTCGGTCGGCGCCGAGGAGCCCGGCCTCGCCACCCTCGCCCGCGTCGGCTTCGACACCCTCGGCCTCCAGACCTACCTCACGGCAGGCCCCAAGGAGTCCCGCGCCTGGACCATCAAGAAGGGCGCCACCGCGCCCGAGGCCGCCGGTGTCATCCACACCGACTTCCAGAAGGGCTTCATCAAGGCGGAGGTCATCTCCTTCGCCGACCTGGTGGAGACCGGCTCGGTCGCCGAGGCCCGCGCCAAGGGCAAGGCCCGCATGGAAGGCAAGGACTACGTCATGCAGGACGGCGACGTGGTGGAGTTCCGCTTCAACGTGTAGCGGTTGGACGCTCGGCGACGGGGGATCCGTCGAGCGGACAGGTCAGGAGGGGGCGGGCTCCATGGAGCCCGCCCCCTCCTGCGGTAGAGGCCCTGACGTTCTTCGGGCCCCGGCGGTGATGCGAGGTCGTGTTACCGTCGCGCGATGTCCAAGATCGAGATCGACTTGATGACCGCGGACTTCTTCGGCTCCTTCGACAACCGGGGCGGCGCGACCGCCGACTGGCACGAATCCGTCGGCTGGTTCTTCCCGATGGCGTGATCGTCAAGACCGGTCCGGAGTTCACGGTCTACACCGTGGAGGAGTTCATCGAGCCTCGTCGGCGGCTGCTGAACGACGGTCGGCTGGTCGAGTTCTCCGAATGGGAGACCTCCGAGCGAACCGACATCGCGGGCGACATCGCGTCGAGGTTCGGCGAGTACCGCAAGTCCGGGATCTTGGACGGTGAGCCGTTCGAGGGCGGCGGGACCAAGACCATCCAGTTCGTCCGCGCCTCGGAGGGCTGGCGCATCGCGGCGTTGGCCTGGTACGACCAGCCCTGACCGCCGTGGCAGCACCGGCGATCGCGGCCGTCACGAGGGGTGCCGTCCGGGCTGATCTCGGGCTACGGCATCCGGCCACGCTGCCGGGTTCAGGTCGGTGTGGTCGATCAGCTCGGTGAAGTGGGCCGAGGGCCAGCCGGGCGCGTCATCCGCGGCCGTGGAGCGCAGGCGGGCGGTGAGCGGCGGGACGACAGGGGTCCGTGCGCCCAGTTCCGTGAGGGCCCGGCGGATGCCGCCGGGCTCGCTCCAGTCGGGTGGGGTCGCCCGTTCCAGGCAGGCGCGGTAGGCGCGCCGCAGCGGCTCGACCGCGCCGCCGATCTCCAGGGTCGCCAGGGCCATGGCCGCCCATTCGCGGACGGTCGCGTTGTCGCTGTTCAGCAACCCGATGAGGGCGGGACCGCAGCGGGCGCCGCCCACCTCTTCGAAGACCTCGACGGCGGTCAGCTGACCGAAGCCGCCGAGGGAGGGCAGTCCGTCGACGACGGCGGGGGCGCGCGTGGCGCCCCTCGGCGGGCGGCGTAAGCGCTGGGCGAAAAGGCTGCGCGAAAGGGCTGGTCAGAGCCATGGATGGGGCTTCAGGGCAGGTCGGGATCACGGGCTCTGCCGGTCTTCTCGGTGTGTCGGTCCCGGGCCCGATAGGGCAGGGATAGCCGCTTCGGTTCGGGCGGATAGCGCGGGGCGCAAGAGTGTTTCTCGTCAAGCCACCCCCCACCGGATCGTGAGGACCTGAAGATGACCGAAACCCAACTCCGCCCGGCGTCGGGGGAGGTGACGTCACCGGATGCCGCCGTGCTCAGCGCGGTCGTGAAGCGGTTCGCCAATGCCAAGGGCGAGGAGTTCACGGCTGTGGACGGGCTGGACCTGCGGATCCGGCGCGGCGAGGTCGTGGCGTTTCTCGGACCGAACGGCGCGGGCAAGACGACGACGATCGACATGCTCCTGGGGCTCACCCGGCCCGACTCGGGGCAGGTGGAGCTGTTCGGCGAGGCGGCGCAGCAGGCGGTGCGCGCCGGTCGGGTGGCGGCGGTCCTCCAGAGCGGCGGACTGCTGCCGGACCTGACCGTCGAGGCCACGGTGCGGATGCTCGGCTCGCTGCACCCCGGCGCCGACCCGGAGACCGTGATGAGCAGGGCCGGCGTCACCAGGCTGCGGGACCGGCGGGTCGCCGAGTGCTCCGGCGGTGAGCAGCAGCGGCTGCGGTTCGCGATCGCGCTGCTGTCGAACCCGGAGTTCCTGGTGCTGGACGAGCCGACCGCCGGGATGGACGTGGCGGCCCGCCGCGAGTTCTGGGCCACCGTCCGCGAGGACGCCCGGGGCGGCATGACGGTCCTGTTCGCCACGCACTACATGGAGGAGGCCGACCAGTTCGCCGACCGGGTGGTGATGGTCGACCGGGGGCGGGTCGTCGCCGACGGATCCGCCTCCTCGATCCGCGCGCGTATCAGCGGCCGCACCGTTTCCGCCCTGATCAGCCCGCAGGACGCCGACGCGGTGGCCGGCTCCCCGTCCGTCCGTTCCGTCGCGGTCCGCGGCGAGCGTCACTACTTCGACTCCACCGACTCCGACGACCTGCTGCGGCTGCTCGTCACCCGGACCTCCGCCACCGAGATCGAGGTCGCGCCCCGAAGCCTCGAAGAGGCGTTCATGGCCATCACGCATGCCGGCCGCACCGGCCAGGAGGGCCCGCGATGACCACCTTGACCGCGCCGCCCGCCCGTCCCCGCGCCTCGTCGTTCGGCGGAGTCAACCCCACGTTCGTCCGCTACGAGCTGGCCCGCCGCTTCAACCGTCAGACCACGATCTTCACCCTCCTCCTGCCGGCCGTCCTCTACCTCGCCCTGTTCCGTACCGCGCCGGCCCACGGCACGCTGCCGCACGGCAACTTCGCGGCCTGGATGATGATCGGCCTCGCCGTGTACGGGGCCGCGATGGCCGCCACCAGTTCCGCGGCCACCATCTCGGTCGAGAAGTCGGCGGGCTGGATGCGCACGATCGCGCTGAGCCCGCTCGCCCCGCCCGGATACCTGCTCGTCAAGGTCCTGTGCTCGGTGGTGATGGCCGCCGTGCCGGTGGCCATCGTCGGAGTGCTGGGCTTCGTCACCGGCGCGCACGCCGATGCCGAGGTGTGGGTGACGTCGCTGGTCGTCGCCTGGCTCGGGGCCGCGGTCTTCGCCGCGCTGGGCATCTCGCTGGGCCTGGCCCTCAAGCCCGACGTCGTGATGCACATGCCGGGGCTGACGATGACCGCGCTGGCCTTCCTGGGCAACCTGTTCATCCCGCTCAGCGGCACCATGCTCGAGATCTCGCGGTACACGCCGATGTACGGCGTCTCCACCCTCGCCCGTTACGCCCTCACCGACGGCTACAGCTTCAGCGGCGAGCACTCCAGCCTGGCGGGCGCCGTCTTCAACATCGTCGCCTGGTTCGCCGGGTTCGGCTTCATGGCCGTCCGTCGGTTCGCGAAGAGCACCGGCCGCCAGTAGCACGGCCCAGGCCACCCGAAGCCCACCGCACCACCCGAAGCCCACCGCACCACCGGAATCCCACCGCACCACCTGAACACCACCTCACCGCACCCCACCGCCCGCCGGCCCGAGTGCCGTGCGACGGGCTCAACACGAAAGGGGGAGAGAACACATGTTCGCAATCATGGCGCCGGGTCAGGGCTCCCAGACCCCTGGCATGATGGCCGGCTGGCTGCGTGACCCGGTCCACGCCGAGCGCGTACGGGCCTGGTCCGAGGCCGCGGACTGCGACCTCGTCCACTTGGGCACCCGGGCCTCGGCCGCGGAGATCGCCCGCACCGAGAACACCCAGCCGCTGCTGGTCGCCCAGGGCCTGCTGGCCCACGAGGCACTGGCGGCGGCGGGCGACGCGGTCGTGGCCGGGCACTCGGTCGGCGAGCTCACCGCCGCCGCCTACGCCGGCTTCCTCACGCCCGTCGACGCGGTACGGCTGGCCGCGGTCCGTGGCCGGGCGATGGCCGCGGCCTGCGCCGAGGCACCCACCTCGATGGCGGCCGTGGTCGGCGGCGACGAGGCCCGGGTGCTGGCGCGGATCGCCGAACTCGGCCTGTACGCGGCCACGTTCAACGGTCCCGGCCAGATCGTGGCCGCCGGGCTCGCCGAGGACCTCCAGCGGCTGGCGGCGGCGCCCCCGCCCGACTCGACCGTCAAACCCCTGCCGGTCGCGGGCGCCTTCCACACCCCGTACATGGAGTCCGCGCGGCAGGCCTTCGCCGCCGCGGTCGCCGCGACCGACTTCGGGACGCCCCGCGGGTCCCTGCTCTCCAACGCCGACGGCGAGGTGGTCGCCGATCCCGAGGCGGTCCGCCGGCGGCTCGTCGACCAGGTGGTCCGGCCGGTGCGCTGGGACCTGTGCCTGCACACCCTCGCCCGCCTGCGACCCGGGCTGACGGTGTCCCTGCCGCCCGCCCGCACCCTCGCCAACATCGTCAAGCGCCGCCATCCCGAACTCGACGTCCTCCCGGTCAACACGGCCCGCGACATCGGCAAGGCCCTCGTGCGCATCGGCGAGAGCACTCGTCAGGAGGAACCCGCCCATGCTGGTGTCTGACCTCTTCGAGCGCGCCCGCGCCGAGCGCCCCGACCATCCCGCGGTCGTCGACGGCGACGGCAGCCTCACCTACGCCGAACTCGGCACGGACGTCGACCGCGCGGCCGGCTGGCTGCGGGCCCAGGGCATCGCCCCCGGCCGGCGCGTCGTCCACGCCGGCGGCAACGACCGCACCTTCCTCGCCCTCTTCCACGCCACCCTCCGGATCGGCGCCGTCTTCGTCCCCGTTCACCCCGGCCTGACCGACCTCCAGATCGCCGGGATCGTCGAGGACTGCTCGGCCGCCCTGGCGATCTGCCCGCCCGGCGCGGGGGAGGGGGCCGGGCGGACGGTCCCGGTCGAGCAGGCCCGCCGTGAGATCCGGGACACCCCCGCCGACGGCTTCGCCGCCCGGATCCCGGACGACGGCGTGGCGATGCTGATCTACACCTCGGGCACCACCGGCCGCCCGAAGGGCGTCGTCTGCCCGCACCGGCAGATGATCGCGGCCGTCGAGGCCGTGGGCGCCTGCCTCGGCTACACCGCGGACGACGTGGTGCTGTGCCGGCTCCCGCTCTCCTTCGACTACGGCCTCTACCAGGCCCTGCTGTGCGCCCGCACCGGCGGCACGCTCGTCCTCGCCGAACGCGGCGGCGACCGGGGACTGTTGGGGACGATCGAGCAGCACGGCGTGACCGTCGTCCCGCTCGTGCCCTCGCTGGCCCAGATACTGGCCCTGCTCCAGAGCCGGCTCCGGCGCCCCACCGGGGTGCGGCTGTTCACCAACACGGGCGCCCGCCCCGGCCGGGCCGTCATGGCCGAACTCCTCGAGGTCTTCCCGGGGTCGGCGTTCGCCTCGATGTACGGCATGACCGAGTGCAAGCGCATCTCGATCCTCGACCCCGCCGAGTACGCCGCCCACCCCGACTCGGTCGGGCGGCCCATCCCCGGCGACCGGGTCCGGATCGTCGACGGTGACAAGCGCGAGCTCGGCCCCCGCGAGGTCGGCGAGATCGTCGTGGGCGGCGCGACCGTGATGGCCGGCTACTGGGGCGTCCCGGCGGAGGCGCAGAACCGCTACGTCCGCGGGGCCGACGGCGAGCTGGAGCTGCACACCGGCGACCAGGGCTACCTCGACGAGGACGGCCGGCTCTACTTCGTCGGCCGCGACGACGACATGATCAAGCGGCGCGGGATCCGCCTCGGGCTGACCGAGATCGAGGACGCCGCCGAGCGGATCCCCGGCGTGATCGCGGCGGTGGCGCTCCGGCCCGAGACCGAGGACGCCCCCCTGCGACTGGCCGTGCAGACCTCCCTCACACCCGAAGAGGTCCGCGACCGGCTGCGGCCGCACCTCGACCGGGCCCGGCTGCCCGACCGGATCGTGCCCATCGACGCCGTACCGCTGACCGCGAACGGCAAACCGGACCGCAAGGCCGCCGAACTGCTGGTCCGCGCCGCCGACGCCGCCGCCACGGCTGGTGACGCCGCCGCCGACCCCCGCCCCGTCGGACAGCCGACACGACAGCCCACACAGACGAGGACCACCCATGAACCAGTCGCAGTTTGACCAGCTCGTCGAGGAGATCTGCGCCGTCACGGTCACCGACCCGCAGACCCCGCTCGTGGACCTCGGCGTGGACTCGCTCCAGACCATCGCCCTGGTGATGGCCGTCGAGGAGCAGTACGGCATCGAGATCGACCCCGAGGCGCTCGCCGACCCGGCGCTCACCTCCTCGGCCGGCCTGCTGCGTTCCGTGCAGGACCAGTTGGCCGCGGCACTGCCGGCCAGAGCCGGGAGCTGACCGCCATGTGGACCGACACACGACCCGCGGTGGAGATGCCGCGACTGTTCGAGCGGGGCGGGGACCTGATCTCCTTCGCGGGGGGCCTGCCCGACCTGGACGTCCTGCCGCTGGACGTCATCTCCGCCCAGCTCTCCCGGCTCCTGCGGCTCGGCGGGAAGCTCGCCCTCCAGTACACGACCCCGCATGTCGCGGGGGCCCTGGTGCCGGCGATCACCGACCTGATGGCCCGTGAGGGCGCGCACACCACGGCCGAGAACCTGGTCCCGACCGGCGGCTCCCAGATGGGACTGATGGCGGTGGCCCTGGGCCTCGCCGCCCCGGGCGAGACGGTCCTGTGCCAGACCCCCGCCTACCCGGGCGCCGCGGCCGCCTTCCGCACCGCGGGACTGCACCCGCACGCCGTGCCCGAGGACGCCGAAGGACTCGACCCCGAGGGCCTGCGCGAGACGGTGCTGCGACTGCGCGCCGACGGCCGCACCGCCCGCCTCCTGTACTGCAACCCGACCTTCCAGAACCCGACCGGCGCGACCCTCTCGGTCGGCCGCCGCGAGGAACTGCTCACCGTGGCCCGGGAACTGGACCTCCTGATCGTCGAGGACAACCCCTACGGCCTGCTCGGCTTCGACGGGCGGACGACCCACACCCTCCAGGGCCTCGACCCCGACCGGGTGATCTATCTCGGCACCTTCTCCAAGGTGTTCGCGCCCGGGCTGCGCTGCGGCTGGATCGCGGCGCCGGCGGAACTGGCGAGCACCCTGCGCCGGACGACCGAGATCATGGCGCTGTCCCCGTCGGCGCTCGCCCAGGCCGCGCTCGCCGCGTTCCACACGCGGTCCGGCTGGACGGACCTCGTCGACGGCTACCGGGCGAGCTACCGGGAGCGGTCGGCGCTGATGGCCGACGCGCTGGACGCCGAACTCGGCGCCGACGGGCCCTGGTCGTGGCAGCGGCCGGACGGCGGCTTCTACATCTGGCTGCGGCACCGCGACGGCGTCGACACGAACACCTACGCCGACGCGGCTGCCGAGCACGGGGTCTCCTTCGTGCCCGGCTCCCACTTCGGCATCGGCGGGGAGAACGCCGACGCGCTCCGGCTGTGCTTCAGCCACGTGCCGAAGAAGCGGATCGCCGAGGGGATCTCCCGGCTGGCGGCCGCGCTCGGCCAGGGGGCGGCGGAAGGGGTGGCCGCGTGACCGGCACGCTGGAGGCGACCCGCACGCTCGACTGGACGGCCTTCGGACCGTCGTACCGGCTGGGCGACAGCGCGTGGCGGGTGTGGGGCGTCGGACTGCTCCGCAGCGCGGGCTTCCCCGTCTCCGGCCTCGAACTGCTCGGCGGGCCGCGCGCGGCCCGGGCGGCGGAGCTGCTGGAGAGCGGCGGCGGGACGGACGGCGAGGAGGATCTCGACGCCGCCTACCGTGCCGCCTACCGCGCCGACACCGACGCCGAGGCCGGGCGGCTGGCCCTCCTGGCCACCGACGACAAGGTGCGCACCGCCATCGCCTGGCAGAACCGCACCGTCTACCAGATCCTCGACTCCCTCGCCGCGCGCAAGGGCAAGGAGTCCAAGCGCCGGCAGCGCGAACGCACCCTCGCCATGTACTGGCTGCGCTACTGCGCCAAGGCCGACACCATCGGCTTCTTCGGCCCCGGGGCGTGGATCTCCGTCGGGCAGGGGCGGCGCGCCGTCGATCTCGAGGTCGGCCCGTCGCTCACCTCCCGCAGCCGTACCTTCCTGGAACGCTGGACGGTGGCCGCCCTGGCCGACTGGATGGCCGGGCAGCCGGGCGCCCGCTGGTGGTTCCCGCCGATGCTGCGGCCCGACGTGCACCGCGACGGCGACCGGCTCGTCATGCAGGGCGGCCGTACGGTGCGGCTGCGCGAGGACGACGTCCAGGTGCTGCGCCTCGTGGACGGCGACCGTGGCGGCGAGGCCATCGCCGAGGCGACCGGCTGGGATCCGGCGACGGCGCGGGAGCGGGTCGAGAAGGTCCTGACCCGGCTGCTGCGGCAACGGGTGCTGACCTGGGACGCCAACATCCCCGTCGACGTCCGCGCCGAGGAGGTGCTGCGCCGAAGGGTGGCCGGCATCGGCGACCCGGAGCTGTTCGTCCGCTTCGACGCGGTCCTCACCGGAGTCGACCGGCTGCGCGACGACATCGACCGGGCGGCCACCGCCGAGGAGCTCGTCGTGGCGCTCGACCGGCTCGACGACTTCTTCGTCCGGACGACGGGACGGTCGGCCTCCCGCGAGGACGGCAAGGCGTACGCCGGCCGCACGCTCTGCTACCAGGACTCCCTCCGGGACTGCCGGATGGACCTGGGGCGGGACTTCCTGGACGGGATCGCCCGTCCGCTGGCCCTGGTCGCGGACGCGGCGGACTGGTTCGGCAACCGGCTCGCCGCACTGGTGGAGGCGGAGGTCGCCGGATTCGTACGGAAGGCCGCGGCCCGCCGCCGCGGGGACGTCACCCTCGCCGACGTGTGGACGCAGGTGCTCGGGCTGTTCTGGGGCGACGACGCCACCCCGGTGCAGACCGCGACCCGCGAACTGGCCGAGAAGTGGCGCGAGGTGCTGAACCTCGCCGGGGAACAGGACACCCCGGTACGCCTGTCGGTGTCCGACATCGAGGAGCGGGCCCGCGAGGTCTTCGCGACCGGCCCGGTGCGCTCACCCCATCTCGCCGTGCACAGCCCCGACCTGCAGGTGGTGGCCCGGTCCGTCGACGCGTTCAACGCCGGCGACTACACCACCGTCCTCGGCGAACTGCACGCCTGCCTGGCCACGTTGGACCTGCCGTTCCTCGACTGGACCACCGACGCCGGCTCGCTGCGGGACAAGGTGAACACGGCGATCGGCGCCCGGCGGCTGGTGCCGCTGCTGCCGGTCGAGTGGAAGCGCAACAGCGGCCGCATGGTGCCCGCCCCGATCGGCGCAGGCGACCGGCTGATCGGCTTCACCCGGGCCCCCTACGACGACCGCGCCCGCGTCGACCCGGCGGTGTCCGTCGGCCTGACGGAGCAGGACGGCACGGTCACCGCGACCACCCCCGACGGGGGCGTCTGGAGCGTCGCCGAGCTGCTCGCGGTGCCCGTCGCGATCATCGCCGCGGACGCCTTCAAGATCGGCCTGGACCGGCCGCACGCCCCGCGCGTGACCCTCGACGACCTGGTCCTGTTCCGGGAGACCTGGCGGCTGCCGGCCGCCGGAACGGGACTGCCCGACAAGGCCGAGCGGGAACGCGACTACCTCGCCGTCCGCCGGTGGGTGGCCGAACACGCCCTGCCCGACCTGCTCTTCGTCAAGTTCCCCGAGGAGACCAAGCCGTCCCTCGTGGACTTCACCAGCCCGACGCTGGTGCTGTCCTTCGCCAACCTCGTCCGGGCCGCGCGCCGGCTCGACCCCGACGCCGTCATCACCCTCAGCGAGCCGCTGCCGGCTCCGGAGGACTCCTGGCTGCCGGACGCCGACGGTGAGCGCTTCGTCAGCGAACTGCGGCTCCAGATCAGCAGAAAGGTGCCGGAATGACCGTCCTCGCCTCCGACGGCGCGGCCCTCGCGGTCCGTGCCACCCGCACCCGGGACCCCGACATCGTCGCGACGATCGGCGGCACCCCGCTGGTCGCCCTCGACCGCCTGTTCCCGCCCGCGCGGTTCCAGGTGTTCGCCAAGTGCGAGCGCTTCAACCCGGGCGGCTCCATCAAGGACCGCGCCGCCAAGTCGATGATCGAGCACGCCATCAAGGCGGGGAAGCTCGTCCCCGGGGTCTCCACGGTCGTCGAGTCCTCCTCCGGCAACCTGGGCATCGCCCTCGCCCAGCTGTGCAACTTCTACCGGCTGAACCTGATCTGCGTGATCGACCCGCGCACCACCACGCAGAACGCCGCCATCATGCGGGCGTACGGCGCCAAGGTCGAGGTCGTCGACCGCGACCCGGCCACCGGCGAGTACCTGCCGGCCCGGATCGAGCGGGTGCGGTCGCTCCTCGAGAGCGTCCCGGACGCCTACTGGCCCAACCAGTACGCCAACGAGCACAACTCCCGGGCCCACCACCACACCATGCGGGAGATCCACGAGGCCCTCCCGGGCGGCCCCGACCACCTGTTCCTCGCGGCCGGTACGACCGGGACGCTGCGCGGCTGCGCCGAGTACATCCGCGACCACGGCCTGGCCACGAACGTGGTGGCGGTGGACGCGGTCGGCAGCGTGATCTTCGGACCGCCGGAGCCGTGGGAGCTCACCCACCGGCGCACGATCCCCGGCCACGGGGCGGCGGTCGTGCCCCCGCTGCTGCGGCCGGGCCTCGCGGACCGGGTCGTCAAGGTCACCGACTTCGACTGTGTGCGCGGCTGCCGGCAGCTGCTCGCCCAGGAGTCCATCCTCGCCGGCGGCTCCTCGGGCGCCGTCGTGGCCGCGCTCCAGGACGCCGCGTCCTGGATCGAACCGGGCGCGACCTGCGTCGCCGTCCTTCCCGACGGCGGCGACCGCTACCTCGACACCGTCTACTCCGACTCCTGGGTCGAGGACCGCTTCAAGGACTTCCCGCTCACCGGCGACATCCCCGTACTCGGCACCGCCGATCACGACAATCCCGATCTCGAAAGGAGTGAGTCATGAGGATCCTCGGTCGCGACGACGTCGCACTGGCCCTGAAGGGCCTGGGGCCCGCCGTCCTCGACGCGGTCCGCAGCGCCTACGTGCTGCACGGCCAGGGCCACTCGCAGGTGCCGTTCTCCAGCTTCCTGCGCCCGCCGCGGCCCGCCGGCTCGCGCATCATCTCGCTGCCCGCCTACCTGGGCGGCCCGGAGCCCGTGATGGGCCTGAAGTGGATCTCGTCCTTCCCGGCCAACGTCGAGCAGGGACTTCAGCGGGCCTCCTCCGTCCAGGTGCTCAACGACCTCGACACCGGATACCCGCAGGCCCTGCTGGAGGGCAGCCAGATCTCGTCCTCGCGGACCGCGGCGAGCGCCGCCCTCGCCAGCGGCGCGCTGCACGGCTCCCGTCCGGTGCGCACGGCCGGACTGGTCGGGTGCGGCACCATCAACCAGCGCGTCCTGGCCTTCCTCACGCTGACCCACCCCGAGCTGGAGACCGTGGTGCTCCAGGACGTGGTCCCGGGCCGCGCGGAGGTGTTCGCCGCCGAACTGGAGTGCGAGTACCCGGGGATCACCTTCCGCACCGGTGACGTCGCCGCGGCGCTCGGCGCCCAGACGGTGAGCATCGCGACCACCGACTCGACGTACTGGCTCGACCTGGCCGCCTACCCCGACCGCCCGTCCCGCCAGGTGATCCTGCACCTGTCGCTGCGCGACCTGAGCACCGGCTCGGTCCTCGGCGCGTACAACGTGGTCGACGACATCGAGCACGCCGTCCGTGAGCGCACCTCCCTGCACCGTGCCGAACAGGAGGTCGGCCACCGGGAGTTCGTGCACGCCGAGATCGCCGGCGTGCTGGGCTGCTCCGAGCCGCCGGCCACGGACGGCACGATCGTCTTCTCGCCCTTCGGGCTCGGCATCCTCGATCTCGCGGTCGCGCAGGCGGTCCTCAAGGCCGCCACCGCGGCCGGCCTCGGCACCGAGGCCGCGGGATTCGACCCGGGCAGCCACCGGGTCACCGCGGCGATGGCGGGGAGGGCGGCATGAGCGCCTTCTTCGCCGAGGGCACCAAGGCCCTGGTCACCGGCGCCTCGCGCGGCATCGGCGCGGCGATCGCGCTCACCCTGGCCGAGCACGGCTGCGACGTGGCCCTCAACTACCGCTCCAACGCGGCGAAGGCCGAGGAGGTCGCCGAGCGGGTCCGCGACCTCGGCCGGGAGGCCCTGCCGATCCGGGCGGACGTCTCCGACGAGGCCCAGGTCGCCGCGATGTACAAGCAGCTGAAGGCGGCCTGGGGGCGTCTCGACGTCGCCGTCCTCAACTCCGGTGTCACCGCCGACGGCCACCTGGCCGCCATGAGCTCCGCCAAGTGGCAGGAGGTCATCGGCACCAATCTGACCGGCACCTTCTACACCGCCCGCGAGGCTACCAAGCAGATGTACGCGAGCGGCGGCGCGATCGTCCTCATCGCCTCCACCAGCGGCATCGCCGGCCGGGCCGGCCAGGCCAACTACGCGGCCAGCAAGGGCGGGGTGATCGCCATGGCCAAGACGCTGTCGTACGAGGTCGCCCCGCGCGGCATCCGGGTCAACGTCGTGGCGCCCGGGTTCATCGACACCGACATGGTCAAGAAGGTGCCGCCCGCCCATATGAAGGAGGCCCTCCAGGTCATCCCGATGGGCCGTATGGGCACCGCGGCCGAGGTGGCCCAGGCGGCCGCCTTCCTGGCCGCTCCCGCCGCCTCCTACATCACCGGCAAGGTGCTCACGGTCGACGGCGGAATGATCCCCAACTAGCCAACAAAACACAGTAATCGCACAGCATTCACCCCTTAGTGAAAGGAACGCACCGTGTCCGTCGCCACCTTCGAGGACCTCCGCAGCCAGGCCGAGACCCGCCTGGAGAAGAACATGAAGGTCAAGTCGATGATCATCGACCGCCTGGGCCTGGACGTAGAGCCGGCCGTCGTCTCCGACAACCAGCCGCTGTTCGGCCGCGGTCTGGAGATGGACTCGCTGGACACCCTGGAGATCGTCGTCATGGTCAACAACGAGTACGACGTGCTGATCAGCGACGACGACTTCGAGGCCTTCGGCTCCATCAACGCCCTGGTCGACTTCATCGAAGCCCGCGAGGTCTGAGCATGACGATCGCCTCCGAGGCCCCCGTGAGGGCCCGGCAGAAGCACAGTTACTCCTCCGACGACATCAAGCGCATGCTGCCGCACCGCTGGCCGATGCTGATGATCGACCGTGCCTACGACGTCGTCCCCGGCGTCTCGGGCCGCGGCGTGAAGAGCGTCTCGGTGAACGAGCCCTTCTTCGCCGGGCACTACCCCGACCACTCGATCATGCCGGGCGTGATGATCGTCGAGGCGATGGCCCAGCTGGTGGCCGTCGTGTACGTCGCCGAGATCATCGAAGCGGCCGCGGCGGCAGAGGCGGCCGGTGCGCCCGAGGGCGGCGGCGACCCGTCCGCGAGCGTCGGCTACCTCGGGTCCATCAGCTCGATGAAGTTCTCCCGGCTCGTCGTCCCCGGCGACCAGCTGACCCTGGACGCCAAGCTCGGCCAGCGGCTGGGCGGTCTGCGGCAGGTGTCGGTGCGGGCGAGCGTCGGCTCGGAACTGGCCGCCGCCGGCTCCCTGATCGTCACCACCGGCCGCAAGGCCTGACCCCCTCTGTACGGGTCCCACCGATGTACGGGTCCCACCGAAGAACTCCCGAAGAAAAGGAGGTGAGGCATGTCCATCACGATCCGCCCGTACCAGGAGGGCGACGCGCACGACATCGCGGCGCTCTACAACCGCCACCGCGACAACCCCAACCCGGTAGCGGGCGGCATCACCGGTGACGAGCTGGAGCGCGAACTGGCCGAACGCGACACGGGAACGTTCCTCGTGGCCGTGGACGGCGGGCGTGTGGTGGGCACCTTCGGCCTGTTCCACAACACCGGCCGACGCTCCGCCCGCGCCGGTGAGCTCATCGCCGACATGTTCTTCGTCGCCCCCGCCTACCGCAACGGAGTCATCACCGGCCGGCTGTTCACGGAGGCCGTCGAGTGGATGGTGCAGTCCGGCTGCCTCGTGCTCCGGCTCACCGTCAACCCGGCCAACAGCGTCGCGTTCAAGCTGTACCGGCGCGTCGGCTGCGTCTCCGTGGGCCAGACCGTGCCCGGCGAGGACGGCAACGTCGAACTGCACAACTACATCCCGCTGGTCCTGCGCAGCGTGTTCGCGGACCTGGGTCCGGAGGTCAGGTCGGCCCTGGGCGGACTGAACAGCTTCGGCACGGTCACCGAGGCCCGGGACGACGAACTGCGCTCCGACGTCCGACTGGTGGACGGCGTCCGCACGGTCGACTACCACCTGGCGCTGGGCGAGTTCCGGATCACCGCGAGCGTCGACGTCGACCGCGGCGTCGTACGCGAGGCGGAGGTCACCGGACCCGACGGCACCGGCCGCGCGCTGCGGCTCACCGAACCGCCGTACCACGTGCGCGCACCGCGGCGGCCGGAGCCGCACCGGTTCGGCTCCGGCGGGCTGACCTGCGAGGTGGACGGCGACGACGGCACGCTGTCGGTGCTGGCCGAAGGACACCACGGGCCGCTGTTCGTCTCCACCTGGCCCAGCTGCCGGGCCGACCGCCCGGCCGGCTGGCGCGAGGGCGAGCCCCGCGACCTGGACGTCGTCCCCGTCGACAACGGGGTCCGGATCACCGAGCGGTGCGGCGACGACGAGGTCGTCGGCACGGTCACCCTCACCGAGGGAACCCTGCGGCAGGACTTCGCCTTCACCCGCCGCCCCGGCCGGATCTTCCAGACGGTCGGACTGCGGCAGGGCGCCTTCGTCGACCCGGACGGCGAGCGCCACCCGATCGGCCTCGGCCTCGGCGTCCGCGACGCCTCGGAGGCGGTCGCCGCCTCCCAGGCGGTCCCGGCCGGCACCGAGCTCGCCTGGCAGGGAACGTCATGGGGCATCGGGCTGCCGGTCCGCGAGCCGGTCCGGCTGATCCACAGCGCCCTGCTGGAGCGCGGCCTGGCGGCCGGTCCGGACGGAGTCGCCCGACTGCGGACCGACTTCCGCCCGGCGGACGCGGGGACCGGCACGGCGACCCACGTAGGGACCGATGCGGGGACCGACGCGGGGGCTGCCCCGCGGACCGGCGTGGCGACCGACGCCGTACGGCCGGTCCATAGCGACCCGAAGCCGGGCGCCGTCCGTCGGCTGGAGCTGACCGCCTCCGCCGCCGGAGTCACCTCGTGGAAGGAGGGCGCCACCAAGGTCCTGCGCAGCCCGTACCCGCGCACCCGGGTCTTCGGCTACAACCCCCGCTGGTCGGCAGGCATGTGGGTCACCGCCGAGAACAGCCGGTTCGGCCGCGCGAGCGGTCTCGGCTGGGGCGTGCGACCGGCCGCCTGGGAGGAGAAGCACCCGCTCGGCCTGTACGCCCCGCGTGAGCGGATCGGCTGGGAGCTGACCGCCCCCGAGGACACCGCCGAGCCGGTCCGGGCCGACATCCAGGCCCCGGACAGCGAGGAGGAGATCGTCCTCTGGCTCACCCCGAACACCTCGCGCGAGACCACCGTGGTGCTCGACTCGGCCGGCACCCGATGGGAGCTCGGCTCGGCCGGCTTCCGCCAGATCTGGGCCACCGCCGCCACCGTACGACTCGCCGACGGCAGCTGGCTCGACTGCCGGCCCGCCGAGGGCGCCTGCGCGCAGGCGGAGATCGTCCTGCGCACGACCCCTTCCGGTCTGCTGATCGGCTGCGTGTCCCCGGCCCGCCGGCCGAGCGCCTGGCAGCTGGCCGTGCACAGCGGACCCACCCGTTCCTGAACCACCGTCACTCAGCTCTGACCACTGTCATTCGAGAGGAAACCGCACACCATGACCACCACCACCGTCTCCGCCCTCCGTACCGCCTCGGACGACTACGCCACCGTGCGCACCACCATCGGCGCCTACCGGATCGACGCCCCGCTGGTCCGCGTCTCCGGCGACGAGCGGCTGTCGCTGCTCGACCAGTTCCTGGCCAAGTCGGGCGACTTCGTCGAGCCGGACTCGGTCCGCGAGGTGCTGGCCCTGAACGCCGACGGCACCCCGTTCGCGATCCTGCTGCACTTCGAGATCGGCGAGGACGCCTGGCTGCTGCCGCGCACCGGGGTGAGCGCCGACGAGCTGCGCGGCTACCTCGACGGGCTGGACGTCCCCGAGGGAGTCGAGGTCGACGTCGAGCCGGAGGGCTGGGCCGCCACGGCGTTCGAGGGCCCGACGGCCTGGTCGGTCGCGGCGCGCTTCGTCGACTTCGACATCTCGGGCCTGACCCTGCACGCCGTCACCGAGTCCGCGCTGCCCGACGACCCGGCCGCCCTCGCGCACCTGGCCCGCGTCGGCACCACCGGCGAGTACGGGTACCTGCTCATCAGCAACGCCCCCGAGGCCGCGCACCGGGCCGTGCTCGCCGCGGTTCAGGAGGAGGGCGGCTCCCCGGTCGGCGCCGAGGGCCTCGCCCGGGTCCAGGCCGAGGCCGGCATGGCCGTCTACGCCGCCGGTTTCGCCGGCCTCTCGGTCGACGAGTCCGACCTGGCCTGGATGATCGACTGGAACCGGATCGGCGAGTTCCGCGGCTCCGACGACCTGGTCAGGCCCACCGCCGAGACCGCCCGCCTGACCGCCCTGGCCGCCCCCGCGGACAGCCGGTTCACGGCCGGCACGCAGGTGACCGCGGGCGGCCGGGAGATCGGCACGGTCCTGTGGCAGGCGCCCTCCGCCAACCCGGAGGAGGAGCTCGTCCTCGCCCTCCTGGACGCCCCGTTCTGGGTCTCCGGCCTCGAACTGGCCGCCAAGGACGAGCAGGCCGCCGAACGCCCGCTGCGCACCGTGACCCTGCCCCGTGTCATCGCCCGCTCCCTCACCACCCGGATCGCCTGATGTCCACGCCGAGAATCGCCCTGACGGGCCTGGGACTGATCACCGGTGCCGGTGACGACGTCGAGAAGAGCTGGTCGTCCATCGCGGCCGGGACCTCCGGCATCCGCACCAACACCCTCATGGACACGTCCGAGCTGCTGACCGAGTGGGCCGGCATGGTCACCGGCGAGCAGCCGGCCGACGTCGACCGCTGCTACGGCCTCGCCGCCACCGCCATCCGGGAGGCCCTGGAGAGCAGCGGGCTCGACCTGGACACCGTCGACCGGGACCGGGTCGCGGTCGTGGTCGGCTCCAGCCTCGGCGCCATGCCGACGCTGGAGAGGGTCCACGCGGACCTCGTCCACGAGGGGAAGCTGGACGCGGAGCGGGCGGCCGCCGTCCAACTGCCCTGCGTCGGCGACTACATCGCCGCCGAGTTCGACCTGCGCGGCCCGCGCGTGGTCCTGTCCAACGCCTGCGCGGCCAGCGCCGTCGCCCTCGGCTACGCGGCCGAGCTGCTGTGGAAGGGGGACGTCGACCACGTCATCTGCGGCGGCGTCGACCCCCTCGCCTCGCTCTCGGCGTACGGGTTCAGCGCCCTGGGCGCGCTCGACCCGGAGCCGTGCTCGCCGATGTCCGCGTCCACGGGCCTGACCCTCGGGGAGGGGGCCGGGTTCATGGTCCTGGAGTCGGCGGACCGCGCCGCCTCCCGGGGCGCCCGCGTCCTGGCCGAGCTGGGCGGCTACGGCCTCTCCTGCGACGGCTACCACCAGACCGCCCCCGACCCGAGCGGCAAGGGGGCCTGCGCCGCCATGGCCCAGGCCCTGGACACGGCGGGTCTGACCCCTGGGGACGTCGACTACCTCAACCTGCACGGCACCGGCACCCCGGCGAACGACGCCTCGGAACCGAAGGCCGTGAAGCTGCTGTTCGGCGCCTCGGTGCCGCCGGCCAGCTCCACCAAATCGATCCTCGGCCACACCCTCGGGGCTGCCGGGGCGGTCGAGGCGGTCGTCAGCACGCTGGCCATCGACCGCGGCACCCTGCCGCCGACCGTCAACACCCGGGGCGTGGCCCAGCCGTTCGGCCTGGACGTGATCCCGGACACCGGTCGCGCCGGGGCCCGCCCCGAGGTGGTCATCTCCAACTCCTTCGCCTTCGGCGGCAACAACGCCTCCGTGGTCCTCAACCGGCCGGGCCGCCCGAGCTCGGCCCCGCGCCGCACCGAGCAGGTCCACGAGGTCGTCGTCACCGGAGTGGCGGGGCTGGCGGGCGGCGCGGGCAACACCGCCGACCTGGTGGCCGCACTCGACGCCGGCCGCGCCTGCTTCACCGCCACCGAACACGTCGAGGGCGTGGGCGGGGTGCTGGTCGGCCGGGTGGACGTCAAGTCAGCCGCCCGGGGCATCAACCCGAGCCGGGCCCGCCGCATGGACCCGCTCAGCCTGCTGGCCGCCGCCGCGGTCGCCGACCTCTACGGCCGGCACGGCAAGCCCTCGCGGGCCGAGGCCGAGGGCACGGGCATCGTCTTCGCCACCGGCTACGGGCCGGTCACCTCGGTCCTCCAGTTCCACAAGGGCGTCCTGCAACAGGGCATCAGCGGCGCCAACCCGGCCCTGTTCGCCAACACGGTCGTCAACGCGGCGGCCGGCCATGTGGCGATGCTGCACCGCTACCGCGGCTACACCGCGACGATCGCCAACGGCGGCACGAGTTCCGTCCTGGCCCTCCAGCTCGCCGCCCGGGTCATCGCGCGCGGCATGGCGGACCGGATCATGGTCGTGATCGCCGACGAGTTCCCCGAGCAGGCCCTGGCCACCCAGGCCGGCCTCCCCGGTTACGCGCGCTCCGGGCCGGTGGTCCCGGGCGGCCGCAGCGGCATGGTGCTCAGCGAAGGAGCTGCGGCCGTCCTCCTGGAGAGCGAGCGGTCGGCCTCGTCCCGGGGCGCGGACGTCCTGGCGAAGGTGCGCGGTTACGGCGCCTCCGGCGAGTCGGCCGGCATCGGCCGCATCGGCCGCGACGGCGAGGCCTGGGCCCGGGCCCTGCGCGGCGCGATGGCCGAGGCCCAGGTCACGCCCGACGAGATCGACACCGTGGTCTCGGCGGCCTCCGGCTACAGCCTGGTGGACACCGCCCAGTCCCGGGCCCTGAGACTGGCGGGCCTCCACGGCCGTCCGACGATCACCCCCAAGGCCCTGCTGGGGGAGACCTACGGCAGCGCGGGCGCCCTGGGCCTGGTGGCGGCGCTGACCGCCCCGACCCGGCGGGGCAGGCTCCTGCTCTCCAGCTTCGCCTACGGCGGCAGCTACGCGGCGGCCGTGTTCGACACGGAGGCGTGATGGGGGCGCTGCTGGGGCTGGTGATGGATCCGGTCGTGCGGGGCGCGGCGCGGCCGGCCCCGATCGACTGCCTGGTCACCCACCACGCTCACCTTCCCCGTGACCACATGGGCTACCGTCTCAACGCCTCCGGCCGCTCGCTGATCATCGAGGCCGTCGCCCGGGTGTACGGCCTCGACATCGGCGTCCGGGACCTCACGAGGGACGTCCACAAGCGCTGGCACATCCCGGCCCACCACCTCACCGCCTCGGTCGCGCACTGCGACGGCTACAGCGCCGTGGCCCTGTCGGCCGGTCCGGTGCACCTCGGGGTGGACCTCCAGGACGAGCGGGACCGCCCGGCCGCCATGCGCTGGCTCGGCACCCTGCTCGGCCGCCGGCAGCCCGCCGAGATCCGGGACTTCGCCGAGTGCGAGGCGCTCATCAAGGCCTCGCACCTCACCAAGGAGACCTTCGCCGGGGTCCGGCTGCCCGCGTGGCGGCCGGGCTGGCGGCCCACCAACGTGGGTGCGTACCAGGTGAGTTCCACGACCGTGGCCCCGGCGATGCACCTGGCGCTCGTGGCCGACGCCCCCGCCCCCGTCCGTCTGCACACCCCGACCCAGGAGCCGGCATGACAGCCACGGCGGCCGCTGTACGGCCCTACACCCGCCGTATCTCGCCGATCGAACGCGGCTATCTGAACGCCGCGGCCACCGGCACCCCGCAGCTGATCCAGATGATCGTCGAGGGCGAGGGCCGCATCGACCCCGACGCGCTGCGCGACGCGGTACGGTCCGCCACCCTCGCGAGCCCCGGCCTCGCGGTGCGCCGCCGCGGCGCCGGCTGGCGCGCCGACGGCCCGCTCCCGCCGGTCGTCGAACTTCCCGGCGACGACGGCTTCGACGCCCCGTTCTTCCACCGCGACCTGGACGTCGTCACCGGCCCGGTCTGCGAGGTCGGGCTCGTCGAGGGGCAGTCGACCCAGGGGCCGTCGACCCGGCTGGTCGTCCGGGCCAGTCACATCGTCACCGACGGCCGCGGGCTCCGGCAGTGGATCGCCGACGTGTTCCGGGTGCTGCGCGGCGAGGAGCCGGTCGGCGCCGCGTCCGTCGTCGACGACGCCCACTTCCGGACGGCCGCCGGGAAGGTGCCGCCCGCCGAGCCGCCCGCCCGGCTGGAGGGCCTGCCCGCGATCCTCGGCGACGGACCGGCCGACGGCGCCCCGCTGTGGATACGGCGCCGGGTGCGGGCGGCACCGTCGGCGGTCACCGCCCGGGTGGCCGCCGCCCTCTCCCGCCGGCTGGCCGGCAAGACGGGCCGGCTGATCGTGCCGGTCGACCTGCGCCGCCACGACCGCACGGTCCGCTCCACCGCCAACCTCACCTCCCGGCTGGTGCTGGACCTGCACCGGGACGACAGCTGGAAGCGGCTGCACGGCCAGGTCGTCCGTGCCCTGCTCGACAAGCGCGAGGTGGCCGCGCTGGAGGGGGACTTCCTGCGCAGCAACCCCTTCGCCAACTCGCTGCGCGAGGCCCGGGAACTGGACGGCACCCGGTTCCCGTGCACGGCGATCATCTCCGACCACGGCCGGATCGACACCGCCGAACTGCGCACCGACCGGTTCCGGCCGACCGGCTTCTCCACGCTGCCGATGCTCGTGCCCTACGCCGAGATGTTCCTGAGCACCTGCCAGGTCGGCGACGACACCGAACTGACCCTGTCGTGCCGCAGCCGCCCCGGCGCACGCGAGGCGGCCGGGGCGGTCCTCGACGACATCGAGCAAGCCCTGACCACCCCACGCTGACCCACACCACCTGCCCCGAACCGACCGGCGCCACCTGTCCCGGCCCACCGACCTGTCGACCTCATCGCCCTGCTAAGGACGCCACCCATGGCATTGACCGAACAGACCAAAGAGGACGCGCCGAGCCCTCCGAGAGCCGCTTCCGGACCCACCGTCGTCACGATGGCCGTGGCCGTCACCGGCGGCTTCCTCGCCCTGCTCGACACCACCATCGTCAACGTGTCCCTGCACGAGACCACGGCCAGGTTCGGCTCGATCGGCCAGGTCCAGTGGGTGGTGACCACCTATCTGATGGCGCTGGCCGCCACCATGCCGGCCACCGGCTGGCTGGCCACCCGGTTCGGCGTGCGGCGCGTCTTCGCCGCCGCGACCCTCCTGTTCGCGCTCGGCTCGGCGGCCTGCGCGGCCAGCCAGACCCTGCCCGAGCTGATCGCCGCCCGCGGGATCGCCGGCGCCGCCGCCGGTGTCCTCACCCCGGTGTCGACGATCCTGCTCACCAGCGGCGTGCCCCGCGAACACCTGGGCCGGGTCCAGTCGTTGAACGGCAGCGTCATGCTGATCAGCCCGCTGCTCGGCCCGACGATCGGCGGCCTCCTGGTCGAGGCCGGGGGATGGTCCGCGGTCTACGTCGTCAACGTCCCGCTGTGCGCCGCCCTGTTCCTCGTCACCCTGCGCCGGGTCCGCAAGGACCCCCCGAGGGAGGGTGCCGCCAAGCCGCTGGACGTGATCGGCCTGGTGTCCTCGGCCGCCTGCACGGTGTGCACCGTACTGGCCGTCCACGAGTTCTCCGACCACGCCCTCGACGGGCGGGCCGCCTTCCTGGTCCCGCTGGCCCTCGCCGTGGCGAGCGGCGCCGTGTTCGTCGTACGGGAGCTGCGCGCGGCCCACCCGCTGCTCGACGTGCGCCTGTTCGCCCACCGCGTCTACCGGACGGCCGCGATCAACATCTTCTGCCTGGGCTTCGTCCTCTACTCGCCGATGATGCTCATCCCGCTCTACTTCGAGACCGCCCGCGGCGAGACGGCCGTGACGACCGGCCTGCTGATGTCCACGGGCGGCCTCGGCGTGGTCAGCGCGGTCTGGCTGTGCCGGGTGCTGATGAAGCGGCTGGGCGGTGGCGGCACCGTCGTCGTCGGCATCACCCTGACGATGCTGGCGACCGTGCCGCTGACCACGCTGTCCTCGGACACGTCGTACGTGCTGCTGTGCGCGAGCCTGGTGGTGCGGGGCCTGGGCACCGGACTGACGATCGTGCCGGCGATGACCCGGGCCTTCCAGTCGATCCGCCCGCAGTCCATCCCGGACGCCTCCTCCCAGCTCAACCTGATCCAGCGGATCGGCGGCACGGTGGCCCTCGCCGTGGTCACGGTGGTCCTGGAGCAGGCGGCCCGGCAGCGCCACGGACTGGTGCCCGGCGCCTTCGCGCACTCCTTCACCTGGGTCCTCGCGATCTACGCCGTCACCCTGCTCCCCGCCCTGGCCCTGCTCCTCGCCGACCGCAAGGAGACCCGCGCCGGCGCGGCGCACGCGTGACCGTACGGGCCCTGTCGCCGCACCTCCGCCCGTCCCCGCCCTGGGCGCGGCGGGCGGGAATGCGACGACGGGGCCCGAGGCGACCGCCCGGTATGGCGCGCTCGTGCCCGTGCCCGGTGTTCAGCGTGAGGAGGGCAGCCAGCCGTCCTGGACGGCGTGCACCCCCGCCTCGAAGCGGCTGCGGGCGTCCAGGCGTTCCATCAGCGTGGCGGCGGTGCGCCGGGCCGTGCGCGGGGAGACCCCGAGGCGCTTGGCGATGGCCTCGTCGGTGTAGCCCTGGGCGAGCATCTTCAGCACGGCGCGCTCCTGCGGCGGCATGCCCCTCGCCTCGCACTTCGGCGTACTCCCCAGTGCTGTCGCGGTGTTCCACACGCCCTCGAAGAGCGCGCACAGGGCCGCGACCGTCCCCGCCCCGCTCAGCACCACCCCGCCGACCCGGGCGTCGCTCGTGTCGACCGGCAGCACCGCCTTGCACCGGTCGAAGATGATCATCCGGACCGGCAGTTCGGGCACGGTACGGACCTGTCCGCCGCGGGAGTGCAGCCAGCCGACGTGGTCCAGCGTGGGCTGGTGGTTGCGCACGCTGTCGAGATAGACCGTCCGCATCCGCACCCCGCGGTCGAGCAGGGTGGAGTTGGGGGCACGGCTGGCCTGGAGGTCCTCGGCCCGGTGCGCGCCGCCCGGCGCGAACGTGGCGACCTCGACCTGGGCCGACTGGGCCAGTTCCGCGAGCCGTTCCCGGATCGCCTCCAGACCGTCCAGCTGCTCGGAATCGCTGTCGATGCCCCGTGGCCGTAGCGAGGAGCATTCGGCGATCAGTTGCGCGGCCGCCGCCCTGGATCTCTCCACGCGCATCTGCTGCGCCGCCAACTCCGCCTGCTGGCGCGCGAGCAGCACCTCCATGGCGGTCTCCGGGCCGACCGCCCGGAACCCTATGCCCTGCCGGGCCGATGGCTGGATCAGCGCGAGTTCGCTGAGCCGGTCCAGACCCGCGCGAACCCGTTCCTCCGGTAGCCCGAGTCGGGACACGAGGACGATGATGCCCTCCAGTGGATTGGCCAGCATCCACCGGTAGATGGCTTCTGCCTCGGCATCCAGTCCCAGAACCTCCAACATGATGCAGTCCCCCTGTTGCTGTCACACACTGCACACACTGTGTTCGAAACTTAGTGCCCCCGAGCTTACTGACCTTGAACTGCGGATGGCGGCTCGGCTGCACGGAGGACGGTTCCGGCCAATCGCTCGGCTTTCAACCACCCGTGGTGCCAGAGTGAGGACCGCGGCACATCCCGGCCGGCGCGAGACATCTCCCGGCCCATTCGCGGACTGCCGCCGGCGCCCCCTCCGCATGACGCTTTGTGCCATGGCACAAAGCGTCCATCGTGAGCCGGTCCACCACCACTGAACAGCACCGAAGATGAAGTCATGTATCTCATCCACGTGCGCCTGCGCGCCCCTGCCGAGGCATCCGCCCGGCCTGATCTGGCGGCGATCATTTCCTCGTACGCAGAGGAAAGCGACGGACTGGAACACGTCTCCGTGCACGCGCACGCCGGCGAGGGCCTCACGCTGGGCCTTTTCCTCCTCGCCGGCTCTCTCGCCGCGGCCGAGGACACCGCCGCGCGACTGTCGCGGCGAGCCGTGGAACACCATCCGGACCTGCTCGGCTACGGCGTCGTGACCTCCGGGGCCGTCCTGGTGCCCGGTCCCTGGTGGGACCTGTGAGCCCGGCGTTTCCCCAGGTCGGGGTGGACGGGATAGGACGCTGCACATTCCGTCCAGCCGTCCGCTGTTCCCTCCGGCCCGCGGGCCGAGCAGAGTTGAGCCATCGGCGGAACGAAAGCCGCCGAAGAGTTCACCGCAGAGTCCGCTGAAGACTCCGGAGGAATTCACTCCGGAAATCCGCTCACTCAATCGAGGAGAAAATCCATGCAGGGCACCCGTGTCTCCAAAATCGTCGCCGCCGTGCTCATCGTTCTCGGCGGAATGGCGATGACGGTGACCGTCACGGATTCTCCGAAGAACATCACGCACGCCGTCGAGAGCGACCTCCGCACCACCGCGGGCGACCACACCGACGGCGACGTCACCTGGGGCCCCTGAACATTCACGGGGGCATGTGCTGAACCGAGTTGAAAGACATCGGGGGACAGAAGAAATGGAATTCCTGGTCCTGGGATCCCTGGAACTGCGTGAGTCGGGCATCCCGATCCGCGTCCGGGGCATGCGGCAACAGCGGCTCCTCGCCCTGCTGCTCCTGCACGCCAACCGGGTCGTTCCGATGGACGCGTTGGTGGACGAGCTGTGGGAGGACCCGCCGCCGTCGGCCCGTCCGCAGGTGCACAACGCGATCCGCGACCTGCGCCGCATCCTCTCCGCGTCGGACGGGACCAGCCTGGTCACCGTGGACGTCGGCTACCGCCTGGTCGTACCCGAGGACGCCGTGGACGCGCACCAGTTCGCCGGCCGGGTGCGCGCGGCCAAGGCGGCGGAGCGCGAGAACCGGTACGCCGAGGCCGTCCGGCTGCTCCAGTCGGCGGTGGACCTCTGGCGCGGCGAGGCCTTCGCCGGCATCCAGTGCCCGACGGTCTCCGGCGCCGCGGTGAAGCTCGCCGAGCAGCGGCTGACCGCCGTGGAGGATCTCGTCGCCCTGCGCCTGAAGCTCGGCGAGACCGGCTCCCTCGTCGGGGAACTGCACGCGCTGATCGCGGAGTACCCGCTGCGCGAGGCCCTGCGCGGCAGCCTGATGATCGCCCTGTGCCGCAGCGGCCGGCAGGCCGACGCCCTCGCGGTCTACGACGAGGGCCGGCGCTTCCTGGTGGACGAGCTCGGCCTGGAGCCGAGCCCCCGGCTGCGCGCCCTGCACGCGGAGATCCTCGCCGACTCCCCGGACCTGCACGGCTCGGGCGGACCCGCCCTCTCGGCGGCCGGCGCCGAGCCGCCCGACGACCGCCGGACGGGACCGTCCGCGCCGCCCGGGAACGGCAGGCACTACCTGCCCCACGACCTCACCGACTTCACCGGCCGTACCGAGGAGTTGGCCACGCTGTCGGCCTTCGCCGCGCAGGAGCCGGGCGGCTCCCCCGTGATGGTGGCGATCGACGGCATGGGCGGGGTCGGCAAGACGACGCTGGCCGTGCGCCTCGCCCACCGGGTCACCGAGCTCTATCCGGACGGGCAGTACTTCATCAACCTGCACGGCTTCAGCGCCACCCGGTCGCCGGTGCCGACCGAGCAGGCGCTCGCCGTCCTCCTGCAGACGAGCGGTCTGGCCGCCGAGGAGATCCCGCCCAGCCTGGAGGAGCGCAGCGCCCTGTGGCGCGCGCGCCTGGCGGGCCGCCGCTGCCTGGTCGTCCTCGACGACGCGGCGGACACCGCCCACGTCACTCCCCTGCTGCCGGGCACCGGGGGGACCCTGGTGCTGGTGACCAGCCGGCGCAAGCTCACCGCCCTGGACGGCGCGCTGCCGCTCTGCCTCGACGTGCTGCCGCCCGCCGACGCCGTGACGCTGTTCCGGCGGATCGTCGGAGAGCCCCGCGCGCGGCGTGAGCCGGCGCAGGTCGCGCGGGCCGTCGAGCTGTGCGGCCGGCTGCCGTTGGCCCTGCGCATCGCCGCGACCCGGCTGCGCGACCGTCCGGCGTGGGCCGTCGCCGACCTCGTCGAGCGGCTCGCGCACCCGGCGCAGCGGGCCCGCTGTCTCCAGACCGCCGACCGCGACCTCATGGCCGTGCTTCGGGTGTCCTACGACCATCTGAGCGCGCCCGAGAGGCGGTTCAGCCGGCTCATCAGCCTCCAGCCGTCCGCCTCCTACGACATCGCGCACGCGGCCCTCGTCACGGGTCTGCCGGCCGGGGACGTGGAGCACCACTTCGACGCGCTGATCGAGAACAACCTGATCCGGGAGGACACCCCGGCCCGGTTCTCCTTCCACAGCCTGATCCGGGACTGCACCAGGGAGCTGCTCGTCGAGGAGGCGGGCGCGGCCGCCTGAACGGAATCTCCGTTCCGTCCGTGCTGGTGGGGCGCTTACGATGCGCGCAGTCGTACAACTGCCTGAACCGTCTGAACCAGGAGCACGGTACTCGTGTCCATACCCCCGCCTCCCGGGCCGCACCAGCCCCAGGACCCGTACCAGCCTCCGCAGCCGCAGCCGCAGGGCCCGTACCCGCAGGACCCGTTCGCCGCACCCTCGCAGGACCCGTACGCCCAGGGGCCGCAGGGGCCGCAGGGTCCGATGGGCCCGGGTCCGACGGGGCCCTACCCGCAGGCCCCGTATCCGCAGGGCCCGTACCAGCAGGCCCCGTACCCGCAGGCTCCGTACGGCGCGGTGCCCTACCCCGTCTGGGGTCAGGGGTACAGCCCCTACGGCCGGCCCTCGCCGGTCAACGGCGTGGCCATCGCCGCCCTCGTCCTGGGCCTCCTCTGCTTCCTGCCGGGCGTCGGGCTGCTCCTCGGGATCATCGCCCTGGTGCAGATCAGGAAGCGGGGGGAGCGCGGCAAGGCGATGGCGGTCGCGGGCACGGTCCTGTCCTCGGTCGGACTCGCGGTGTGGGTCCTCGCGCTGTCCACGGGCGGCGCCTCCGACTTCTGGGACGGCTTCAAGGAGGGTGCGACCGGCAACTCCAGCTTCGCGCTCGCCAAGGGCGACTGCTTCGACGTGCCGGGGGAGACCTTCGACGAGGACGTCTACGACGTCGACGAGGTGGCCTGCTCCGGTGAGCACGACGCCGAGGTGTTCGCCACGGTCCCGCTGTCCGGCGACAGCTTCCCGGGCGACGACCACGTCACGGACGTGGCCGACGACAAGTGCTACACGCTCCAGGACGCCTACGCGATGGACCCCTGGGCGCTGACCGACGAGGTGGACATCTACTACCTCACGCCCACCGCCGACAGTTGGAGCTGGGGCGACCGCGAGATCACCTGCGTCTTCGCCAACGTGGACGAGAAGGGCACCCTGACCGGTTCGCTGCGCGCCGACGCGTCGACGCTCGACCCCGACCAGTTCGCCTTCCTCGAGGCGATGGCCGCCGTCGACAAGGCGCTCTTCGAGGAGCCGGAGGAGTACGCCGAGGAGGACCTCGCGAGCAACCGCGCCTGGGCCGGTGACACCGGCGAGGTGACCGGCAATCAGGCGGACCAGCTGGGCTCCCACCTCTGGATGACGCCGGCCCGGGAAAAGCCCCTGGCCGTCCTGGCGAAGGACATGGAGGACGCGGCCGACGAGTGGGCGGCGGCGAAGAAGGCCACCACCGCCGACGGCTTCTACGAGCACTACGACAAGGCGTACGCGTACGTCGACGGCGCCACCACCGTCACCGCCCGCAAGGCTCTGGGCCTGGCCACCACCCCGCCGACCTACGACGAGGACTCCGACAGCGGGAGCGGCGGCACGGGCGGGGGCGACAGCGACAGCGGTCTGGATGTGTGATCGCGTCCATAGCGGGGAGAAAGTGCCTGGGTAAAGGGTTACCCAGCCGCATGTCATCACATCGAGTGATTCTCTGGCCTTTGCTTGCATGGTACAACCCACGGTTGCCAGGCTGTAGCTGTCTGTACAACCTGATGGGAGTGGCCAGTGACATTCGGTGAGCAGCCGGCGTATCTGCGTGTCGCGGGTGATCTGCGCAAGAAGATCTCCGACGGGTCACTGCCACCGCACACCCGGCTCCCCTCCCAGGCGAGAATCCGCGAGGAGTACGGGGTCTCCGACACCGTCGCCCTCGAGGCGCGCAAGGTGCTGATGGCCGAGGGGCTGGTCGAGGGCCGCTCCGGTTCGGGCACCTATGTGCGCGAGCGGCCCGTGCCGCGCCGGATCGCCCGCTCCGGCTACCGCCCCGTCAGCGGTGCCACGCCGTTCCGGCAGGAGCAGGCCGAGGCGCACACCCGGGGGACGTGGGAGTCCAGCAGCGAGCAGGTCGAGGCGGGCGTCTCCGTCGCCGAGCGGCTCGGCATCGCGGCCGGCGACCGCGTGATGTGCACCAGGTACGTCTTCCGGGAGGCCGGTGAGGCGATGATGCTCTCCACCTCCTGGGAGCCCCTCGCCGTCACCGGCCGCACCCCCGTCATGCTGCCCGAGGAGGGCCCGCTCGGCGGCATGGGCGTCGTCGAGCGGATGCGCGGCATCGACGTGATCGTCGACAACGTCACGGAGGAGGTCGGCGCCCGTCCCGGGCTCGCCGAGGAACTCCTCTCCCTCGGAGGCGTTCCGGGGCATGTCGTCCTGGTCGTCCAGCGCACGTACTACGCCTCGGGCCGCCCGGTCGAGACGGCCGACGTGGTGATCCCGGCCGACCGTTACCGGGTCGCCTACCACCTGCCGGTGAAGTAGCCGCCGGAGTGCGCCGGGAGCGTCTTCCGGCGCACGGGGCGAGGACCGCTCTCCGGTGGGGTGGGTGAAGGGGCGGGGGCGGGGTGTCGTCCGGGGCGCTAGCGCATTCGCCCGGGCGGCGCACACCCTTCCGGCAGTTGCCCCCGGTATCCGCCTGCCGCAGGTCCGCCCGCGCGCCGTCGGAATCCGGTCGTTTCCGGTTGTTCCCGCAGGTCGACCCATAGGTGCCCGACACCCCGCCGACCGGACGCATCGCGACGCGCGCACGGCGCGTTCGGTCCCGTGCGCCCCCTGCGTCTTGGCTGGTTGCGTACCTCTTTGTGCAAAGTCGTGTTCGGTGCGTAAAGGTAAGGCGTACGCTCGGGCATATGCGGATTGCGGTTTCCTTAGAGGGCGGGGCGCGAGGCGTGTCGCGGACGGGATCCGAGCGGGCCGGGGCGAGAAGGGGGAGTGGGGGGCGATGAACGACAGCACCATCTCTCTGCCCTGGCTCGTCATACGACAGGACGACAACGGCAATCGCTACCGCGTGGGCAGGTACGCGACCCGGGCCGAGGCCCAGAAGATCGCGGACAGCCTCGACAGTCGCGGACACAAGCAGCTCTACTGGGTCGAGCGCATCGGCCAGGGCCAGGCGCAGGCCCAGGTGCAGAACGGGGACGGCACCCGGAACTGACGCTCCGTGCGGTCCCGTAGGCTCCGGCGCATGACGGAACGGACCGTGGTGGTGGGAGCCGCCCTGCTCGACGCCGGCCGCCTGCTGGCCGCGCGCCGCAGCGCACCCCCCGAACTCGCCGGGCGCTGGGAGTTGCCCGGCGGCAAGGTCGAGGAGGGGGAGGCGCCCGAGGCGGCCCTCGTGCGCGAACTGCGCGAGGAACTCGGCGTCGAGGCCGAGACCGTCGAGCGCGTCCCCGGTGAGTGGCCGCTCAGGCCGCCCTACGTCCTCCAGGTGTGGACCGCCCGCCTGCGCCCCGGCTCCGCCGCTCCCGAGCCCCTCCAGGACCATGACGCGCTGCGCTGGCTCACCCCGGCCGAGATCTGGGACGTCGACTGGCTGGACCAGGACGTGCCCGCGGTCCGCGAAACCCTCTCCAAACTCGGCACCGAGGCCCGCTGACCCGAGACCCACCCGCCCAGGATGCCGCTGCCGGGCTGCCGGGCTGCCGGGCTGCCGAACTGCCGAACTGGGGCCGCCGGGCCGCCGAACTGCGGGGCCGCAGGGTTGGCGACCCGCGGGGTGCGCGGCTGTGGGGGTGCCGACCCGCGCGGCTGCGTGGTTGTGGGGCTGCCGAACCGTGTGGATGCCCGACCGGGGGCGCGTCCCGTGGCGTCCGGCCGATCCGGGGGCGCTTCGGCCGGGAGGCGGGCCGCCGCGTACGCCGTTCGTGCCACAGTGCGCCCTGCTGTGCGGTACTGCCTCCCGAATATCGGGTATGTGGCCATTAACCCCACGAAACCGGACATGGGTGTACTCGCTGGCCCGGGAAGTGATCGGCGTGATCGACACCGACGGAGACTGCGCCGAGTGGACGTTCCCCGCGGACCCCGGTGCGGTGCGCACCGCCCGCCACGCCGTCCGCGGCCAGCTGCACGTCTGGGGACTCGACAGCCTGAGCGACATCGCGGCGCTGCTGGTCAGTGAGCTGGTCACCAACGCCCTGCGGCACGCGACCGGCCCCATCGGCCTCCGTCTGGTCCGCCCCGCCGGACTGCCGGGCGTCCTGCTGGTCGAGGTCTCCGACCCGCTGCCCGACCCGCCCCGCGAACGGGTCGCCCGGCCCGAGGACGAGAGCGGGCGCGGACTGCAGCTGGTGGCCTCCTCCTCACGCCGCTGGGGCACCCGGCCCGGGAACACCGGCAAGACGGTGTGGTTCGAACTCGCGGTGCCGGGTTGACGGGGCGTCTCGCGGGGATGAGCCGGTGTACAGCGGGCCTCGCGGTGTCGCCCGTTCGGTTCCGGTCTCCGACCGGTCCCGGAAGAGGTGGTTCGACGACGTGTCCGCTGGTTAGAAGACTGGAAGTGTTGTCGCGGGACGGGCCAAAAAACGCCTGGACCGTGCTGTGATCGTGAACACCGTGTCGTGCGGACCCGTAGTGCTGGATACTGCGGGCAGCCGCCGCCGGTGACCGGTGCCGGACGCGGTGAGCTGGAGGGGACGGTTCGCGTGAGCGAGATACCAGCGAAGGCCACGGAGTCCGAGGACCCGTCGGGCGGCGCGAGGGCGAAGGCCGCGAGTGCGCTCGCAGGCGATGCCGCGCACGGCCTCGCCGACGGCCCGGGCGAGGCGGCGACGCCCGGTGACGCCATGTGGCAGAGCAGTCCGCCCGGCTCGATCTACGACTACATCAAGGTCGCCTCCTTCTCGATCGGCCCCGACGGCCTCGTCGACCAGTGGAGCCTGCGCGCCGAGCAGATCTTCGGCATCCCCGCCGACCGGGCCGTCGGCATGGACCCCATCGACGCGTTCATCGACCCTGAACTGCGCGAACGCGGCCAGCGCAAGATGGCCGAGATCCTCGACGGGCGGGAGTGGACCGGCGTGGTCCCCTTCCGGATGCCGGACCCGGTGCCCGGCGGCGGACGCGGCGAGACGGGTCTCGCCGAGGTCTACGTCATGCCGACGCGCAGCGCGGACGGCGAGAAGGCCGCCGTGTGCATCGTCGTCGACGTCCGCACGCTCCGCAGCATCGAGACCGACCTCGCCGCCTCGCAGGCCATTTTCGGCCAATCCCCGTTCGGCTTTCTGCTGATCGACCCCGACCTGCGGGTCCGCCGGGCGAACCACCGGTTCGCCTCGATCTTCGGCGGCACCCCCGACGACCACCACGGCAAGGGCGTCCACGACTACCTGCCGCGGCCCGAGGCCGACCGGGTCAGCGCGACCCTGCGCAGGGTCCTCGAGACCGGCGACTCCATCACCGACATGCACGTCACCGGATACGTGCCGGGCTCCGACGAGCGCCGGCACTGGTCGATCAACCTCTACCGCGTGCACAGCGGCACCGGCCGGCCCATCGGCGTCGCGTGGCTCGGCACCGACATCACCGCCCGCCGCGCCGCCGCCCGCGAGGCCGCCGCGGCCCGGCGCAATCTCGCCCTGCTGAACGAGGCGGGCGCCCGCATAGGGAACTCCCTCGACCTGGAGACGACCGCGCGCGAACTCCTCGACGTCGTCGTGCCCGGCTTCTGCGATCTCGCCACCGTGGACCTCTACCAGGGCCTCCTGGCCGGTGACGAGACCCCGCCCGGCCTCGCCGACGGCAGCGCCGAACTGCGCCGGGTCGCCTTCGCCTCCGCCGTCTCCGACGCCCCCTTCCCCGGTGCCGGCGCGCCCGTCGCGGTCGGCGCGGTCCACCACTTCCCGTTCAACTCGCCCTGCGCGGACGCCCTGCGCACCGCCCGCCCGCAGGCCATCCCCGGCGAGGAGGGCGGCCTCGTGCAGTCCACCCTCGCCGTCCCGATGGTCGCCCACGACACCGTCGTCGGCCTCGCGCAGTTCTCCCGTACGAAGGGCAGCGAGCCGTTCGGCGACCGGGACCGCGATCTGGCCGTGGAGCTGGCGGCGCGGGCCGCGGTCTGTATCGACAACGCGCGCCTGTACCGGCGGGAGCACGAACGGGCGTTGATACTGCAACGGTCGCTGCTGCCGCCCGGGGACCCGGTGGCCTCGGGCCTGGACATCGCCTGCCGCTACCTCCCCGGCAACGTCTCCATGGGCCGCCCAAGCGAGGTCGGCGGCGACTGGTTCGACGTCATCGAACTGCCCGGTCACCGCACGGCGCTGGTGGTGGGCGACGTGATGGGCCGCGGTCTGCGGGCGGCGGTCGCGATGGGCGAACTGCGCACGGCCGTCCGGACGCTGGCGCTGCTGGACCTGGAACCGGCCGAGGTCCTCTCCGCGCTGGACGAGATCGCGCGCGGCCTCGGCACCCCCGGAGGCGTCCAGCAGGCCACCCGGGCCGCCCGCCGCCCCCGCGAGGCCGACCTGTCCGAGGTGTACCTCGCGACCTGTGTGTACGCGGTCTACGACTCGGTGACCCGGCGCTGCACCTTCGCCAACGCGGGCCATCTGCCCCCGGTGCTCGTCGAACCCGGGGAGCCGGCGCTGATGCTCGACGTGCCGCCCGGCATGCCGCTCGGCGTGGGCGGCGAGCCCTTCGAGGAGGTGGAGGTCGAACTCCCCGAAGGCGCCCTGCTGGCGCTCTACACGGATGGACTGGTCGAATCGCGCGACCATCCGCTGGACGAGGGCCTCAACGCGTTCGTGGGGGCTCTCACCGACCCCTCCGCGCCTCTCGAGGACGTCTGCGACCACGTCCTCAACACCCTCGATTCGCACCACGGCGAGGACGACATCGCGCTGCTGATGGCACGCGTGCAGGGCCTGCCCGTCGACTCGGTCGGCGACTGGACCCTGCCGCGCGAACCGCGCAGTGTGGGACGGGCCCGGGAGCACGCCCGCGGCCAGTTGCTGTCCTGGGGTCTCGAACCCCTGGTCGACACGACGGAACTGCTGGTCAGTGAGCTGGTCACCAACGCGCTGCGGTACGGCGAGGGCGAGATCAGACTCCGGCTGCTCCTCGACCGCACGCTGGTGTGCGAGGTCTGGGACGCGGGCCTCGTCCAGCCGCGCCGCCGCCGTGCCCGGGACACCGACGAGGGCGGTCGGGGCCTCCAGCTCGTGGGCCTGCTGTCGGCGGCCTGGGGCTCGCGCCGTACCCCGCGCGGCAAGACGGTGTGGTTCGAACTTCCGCTACCGGACGGCGAGACGGTTCTGGCCGACCCGGCGGAGGCCTTGCTGAGCCTGTTCTGACCCGTTCTGGCCGGGCCCGAACCTGTTCCGCGCCTGTTCCGACCCGCCCTGAACCTCTCCGGCGAACGGCCGACGCTCACTCGGGGCTCGGTCGTGTCTGGGCGGGCCGTGCCTGGGCGGGCCGTGCCGGGCCGGCGAAGCCCGCGGGCGTCCCGTCCTCGGGATCCTCGGCCGGGACGATGCCACCGAGCACGGCCCCACCGGTGCCGGCCGTCTCTTCGGCGCCCGCGGCGCCCGCGTACGGGTTCCCGTGCGCCCGTACGTCGCGCTCGGCCAGCTCCCGGGCCTCCAGGGCGAGGACGTCGGCGGGCGCGCGGTCCGCCGGGTCCCCCGTCGCGAGGAGCCGTTCCGCCTCCGCCAGCCGGGTGCGCGCGGTGGCGCCGACCGCGCCCCGGTGCGTCGCGACGAAATCGGCCGCGGCGGCGGTGGCGGTGCGGGCGGTGATCAGAGCGGCGGCCGGCAGCACCCCGGCCCGCCCCGAGGCGACCGGCGCGGTAGCCCGTACGACCCGACGCAGCACCCCGACGGGATCCCGGGGCTGGCCCCCGGTCAACTCCTGCCGCACGGAGCCGAGCACGGCGTCCACATGCAGCAGCCGGACATGGAACCCCCCAGGGGTCGCCCCGGCGGCGCCGAGGGGCACGCTCGGGTCGGGGCCGGATCCGGCCGGGGGCGGCGTCGCCGATCCGGGGGCGGGACGCTGTCGGGCGGACGGTTCCGCCTGTCGTCTGGCCCGGGCCAGCTCCGCCTCCGCGCCCGTGAGGGCGGCCGGCACGGTCTGCTCGGCCGACCGCAGCGCCGCCGCCAGGCGCTCGACGCCCTCGACGAAGACGGCCGCCTGGGCGATGGCGCCCTCGGCGGCGCGCAGTTGCCGGGCCGCCCGCTCGGGTCGTCCCGAATCGGCCGACTGACGCGCCTGGTTCAGCCGGACGGTGGCGAACAGAAGGCGGTCCTTGGCCTGTTCGACGCTCCCGGTGACGGCAGCGGTGGCGGTCGGCGCGTACCGGCCCTGGAGCCCGGCGAGGATCGCCTCCGAGGCGCCCGCGCGCCCCGCCAGCTCCCGGAACCGCCCTTCGGCGACCCCCAACGCCTCACCCAGCCCCTGTTCCAGTCCCCGCAGCCGCCCGAACTCCCCGGCCACGGAGTCCAGCCGCCGCCCGGCCTCCGCGCACCGTCCGACGATCCCGGCGAGCGCGTGCCCGCGGGCCGCCTCCTCCGCCGGCACCCCGTCGTCGTACCGCTGCCGCATCCGGAACGCGGCGGCGAGTTCGGTCTCCGCCTCGCGGACGGCCCGGCGGACGGTCTCCAGCTCCTCGGCCGCGCACAGGGCCTCGGCGAAGCCGAGCTCGGTACGCGCCGCCCGGATCCGGTTGTCGGCCTCGACCAGCGCCGCGCAGGCCTGCTCGTCGAGGGCGGCCAGGGGCGGCGACGACCCCGGCGGCGGTGGGCTGCCGACCGCGCCGGGAGTCGTCCGGACGCGGGTGCGCCGGACGCGCCGTACGTACCCGTACCCGGCGATCGCCCCGGCCGCGCCGACCGCCACGAGCGGCAGCACCAGATCGACGGTGGACCTCTCGTCGGCCTCGGCCGCGGCTTCGGCCTCGGCGGCGCTCGCCCCGGGCGCCGGGTTCTTGATCGCAACCGGAGCGTCGCCACCCGACGTCATCCCTGGCAACACCAGCCACACGACCCCGACCGCACCGCCCAGCACGGCATGCGCCACCCGCACGGATATGTGCGACTTGGCCCGCCGCGGCCGGCCTCGGAGCAAGGAAGAGGTCACATTTGGGAGCGTATGGCCGCGATTACGGCGACGCGACCGGGATGCACCCGAGACGGGGGCGGTGGGGCGGAACGACACGCGAGGGGGGAACCGCGATGGAACGGCCACCGGTTCGGACGAAGACGGACACGGACACGGAGACGAAGGGGGAGCCGGGGACGAAGGGGGAGCCGGCGGCAGACACAGAGACAGAGACAGAGACAGAGACAGCGACAGCGACGGGAGCGGCGACGGACACGGACACGGCTGAGGCACCGGTGGAGTCCACCGCGGCGGACGACGAGAGTGCTGCGGGCGCCGGAGCCACGGGTGACGCCGGAGGTATGGGTGACGCCACAGGCACGGGTGACGGCGGAGGCGCGGGGGAGTCCGGAGGTGCCGAGGGGAACGGGACCGGCGACGATCCCGCGGCCGGGACGGTTCGTCGGCGCGGGCGTCGCGGACGGCTGGTGCGTCGCACCGCCCTCGCCCTCGTCCTGCTTCTCCTGGTCCCGATCCTCGCCGCCGAGACCGCCCTTCGAGTGAACTACCTGGGCGACCCGGCCGACGGCACGTACACCCGCGGCAAGGACGCCATCTGGCTGGGCCACGCCTGGGTCGACGGCCGCAAGACCGACGCCGACGTCAAGGCCCTGGCCGACCGCCTCGGGAAGACCGGCATTCGCGACCTGTACGTCCACGCCGGCCCCCTGGAGCACGACGGCACCCTCCCCGCCTCCGCGTACGCGGGCGCGCGTCGGTTCATAGCCGCCGTCCACCGGGAAGCACCGGAGCTCCGCGTCCAGGCCTGGCTGGGCGACGTCCTCGCCAGCGAGAGCCCGAACGGCATGCGGCTGGAGCGGGCCGAGACCCGCGCCGCCGTCGTGCGGTCCACCCGCGAGATCCTCGCCGCCGGCTTCCAGGGCGCCCACTTCGACCTCGAGCCGCTCCACTCCGACGACGGCGACTACCTCGGCCTCCTGGACGACCTGCGCGCCGTCACCAGGACGCGGAACGCCCAGCTCTCCGTCGCGGCCCACCAGATCGACCCGGTCCCCGGTTTCCACTCCTTCTGGGGCACGACCACCGGCCACCCCAAGTGGTGGTCGCAGAAGTTCTTCGGGCAGGTCGCCCGCCGCGTCGACCAGATCGCCGTGATGTCGTACGACACCATGCAGCCGCTACAGAGCACGTACGGCGGTTACGTCGCCCAGCAGACCTCGCTGGCCCTGGAGGTCACGCCGGCCTCCACCGACCTCCTGATGGGCCTGCCCTTCTACCACGAGAACCGGTTCGGCCACTGGAATCACGCGGAGACCGTCGCCGCCGCCGTGCGGGGCGTCCGGCTGGGGCTGTCCCGTACCGACGCCGACCGCGAGAACTTCGGCGTCGCGGCCTACGTGGACTTCGCGGCCACCGAGCAGGACTGGACGTCGTATGAACAGGGCTGGGTCCGGTAGATCCAGTAGATCCAGTAGATCCAGTAGATCCAGTAGACCCGGTGGATCCGGTGGATCCGGCGGTCCAGGCGGAGCCCTCCCCTGTCCTGGACCCGGGCCGGGTGGGATCATGAGCGCATGGTGCATTGGACTCTGGTGGTCACGGCCGTCGTCTGCGTGACGCTCATGGCGGTGGCCGGGCTCGCGGCGGTCACGCGGGAGTGGGTGCCGCCGTTCGGCCGTGGCCGGGTGGTGCGGCCACGGCTGTGGGGCGTCGGCGTCCTGGCGAGCGCCCTGGGCCTGAGCCTGTTCCTGTCCCTGGGCCCGCTGGCCTCCTCCGACCTGGGGGTGAACCTCTACATTCCGCTCGTCGGAATGGCCGTCAATCTCGCCGGGCTCGCCGTCCAGATGCTCGCCCAGCGCCCCGGACGCGTGCCCCGGCTGCCCCCGACGCCTACGACGAACGCCTCCTGATCTTCGATCCCAGCCACACCAGCGGGTCGTACTTGCGGTCGACCGCCCGTTCCTTCAAGGGGATCAGCGCGTTGTCCGTGATCTTGATGCCTTCGGGGCAGACCTCCGTGCAGCACTTGGTGATGTTGCAGTAGCCGAGGCCGTGTTCGTCCTGGGCCGTGCGTCCGCGGTCCAGGCCGCTCTCCTCGGCCGCGTCCAGCGGGTGCATGTCCAGTTCGGCGACCCGCATGAGGAAGCGGGGCCCGGCGAACGCCGTCTTGTTCTCCTCGTGGTCGCGGACGACATGGCAGGTGTCCTGGCACAGGAAGCACTCGATGCACTTGCGGAACTCCTGCGAACGGTCCACGTCCTCCTGGAACATCCGGTACTCGCCGGGGCCGACCCCCTCGGGCGGCACGAACGCCGGAACCTCCCGCGCCTTCTGGTAGTTGAAGCCGACGTCCGTGACGAGATCGCGGATCACCGGGAAGGCGCGCAGTGGCGTGACGGTGATCGTCTCCTCCCGGTCGAACACCGACATACGGGTCATGCAGAGCAGCCGGGGCCGCCCGTTGATCTCCGCGGAGCACGAACCGCACTTGCCCGCCTTGCAGTTCCAGCGGACGGCGAGATCGGGCGCCTGGGTGGCCTGGAGGCGGTGGATGATGTCCAGGACCACCTCGCCGTCGTTGACCTCGACCGCGAAGTCCTTCAGCCCACCGCCCTCGATGTCACCCCGCCACACCCGGAAGCGTGCCTCGTAGCTGCTCACTCGTACAGCTCCTCTTCGGTGAGGTACTTGACCAGCTCCTCCTTCTCGAAGAGGGCGAGCAGGTCGGGGCGGATGGGTTCGGTGTGCTCGCGGGTGAGGGCGATCCGGCCGCGGACGGGGTCCGTCGCCGCCAGGACCCCGGTGGGGTCGGCCGGTGCGCACAGCAGGTTGACGTTGCGCCACGCGCGGTCCATCGTCGGGTGGTCCTCCCGGGTGTGCCCGCCGCGCGACTCGGTGCGTTCCAGCGCCGCCCGGGCCACGCACTCGCTGACCAGCAGCATGTTCCGCAGGTCGAGCGCCAGGTGCCAGCCGGGGTTGAACTGCCGGTGCCCCTCGACCCCGGCCCGCTGCGCCCGTACCCGCAGCTCGGCCAGCTTCTCCAGGGCGTGTGCCATCTCGCCCTCGCGGCGGATGATGCCGACCAGGTCGTTCATCGTCTGCTGGAGTTCCTGGTGGAGGGTGTACGGGTTCTCCGGCGCGTGGTCCGCCCGGTCCCCGGGTCCCTCCGCGGAGAACGGCCGCAGCGCCTCCGCGGCCGCCGCGTCGATCTGGTCGTCGTCCACCGCCGGGCGTCCCCGGGAGAGGTCCGCCGAGTACTGGGCCGCGTGCAGTCCCGCCCGGCGGCCGAACACCAGCAGGTCGGAGAGGGAGTTGCCGCCGAGCCGGTTGGAGCCGTGCATGCCGCCGGCCACCTCGCCGGCCGCGAACAGTCCCGGCACCCCGCGGGCGGCCGCCGTCTCGGAGTCGACCGCGATGCCGCCCATCACGTAGTGACAGGTCGGTCCGACCTCCATGGCCTCCGCCGTGATGTCGACGTCGGCCAGCTCCTTGAACTGGTGGTACATGGAGGGCAGCCGGCGCTTGATGACCTCGGCGGGCATCCGCGTCGACACGTCCAGGAAGACCCCGCCGTGCGGGGAGCCGCGGCCGGCCTTCACCTCCGAGTTGATGGCCCGGGCCACCTCGTCACGCGGGAGCAGCTCCGGCGGGCGCCGGTTGTGGTCCGGGTCCTCGTACCAGCGGTCGCCCTCCTCCTCCGACTCGGCGTACTTCTCCTTGAAGACGTCCGGGACGTAGTCGAACATGAACCGCTTGCCCTCGGAGTTCCTGAGCACCCCGCCGTCGCCGCGCACCGACTCGGTGACGAGGATGCCCTTCACCGACGGCGGCCAGACCATGCCCGTCGGGTGGAACTGCACGAATTCCATGTTGAGCAGCGGGGCGCCGGCGAGCAGGGCCAGCGCGTGGCCGTCGCCCGTGTACTCCCACGAGTTCGACGTGACCTTGAAGGACTTGCCGATGCCGCCCGTCGCGATCACCACGGCCGGTGCCCGGAGGACGAAGAAGCGGCCGGTCTCGCGCTCGTAGGCGAAGACCCCGCTGACGCGTGAACCGTCCTTGAGGACCCGGGTGACCGTGCACTCCTGGAAGACCTTCAGCCGGGACTCGTAGTCGCCGGTCTCGCGGTGGTCCTCCTGCTGGAGCGAGACGATCTTCTGCTGGAGGGTGCGGATCAGCTCCAGGCCCGTGCGGTCGCCGACGTGCGCGAGGCGCGGGTACTCGTGGCCGCCGAAGTTGCGCTGGGAGATCCGGCCGTCCTTGGTGCGGTCGAAGAGGGCGCCCCAGGTCTCCAGCTCCCACACCCGGTCCGGGGCCTCCTGGGCGTGCAGCTCGGCCATGCGCCACTGGTTGAGGAACTTGCCGCCGCGCAGGGTGTCGCGGAAGTGGACCTGCCAGCTGTCGTGTTCGTTCGCGTTGGCCATGGCCGCCGCGATGCCGCCCTCGGCCATCACGGTGTGCGCCTTGCCGAACAGCGACTTGCAGATGACGGCGGTGCGGGCGCCGCGTTCGCGCGCCTCGATGGCGGCACGCAGTCCGGCGCCTCCCGCGCCGACCACGACGACGTCCCACTCCTGGCGGTCGACCACGGACATCAGCAGGCCCCACTCATCGGATACCTCCGAGGAAACCCCGGCCTTCAGGCCGGGGAGGAATCGGACTCCTGCGGAGCAGGGCAGGGAGCTGGGATTCGCCGCCAGGGCGGATCGCAGTGCTCTGACCCGCAGATTTGGAACTGACCAGCAATGGCTCTAGTTTGTGAGCGTGACCACGAAGCAGGTGAAGCGGGCGTTCAAGTACCGCTTCTATCCGACGGATGCGCAGGCGGCTGAGCTGTCGCGCACCTTCGGATGCGTGCGGAAGGTCTACAACCTGGCGCTCGCGGCCCGTACGCAGGCGTGGGTGCGGCAGGAGCGGGTCAACTACAACCAGACGTCCGCGATGCTCACCGCGTGGAAGAGGACGGAGGAGCTGGCCTACCTGGGTGAGGTGTCGTCGGTTCCGCTGCAGCAGGCGCTGCGGCACCTGCAGGTGGCGTTCACCAACTTCTTCGGCAAGCGGGCGAAGTATCCGCGCTTCAAGTCGCGGAAGAAGTCCCGCAGGAGCGCGGAGTACACCACCAGTGGTTTCCGCTTCCGTGAAGGCCGGCTGACTCTCGCCAAGATGGCCGATCCGCTCGACGTGGTGTGGTCGCGGCCGCTGCCCGAGGGGGCGCAGCCGTCCACGGCGACGGTGTCCCAGGACGCGGCGGGACGCTGGTTCGTCTCGCTGCTCTGCGACGACACGATCCTCCCGGCCCCGGCCACCACGAACGCGGTCGGTATCGACGCGGGGATCACATCCCTGCTGACGCTCTCCACCGGAGAGAAGATCACCAACCCCCGGCATGAGCGCAAGGACCGCACCCGGCTGGCCAAAGCCCAGCGGGAACTGTCCCGCAAGGCCAAGGGCGACGGGACCAACCGGGCCAAGGCCCGCAGGAAGGTCGCTCGCATCCATGCCCGGATCGCCGACCGGCGCCGGGACTTCCTGCACAAGCTGACCACTCGGCTCGTCCGTGAGAACCAAACGGTCGTGATCGAGGACCTCACCGTCCGCAACATGGTCAAAAACCACCGGCTCGCGCGTGCGATCTCCGACGCCTCGTGGAGAGAGCTGCGGACGATGCTGGAGTACAAGTCCGCCTGGTACGGGCGGGAACTCGTGGTCGTCGACCGCTTCTTCCCCAGCTCGAAACTGTGCGGTGCCTGCGGAGCGATCCGGGCGAAGCTGCCGCTGAACGTCCGTACCTGGACGTGCGCGTGCGGTGCGGTCCATGACCGGGATGTGAACGCGGCGAACAATCTTCTGGCCGCCGGGCTGGCGGTGTCTGTCTGGGGAGCTGGTGTAAGACCTCAACGGGAGTCCTCCCGGACGGGGCAGTCGGCGATGAAGCAGAAACCCCCACGGCGCGAGCCGTAGGAATCCCCCTCGTTCACGAGGGGGAGGAAGCCAACTAGAAAAACCTCGGATCGTCGAAGGCGCCGGACGCGACGAGATACACGTAGAAGTCGGCGAGCGACACGCTCACCAGCGACACCCACGCCAGCAGCATGTGATGGGCGTTCAGCTTCCCCACGAACCGCCACGCGCGGTAGCGCACGGGGTGTCGGGAGAAGTGCTTGAGCTGGCCGCCGACGATGTGCCGGCAGGAGTGGCAGGAGATGGTGTACGCCCAGATCAGCGTGATGTTGACCAGGAAGACCAGGGTCCCGAGGCCCATGTGGCCCCACGCGTAGTGCTCGTCGCGGAAGGCGAGCACGGTGTCGTACGTCAGGATCCCGGCGACGAGGATCGCCGCGTAGAAGAAGTACCGGTGGATGTTCTGCAGGATCAGCGGGAAGCGGGTCTCGCCGGTGTACTTCTTGTGGGGCTCGGCCACCGCGCAGGCGGGCGGGGACGCCCAGAAGCCGCGGTAGTAGGCCTTGCGGTAGTAGTAGCAGGTCAGGCGGAAGCCGAGCGGGAAGATCAGGATGAGGATCGCGGGGGAGAGGCTCCACCAGTCGCCGAACAGGTCCCAGTTGGGTCCGGACCGCATGGTCCGGCAGTTCTCCGCCAGACATGGGGAGAAGAACGGCGAGACGTACGGCGCGGCGTAGTAGTCGGCGTTCGCGAAGGCCCGCCAGGTCGAGTAGACGATGAACGCCAGCAGGCCGACGGCGGTGGCCGCGGGGGCGAGCCACCAGAGGTCGGTCCGCAGATGGGGAGCGGCGATAGCGGCGCGTCCGGCGCCGCGTACGCCGCTCGGGGGACGGTGGTCCGTCGGTGAGGGTTCCGTACCAGTGGCCAAGTCAGGACTCCGGTCGGGTCAGGGGGCGTGCCGGCCCCGGGCGCCAAGTCCCTCGTCGTCCGTGTCGATCCACAGGGAGTCGTCGTACGGGGTGTCGGGGATGGTGACGAGCTCGGGCCCGCGTGACGACCCGGGCTGGGAGACGGCCGCGCGCAGCAGCGCGACGCTCTCCCTCAGATGATCGGCGTCGGTACGGACCCGGCGCATTTCCAGGCCGGTGCTGCCGAGCTGCTGCTCCAGGCGGCCGACGGACCGGGAGAGGTCGTCGAGACAGCGCTGGGCCGTTGTCAGGTCGTCGTGCACGGACATGAGCAGTCCTCGCTTCCGTGGGGGCTGGGCCCTGGACGGCAACGTTCATGCGCCTGCGAGTGTTGCGCGTCACACCGGTCGATGTGAAGGCGTGTGCAGCGATTGGCGGGTGCGTTGCTCCGCACGAGTGGCCTTGGAAGCCCCTGCCGCCGTGTCGCCCACGGCAGGCGAACCCTTTCCTCTTCAGTGAGCCATAGATCTGATCAACTCCAAAATACCGCCAAACGTGATCAAAACGCACCCGCGTCGACGTATTCGCGTCCAGGTTTCCGGGGTGTTCGGGTCACCGGCGGCAGCGGCTCACCGGAGGTACCAGAGATGTCCCACGACGGCGTCGGCCCGCGCGCGGTGATGCGCTCGGTCGCCTTCCTCACCGCGGGCGCGCTCGCGGTGCCCCTGCTGTCCGGCTGCGGCTCCGCGGACGAGGCAGGCAAGCCCCTGGCTCGCCAGGACATCGCCCCGGCCGGCCGCGCCCAGGTCGCCGAGGGCGGCACGCTGCGCTGGGCCGTGGACGCGGTGCCGGAGACCTTCAACACCTTCCAGTCGGACGCCGACGCCGCGACCACCCGGGTCGCCCAGGCCGTCCTGCCCTCGATGTACCGGCTCGACGCGACCGGCCGGCCGCAGCGCGACGCCGACTACCTGGAGTCCGCGAAGGTCGTCGACACCGAGCCCAAGCAGGTCGTCCTGTACAAGCTGAACCAGCAGGCCGTCTGGAGCGACGGGCGGGAGATCGGCGCCGCCGACTTCGCCGCCCAGTGGCGTGCCCTGGCGGGCAAGGACAGCGCCTACTGGACCGCGCGCAACGCCGGCTACGAGCGCATCGAGAAGGTGGAGCGCGGGGCCAACGACCTGGAGGTCCGGGTCACCTTCAAGCGGACCTACGCCGACTGGCGGTCGCTGTTCTCCCCGCTGTACCCGAAGGACGTCATGGGCACGCCCGACGCCTTCAACGACGCGGCGCGCCGCAAGCTGAAGGTGACCGCCGGGCCGTTCGTGGTGAAGAAGGTCGACCGCAAGAAGGCGCAGGTGAGCCTCACCCGCAACACCCGCTGGTGGGGCCGGCCGGCCAAGCTCTCCGAGATCGTGCTGACGGCCGTCCCGAGGGACGAGCGGGCGACCGCGCTGGCCGCCGGGAAGATCGATCTGGCCGAGATCGACCCGGCCGCCGCGCAGCGCGTCGCCGGCGCCGCGAAGGGCACGGCCGGACCGCTCGCCGGTCCCGGCTCCGGGCGCACCGCCGCGAAGGCGCTGCGTTCCTGGGCGCTCGCCCACGGCTCGGACGAGGAGGAGGCCGAGGACGAGGTCGATGCCCGCGCCGAGCTGCGCAAGGCGGTCGCGAAGTGGGAGGGGCAGCAGAAGGCGCTGCGCGACTTCGAGGTGCGCAGATCGCTGGAGCCGGCGTACACGCAGCTGGCGCTGAACGGCGCGGACGGACCGCTGGCGGACGAGCGGGTGCGGCGCGCCGTCGCCCGCGCGCTGGACCGCAAGGAACTGGCCAAGATCGTGCTGAAGCCGCTGGGCCTGCCCGCGGAGCCCGTCGGCAGCCATCTGGCCCTGGCCGGGCAGGACGCGTACGCCGACAACAGCGGGGCGCTCGGCGGCCAGGACACCACTGAGGCGCAGGCGCTGCTCGCGGACGCCGGGTGGGTGCCCGGCGGCCCGGTCAAGAAGCAGGAGAAGGGCGAGAAGGCGGCCGGGTCGGAGGGGAAGAAGGCGGGCGGGAAGAAGGAGGGCGACTCCGACGACGACTCCGCGGACGGCGACGGCACGTACATCGTCGGTGCGGACGACAAGGGCGAGGGCGCGCGCAGGAGCGACGGCGGCGGACGGCAGCTCGCCCAGGACGGCAAGCAGTACCAGCAGGTGCGTCAGGGCGGCGCCCCCGGCGCCTACGCCCCGAAGGGCACCGCCGCGCCGGCCGGGGCCCCGGCCAAGACGTTGGCCAAGGACGGCAAGGCGCTCAGCCTGCGGTTCGTGCTGCCGTCCGGCCCGGGGTCGGAGCCGCTCGCGGCGGTCGCCGACCGGATCACGAGGATGCTGGCGAAGGTCGGCATCGGCACGGACATCACCAAGGTCTCGGACGAGAGCTACTTCAAGGACCACATCGCCTCCGGTCAGTACGACCTCGCGCTGTACTCCTGGCCCGGGTCCGCCTTCCCCGCCACCGACGCCCGGCCGATCTACGCCAAGCCGGTGCCGGCCGCCGACGGCTCGCTGAGCGTCGAGCAGAACTACACCCGGGTGGGCACCGACCAGGTCGATCAATTGTTCGAACAGGCGGTCTCGACCCTGGACGAGGGCGAGAAGCGGTCCCTGATCCGCAAGGCCGACTCCCGGATCTGGGCAGCTGCCGGATCGATTCCTCTCTATCAGCGCCCGCAACTCACCGCGGTACGGAAGACCGTGGTCAACGCGGGTGCCTTCGGCTTCCAGACCCCTGTCTACGAGGACATGGGCTTCCTGAAGAAGGGCGCCGGGAAGGGGGCGAAAGCCTCCGCGAGCCCCTCCGAGAAGTGAGCCGAGTGGCCCTGCGGGGGCCGTCCCCCGCCGGGCCACGTACCATGGGGTGAGGCCGTGGCGTGTCAAGCCCGGCAGGGCCCGCGTAACACAGACGTACGCAGCAGGGTCGCCCTCACACTCCGGGAGAACGCCGCTTTATGGCCACGCGCCACGACATTCGCAACGTAGCCATCGTCGCCCACGTCGACCACGGCAAGACGACTCTGGTCGACGCCATGCTCAAGCAGGCCGGTGCCTTCGCCGCGCACGCTGCCGAGTCGCTCGACGACCGCATGATGGACTCGAACGACCTGGAGCGTGAGAAGGGCATCACGATCCTCGCCAAGAACACGGCGGTGAAGTACCACCCCAAGGACGGGGGGGACGTCATCACCATCAACATCATCGACACCCCCGGTCACGCCGACTTCGGCGGCGAGGTGGAGCGCGGCCTGTCGATGGTCGACGCCGTCGTGCTGCTGGTGGACGCCTCCGAGGGCCCGCTGCCGCAGACCCGCTTCGTGCTGCGCAAGGCGCTCCAGCAGCGTCTGCCCGTCATCCTGTGCATCAACAAGACCGACCGGGCGGACTCCCGGATCGACGAGGTCGTCAACGAGACGTACGACCTCTTCCTGGACCTGGACGCCGACGAGGACCAGATCGAGTTCCCGATCGTCTACGCCTGTGCGCGTGACGGCGTCGCCTCGCTGACCAAGCCGGAGGACGGCACGGTCCCGCAGGACAGCGACAGCCTGGAGCCGTTCTTCTCCACGATCCTGTCCCACGTCCCGGCTCCGGAGTACGACGAGGCGGCCCCGCTCCAGGCGCACGTCACCAACCTGGACGCCGACAACTTCCTCGGCCGTATCGCGCTGCTGCGCGTCGAGCAGGGCGAGCTGCGCAAGGGCCAGACGGTCACCTGGATCAAGCGCGACGGCACCATGTCCAACGTGCGCATCACCGAGCTGCTGATGACCGAGGCGCTCACCCGCAAGCCGGCCGAGATGGCGGGCCCCGGTGACATCTGTGCCGTGGCCGGTATCCCGGACATCATGATCGGTGAGACCCTCGCCGACCCCGAGAACCCGATCGCGCTCCCGCTGATCACGGTCGACGAGCCGGCGATCTCCATGACCATCGGTACGAACACCTCGCCGCTGGTCGGCCGCGGCGGCACCGGCAAGGGCGCCTCGGCGAAGGCCGCGGTCAAGGACCGCAAGGTGACCGCCCGTCAGGTCAAGGACCGCCTGGACCGCGAGCTGGTCGGCAACGTCTCGCTCCGCGTCCTGGACACCGAGCGTCCCGACGCCTGGGAGGTGCAGGGCCGCGGCGAGCTGGCGCTGGCCATCCTGGTCGAGCAGATGCGCCGTGAGGGCTTCGAGCTGACCATCGGCAAGCCGCAGGTGGTCACCCAGGAGATCGACGGCAAGGTCCACGAGCCGGTCGAGCGCATGACGATCGACGTCCCCGAGGAGCACATGGGCGCGGTCACGCAGCTCATGGGCGTCCGCAAGGGCCGGATGGACAACATGTCGAACCACGGTTCGGGCTGGGTCCGCCTGGAGTTCGTCGTCCCGTCCCGCGGCCTCATCGGCTTCCGGACCGAGTTCCTGACCGGCACGCGCGGCACGGGCATCGCCCACTCCATCCACGAGGGCCACGAGCCGTGGTTCGGCGTTCTGACGACCCGTAACAACGGTTCGCTGGTCGCCGACCGCGCGGGCGCCGTCACCGCCTTCGCGATGACGAACCTCCAGGAGCGCGGCGTGCTGTTCACCGAGCCCGGCACCGAGGTGTACGAGGGCATGATCGTCGGCGAGAACTCCCGCGCCGACGACATGGACGTGAACATCACCAAGGAGAAGAAGCTCACCAACATGCGCTCGGCCGCCGCTGACTCGTTCGAGGCGATCGTGCCGCCGCGCAAGCTGTCGCTCGAGCAGTCGCTGGAGTTCTGCCGTGACGACGAGTGCGTCGAGGTGACCCCGGAGGCGGTTCGCATCCGCAAGGTCGTCCTCGACCAGCGCGACCGCGCCCGTAGCGCCAGCCGCGCCAAGCACGGCTGATCGACGGGTAGTTCACCGCCGCAGCACACTTTGAAGCCCGGGTGTCCCCAGCATGGGGATGCCCGGGCTTTTCGCAACCCGTTTTTCGGAGCCTCCACGGTGTCGCCTGTCCGAAATGCGGAGATCCTCGCCCGATAGCCATGTAACAAGTCCGTTTCGCGGCCTTCTCGCGCCAGAGACTTTGTCCGGATTTTGGAAGATCTAGGCGTCAGCTGTGACTGAATTGAGATTTAAAGACGGTGGTCGGCACATGGCGCATGCCAGATAGTTAGCCGCGTAACGCTCGGGTCAATGGGTCTCGCGCTGTGGGGACAGCGCCGACTCGCGAGCACCAGGGGGTGTCTGACCCTCCGTCAGGGGTGTCGGAGGTCGGACGAGCGCCCCCTCCTGTCGGTGAACACGTGGAGTCACAAGGAGGATCCCCATGCCAGTCAAGCTGCCCATGCGGTCCAGCACCGGTCTGTCCGCCCCCGCCCGCGGCGACTGTCACTGACCTGAACGTCCGGCCGCCGACTGCGGCCGTTCGGCTACGCGCGTCCGGCTGCGGCTTCTTCCGCGCCGCCCGTCCGGCGCGCTCCGGCGTCCCTTCATGCACCGATCGGCGATCACGCGGCAGCCCGCGTCCGTCGCCGGCTCGGCACACCCACACCCGTGAAGTGAAATGGGCGAACTGTGACAAGTCCTACCGACATCGAGGGCGGCGGTACGTCGGTCGTGGTCGACGGCGACCAGGAGCCGACGCCCGCGCCCGAGGCCAAGGTGCCCGTGGGCCGCTCTCCCGGTCAGCTCATGTGGCTCCGCTTCAAGCGGGACCGCACGGGCGTGATCTCGGCCTACGTCGTGCTGTTCTTCTTCCTGATCGGCCTGCTCGCCCCGCTGATCGCGAAGCTCTACGGCAACGACCCGTACACCGTGTTCGCCGACGAACGGCCGGAGTTGTTCGACAGCGCGGGTGTGCCGGTGCAGCCCAACGGCGGGATCAGCGGCGAGTTCTGGTTCGGCCTCGAACCGGGCAACGGCTACGACGTGTTCACCAAGTTGCTCTACGGCATCCGCAACTCCCTGGGCATCTCCCTCGCGGTCACCGTCGCCACCGTGCTGACCGGCATCGTCCTCGGGGTCGCGGCCGGCTATCTCGGCGGCAGGGCGGACTTCCTGATCAGCCGGGTGATCGACTTCCTGCTCGCCATCCCGGCCCAGCTGTTCTTCATCGCGAGCATGCCGGTCGTGGTCTCCCTGTTCGTCAGCCCGCGTGACGAGACGCCCGTCTACGTCCGGGTCGTCGCCCTGATCTCGGTGCAGTGGTTCCTCGGCTGGATGAGCCTCGGCCGCATCCTGCGCGGCACCAGCCTCGCCCTGCGGGAACGCGAGTTCATCGAGGCCGCCAAGGTGAGCGGGGCGCCACCGGGGCGGATCATCCGCAAGGAGATCCTGCCCAACGTGGTCACACCGATCCTGGTGCAGGCCACCTACATGCTGCCGAACTTCGTGACCGCCGAGGCCGGTCTGTCCTTCCTCGGCGTGGGACTGGTCGAACCGACGCCGGACTGGGGCCAGATGTTCTCCAAGGCGGCGACCGAACTCGTGATGCAGAACGACATCACCTACATGTTCTTCCCCGGTGTCTCGATGATCATCTTCATCGTGGCGTTCAACCTGCTCGGGGACTCGGTCAGGGACGCCTTCGACCCCAAGACGGCGCGCTGATCCGCACATCACGTCTTTTGGACTCACAGACTGCTGGACTCAAAGAGATGGGTGGGAAACGAGTGATGGGTAAGGGTGGACGCCGCGCGTACGCCGCGCTCTCGCTGGTCGCTGCCGGAGCGCTCGTGCTCTCCGGTTGCAGCGAGGGCGGCAGCAAGGAAGGCAGCAACAAGGACGACAAGGAGAACGCCCAACGCCAGCAGTCCTCCATCGACTTCGGCGACGCGAAGGCCTCGACCGGCCCGGCCGCCGAGGTCCCCGGCGCCAAGCCCGGAGGCGCGGTCACCGTTCTCCAGAGAGACAGCTACGCGCACCTCGACCCCGGGCAGATCTACGTCTCCGACGAGATGGCGCTGTCGCAGCTCATCCACCGCGGTCTGACCGGCTACAAGGCGACCGGTGACGACGGCAAGAAGCACGAGGTCGTCGGCGACCTGGCCACCGACAGCGGCACCACCACCGACGGCGGCAAGACCTGGAAGTACACGCTGAAGGACGGGGTCAAGTGGGCCGACGGCTCCGCGATCACCGCCACCGACGTGCGTCACACCTTCGAGCGGCTGTTCGCGCCGTTCGTCGCCAACGGCCCGACCTTCATCCAGCAGTGGCTCGCCGACACACCGGGCACGGGGTACCGCGACCTGCTCAAGGACGGCCCGTACGGCGGCAAGCACCTGCCGGACACCGTCCTGGAGACGCCGGACGCGAAGACGGTCGTCTTCAAGTTCAAGAAGGCCAAGCCGGACCTGCCGTACGCGCTGGCCATGGCCGGCTACTCGCTCGTCTCGAAGGCGAAGGACACCAAGGAGAAGTACGACAAGGCCCCGATGACCTCGGGCCCGTACAAGATCCAGGACTTCAAGTCCGGCAAGTCGATGGTCCTGGTCAAGAACACCAACTGGGACCCGAAGACCGACCCGATCCGGCACCAGTACGTCGACCGGTTCACCTTCGCGTTCAACAAGCAGTACGAGGACTCCACCAAGGCCATCCTCGACGACTCCGGGGCCAACGCCACGGCGGTCAGCTTCAACAACGAGGTCGACGCGGGCAACCTGTCCAAGGTCCTCGCCGACGCGACGCTGAAGTCCCGCACCGTCGCCGGCTACCAGCCGTACGTGGGTCAGATGGACATCAACCTGTCCCAGAAGGAGATGCAGGACAAGACGGTCCGCGAGGCCATCGCCTACGCCCTGCCGATCACCCCGTTCGTGCGCGCCTACGGCGGCACCGCGGCCCGCGAGGTCGCCGGCGGTCTGATCAGCCCGACCGTCTCCGGCTACAACCCGAGCTTCGACCCGTTCGGCAAGAAGAAGAAGCCGGCCGGTGACCCGGTCAAGGCCAAGGAGCTCCTGGAGAAGGCCGGCAAGGTGGGCCTGAAGCTGACCTTCGGCTACATCAACACCCCCGAGGGCCAGCAGTACTCCACCGCCATGGCCGCTGGTCTGGAGAAGGCCGGCTTCGACGTCCAGCGCCAGGAGATCCCGGCCGAGACGTACTACGACCAGGTCGGCAAGGTCAAGAACAACTTCGACATCTACCACACCGCGTGGGGCGCCGACTGGCCGAGCTCCTCGACCGTCATCCCGCCGCTCTACGACGGACGCCAGATCCAGGACGGCGCCGCGAACTACTCGCACATCAACGACCCGAAGGTGAACGCCGACATCGACAAGGCGAGCACCATCACCGACCCGATCAAGGCCGCGGAGGCCTGGAACAAGATCAACGAGTACATCGTGAAGGACGTCGTCTCCAACATCCCGACGGCGTACTACAAGCAGACCCAGATCGCCGGTTCGAAGATCGGCGGCCTCGTGTACGACGACGTCATCGGCGGCGTCGACCCGCGCAGGCTGTTTGTGAAGTAACCCCTTCCCGAGCGCGGCGCCCGGTGCGCCCCGTCCCGCGTCCGCGACGGGGCGCACCGGCCCGCACGGCCCTTTGAGGCGGTTCCACGAGCCGGCCTCACGAGCCCGAAAGCTGCCACTGAGATGCTGCGCTTCCTCCTTCGCCGGACCCTCGGCTCGCTGGTGATCCTGGTCCTGCTGACCGTCGTCGCCTTCCTGCTGTTCTTCGGCATGCCCCGTGACCCGGCGCTGCTGATGTGCGGCAAGACGTGCACGCCCGACGCGCTGGCGAACATCCACCGCACGCTCGGCATCGACAAGTCGATCCCCGAGCAGTTCTGGATCTTCCTGCAAGGGCTGATCGCGGGCCGGGACGACTTCGCCCAGGGGCCCTGCCCCGCCCCCTGTTTCGGCTACTCGTACCACACCAACGAGCAGGTCTGGTCGACCCTGATGGACCGGCTGCCGCTCACCGTCTCGCTCTCGCTCGGCGCCACCGTCGTCTTCCTGTTCGTCGGACTCGGCACCGGAATGCTGGCCGCCTGGCGGCGCGGCACGCTCATCGACAAGTCGTTCACCGCGGGCTCCATGGTGCTCAGCTCGATGCAGATCTACTTCCTGGGCCCGCTCGCCCTCGCCGTGCTGGTCTACCAGACCCACATCTTCGACGAACCCCGGTACACCGAGCTCACCAAGGACCCCGTCGCCTGGTTCACCGGGCTGATGATCCCCTGGGTCGTGCTGTCCACGATCTTCGCCGCGCAGTACACCCGTATGGCGCGCTCGTCGATGATCGAACAGCTCCAGGAGGAACACATCCGCACCGCCCGCGCCAAGGGGATGAGCCGGCGGTACGTCTTCTTCCGGTACGCCTGGCGCGGCTCCCTCATCCCGATCGTCACCATCCTCGGCATCGACCTCTCCTCGATGCTCGGCGGCGCGATCATCACCGAGTACACCTTCGGACTGCCCGGCCTCGGGCATCTCGCGGTGGAGTCCGTGCAGTTCAGCGACCTTCCGCTGCTGCTGGGCGTGATGCTCTTCGCCGCCGCCGTGATTCTGCTGTGCAACATCGTCGTCGACGCCTGCTACGCCTTCATCGACCCGCGCGTACGGCTGTCCTAGCCGTTTCCCGGACTGTCGTCAGGAGCTTTGTCGTGACCACTGTGACCAAGGAGGCCGGGGCGCCCGTCCCGGCCGGCGCGGGCGCGTTCCTCTCGGTGCGGGACCTGCACGTCAGTTTCGCCACGGAGGACGGCGCCGTACGGGCCGTCGACGGGCTCTCCTTCGACCTCGAACGCGGCCGCACCCTCGGCATCGTCGGCGAGTCGGGATCCGGGAAGTCGGTCACGAACCTGACCGTCCTCGGGCTGCACAACCCGATGTTCACCACCGTCGAGGGCGAGATCCTGCTGGAGGGCCAGGAGCTGACCACGGCCCGGGAGTCGGAACTGGAGAAACTGCGCGGCAACAAGGTCGCGATGATCTTCCAGGACCCGCTGACCGCGCTCTCCCCGTACTACACCGTGGGCCGGCAGATCGCCGAGCCGTACATGAAGCACCGGGGCGCCTCCAAGAAGGCCGCCTGGGAGCGCACGGTGGAGATGCTCGGCAAGGTCGGCATCCCCAACCCCCGGGAACGGGCGAAGGACTATCCCCACCAGTTCTCCGGCGGTATGCGGCAGCGGGCGATGATCGCGATGGCGCTGGTCTGCGACCCCGACCTGCTGATCGCCGACGAGCCGACCACCGCGCTCGACGTCACCGTCCAGGCGCAGATCCTCGACCTGCTCAAGGACCTCCAGCGGGAGTTCGGCACCGCGATCATCTTCATCACGCACGACCTCGGTGTCATCACCGACATGGCCGACGACATCATGGTGATGTACGCGGGCGGCGCGGTCGAGAGCGGGACGACCGAGCAGGTGCTGCGCTCGCCACAACACCCTTACACCTGGGGCCTGTTGAACTCCATGCCCCGGCTGGACTCGGACCTGGGCACTCCGCTCGCCCCCATCCCGGGCGCCCCGCCGTCGCTGTTGAACCCGCCCTCCGGCTGCCGTTTCCACCCCCGGTGCACCTTCCGGGACCGGGTCGGCGGCAACCGCTGTGTCACCGAACGTCCCCTGCTGGCCCCGGACCGCGCCTCCGCCTGCCACCTCACGACGGAGCAGAAGCGGACCATCTTCGTGGACGAGATCAAGCCCCGACTGGGGTAGGGGCAGGACCTTGAGGAGCAAGCACGTGAAGAAGGCCAGGAGGAGCACGTGAAGAAAGAGGAACCCGTACTCCCCGCCCCTCGCGAGGCGGGCGCCGACGGCGAGGGCGAGCGCCTGCTCGTCGTGTCAGGGCTCACCAAGCACTTCCCGGTCAAGGGCGGCTTCCCGATCCGGCGCACGGTCGGCCAGGTGCAGGCCGTGGACGGCATCGACCTGAGCGTGCGGTCGGGCGAGAGCTTCGGCCTGGTGGGGGAGTCGGGGTGCGGCAAGTCCACGACCGGCCGGCTGATCACCCGGCTCCTGGAGCCCACGGCCGGCACGATCACCTACCGCGGGCAGGACATCTCGCACGCCTCGCGCCGGCAGCTGGCGCCGATCCGGTCCGAGATCCAGATGATCTTCCAGGACCCCTACTCCTCCCTCAACCCCCGGCAGACCGTCGGCAAGATCGTCTCCGGGCCGATGGAGGTCAACGGGATCGAGCCCGAGGGCGGCCGCGAGAAGCGGGTGCGGGAGCTGCTGGAGATCGTGGGTCTCAACCCCGAGCACTACAACCGCTTCCCGCACGAGTTCTCCGGCGGCCAGCGGCAACGCATCGGCGTCGCCCGTGCGTTGGCACTGGAGCCGAAGCTGATCGTGGCCGACGAGCCGGTCTCCGCGCTCGACGTGTCGATCCAGGCGCAGGTCGTCAACCTGCTCCAGCAGGTCCGGCAGGAGCTCGGCATCGCGTTTCTGTTCATCGCCCACGACCTGGCCGTCGTACGGCACTTCTCGCAGCGGGTGGCCGTCATGTACCTCGGGAAGATCATCGAGGTCGGCGACCGTGACTCCATCTACACCCGGCCGCGCCACCCCTACACCCACGCGCTGCTCTCCGCCGTCCCCGAGGTGCGCGTCACCGGGGAGACGGCCGCGCGGGAGCGGATCCGGCTCGCCGGGGACGTGCCCTCGCCCATCGCCCCGCCCTCGGGCTGCCGGTTCCGGACCCGGTGCTGGAAGGCGCAGGACAAGTGCGCGGCCGAGGAGCCGCCGCTGATCCGCATCTCCGGCAACCACGAGGGCCATCTGACGGCCTGCCACTTCCCGGAGGAGCCGACGATCGAGGCGCGCGAGGAGGACATCGTGCTGGACCCGGCGCTCGCGGCGCTGGAGGAGGGGCGCGGGTGACTCCGGCGGGCCGGCGCGGGTGACTCCGGCGGGCCGGCGCGTGTTTGCCGGTCTTGCCCCGGCGGGTGCGCTGCCCTGCCGGTGTCGTGCCGGTGTCGTGGCGGCGGGTGTCTGCCGGTCGCCCGGCGGGCGGGGGCGGCTTGCCGGTGTCGTGCCGGCGGGTGCGGGTTCGTCGTGGCTGGTCGCGCAGTTCCCCGCGCCCCTGGGGGCCCTGCGGGCCCACAGGGGCCCGTTGCCGGTACTGGGTGGGCAGTTCCCCGCGCCGCCGGGGGTCATGCGGACCCACAGGTGGGGGCGCTGCGGGGCCGCGCGGGCACTGCCGGCTCCTGCTTCGGCGTTATCGTGCCGGGGTTGCCACCGTGATGATTTCCGGGCTTGTCCGGGTCAGTGGTTCTCCGTTCCAGTCCCCGTACTGTGCCTCCACCCGTAGGCCCGCCTCCGTCAGGAAACCGGTCAGGCTCCCCGGGTCGAGGAAGCGCAGGGTGGCGCGGCCGGTGTGGCGCCGGGGCCAGCCGGGGGAGTCGAAGGTCTCCGTGAACGTGACCCGGTCGCCGTACGGTTCGTCCTCCACCTCGTGCCAGACCCGCACGACCCGGCCGTCCGCGTCGGTGACCTCGCGGACGCGGTCCGGGGTCCAGGTCTCCCAGGCCCGCGCGGCCGGGTTGCGGGTCTCGAACACGAACCGTCCGCCGTCGCCGAGGGCCGACCGTACGGCCCGCAGCGCGCCGCGCAGTTCCTCGTCGCCGAGAAGCACCTGGAAGGCGTGGCCCGTCATGACCACGAGGTCGAAGTCGGCCTGCCACAGCCGGATGTTGAGGTCCCCCAGCAGCCACTCCACACGGGGCGCCCGGCGCCGGGCCTGGACGAGCATCGCGGCCGCCGGGTCGAGGCCCATGAGCCGCCCCGGGTGACCGTCCCCCGCGGCCCGCGCGAGGAGCCGGCCCGTACCGCAGCCGACGTCGAGCACCGAGTCGGCGGATCTCACCAGGTTCAGGTAGAAGTCGTCGTCCGGCCCCCACGGATTGATGCTGTCGTACAGCGCGGCGAGTGTCAGATCCACGAACGAATGATCGACCACCGCGGCAGTGTGCCACACCTCGGTGCGGCACAGGACAAGATCCAGAACATCGGAATCCGCTCGACAAGCGGGCCGGCGGCCGGACATGCTCTGCGCGATGACGAGAACAGACGACATGCCCCCCGCGTGGGACGAGCGCACCCAGCTCACCACGTTCCTCGACTACGCCCGGGACACCGCGCGCGCCAAGTGCGAGGACCTCTCCGACGCGGACGCCCGCAAGGCGCTCCTGCCGGGTTCGCCGCTGATGACCCCGAGCGGCCTGGTCAACCATCTGCGCTGGGTCGAGTACTACTGGTTCCGGGTCGTGTTCCTCGGCGAGGAGGACGAGGGGCCGTGGACCGACGAGGACCCCGACCGCGAGATGCGCATCGCCGTCGACCTCCCGCTCGCGCAGGTGCTCGGCGAGTACGCCGAACACGCCGAACGGCACCGCGAGCTGGTCGCCGAGCACGACCTCGACACCAAGGCGCAGCGGGCGACGAGGGACGGCCGGCATGTGGACCTGCGCTGGATCCTCCTGCACCTGATCGAGGAGACGGCCCGGCACAACGGCCACCTCGACATCCTGCGCGAACTGATCGACGGCCGCACCGGCGCGTAGGGCCTGTCCGGCGGATCATGCCGGAGACGCTGGTCGGGCCGGGGGGGAAGGCGGATGAAAGATCGCCGAAAGGGCCCGGAAAGGCGGCTCGGCGAGACTCTCGTACGGGGCGGGCGACCGACGGGGGACACGCGGCGCCCGCCCCCACCCGGCCCCGGCCGGGCCGCCTCGTACGGCGCCCGGCCGCCGCCGTGGCCCCGGCCCGGGGGATTGGCCGGATCCCGACGCTTGTGGACCCGTCGATTCCCGTTCGGGAAGGTCGGCGTTGCCCGGCACACGCCCCTGGACTACGTTCGGTGAATGCTCACCCCACGGCCCCGGTTCCGCCTGCTCGGACCGCTGGACGTCGAGATCGACGGACGGGTCGTCGTACTCACCGGCCGGCAACGCGCGCTGTGCGCCGTGCTCCTGCTGCACGCCAACCATGTCGTCTCCGTCGACCGGCTGATTCAGTGCCTGTGGGACGACCGGCCGCCCGGCGCGGGCGCGGCCCGGGTACGAGCCCTCGTCGCGGAGGTGCGGCGCGCCCTCGGCCCGGCGGGGACGGAGCTGCTGACCACCCGGCGGCCCGGCTACGTCATGCACGCGGGCCCGGACGAACTCGACCTGCTGGCCTTCGAGAACCTCATCAGGGACGCCTCGCGGGCCGCGGCCGACGGCGACTGGCGAACGGCCCGGCGCAGCGGTGAGCAGGCCCTCGCGCTGTGGCGGGACGAGCCGCTGCCCGACCTGCCGGAGGTCGCGGTGCGCGAGGCCGAGCGTCAACGCCTCGCCGAACTGCACCTCGTGGCCCGCGAAGGCGTGGCCGAGGCGGGGATCGAGACCGGCCGGCACCGGGAGGCCATCGCCGAACTCCTCCGGCTGACCGCCGCCCACCCGCTGCGCGAACGCCCGCACGGCCTGCTGATGCGCGCCCTGCACCAGGACGGCCGCAGCGCCGAGGGCCTTGAGCTGTACACCGCGCTGCGCCGACGCATGATCGACGAACTCGGCATGGAGCCCTCGGCTGACCTCGGGGACCTGCACCAGCGGCTGCTACGAGGCGGCGGCCGCTCCGCAGGCGCCCCGCCCGAGCGCCCCGCCCCGGCGTCCGAGCGCCCCGTACCGCGCCAACTCCCGCCCACCCCACGCCGTTTCGTCGGCCGTGACGGTGAACTCGACCGCCTCGACTCCTGTCTGCGCACCTCGGAACCGCTCGCCCTGATCGTGGGACCGGCGGGCGTCGGCAAGAGCGCCCTGGCGCTGAACTGGGCCCACCGGGTCGCCGACCGCTTCCCCGACGGCCAGCTCTTCCTCGACATGCGGGGCTTCGACAACGCCGAGCCGATGACGCCAGGAGAGGCCCTGCCGCTGCTCCTCCAGGGCCTGGGCTGTGCCCCGCGCGACATCCCGCTGGGCGCCGAGGCGCAGACCGCGCTGTACCGGACGATGCTCGCGGACCGCAGGGTGCTGGTCGTCCTCGACGACGTGGCCGACGCGTCGTACGTACGGCGGCTGCTGCCCGCCTCGGCGGGCTCGCTGACACTGGTGACGAGCCGCGACAAGCTCAGCGGCCTGGTCACCCTGGACGGCGCCTACCGGGTGTCCTGCGACGTCCTCGACAGCGCCGCCGCACTGGAGCTGATCAGCGGCGCGGTCGGCGCGGAGGCCGTCGCCGCCGATCCGGAGGCCGCGGCGCGGCTCGTCGAACTCTGCGACCACCTGCCGCTCGCGCTGTGTGTCGCCGGCTCCTGGATCGGCGACCGGCCAGGCAGTATCCGGGACTACGTCCGTGACCTCGCGGACCGGGGGCGACTGGCCCGGCTGCACGTCGAGGGCGAGGAGTCCGTCGCCGTACGGGCCGCGCTCGACCTGTCGTACGGGGTGCTGCCGGACGAGGCCCGGCGGGCCTTCCGCTCGCTGGGCGTGCTGCCGGGCACCGGCCGGTCGGTCCCGGCGGCCGCCGCGGCCGCGGGGACCGACGAACACCGCCTGGCCGACCTGCTGCGGCTGGCCCAGCGGGTCCATCTGCTGCGCGACGTCGAGCACGGCCGCCCGGCCTGGCACGACCTGGTGCACGAGTACGCCCGTGACCGGACGGCCGCCGAGGACGCCCCCGAGGAGCGGGCCGCCGCCGTCACCCGCGTCCTCGACCACTACCTCCAGAGCGTCGTCAACGCGGCCGCCACGGCCGGCCTGTACGTCATGCGCACCCGCCCGCCCGCCGTCGAGGGCTCCCTGCCGCGGGAGTTCGCCGGCGCCGAGGAGGCGTACGCCTGGTTCGACGGCGAGTGGGACGACATCGCGGCCGCCATCGGCCACGCCGCCGAGCACGGTCCCGCGCCGTACGTGTGGTGGCTGGTGGACGCGCTCCAGGACCTCTTCCACCACCGCAGGCCGCTCTCCGACTGGATGCGGCTGGCCACCCTCGCCCGGGAGGTGGCCGCGCGCGACGGCGACGAGGTCGGCCAGGCCTCCATGTGCCTGTCCCTGGGCAGCGCCCGCTGGCGCAACGGGGACCTGCGGGGCGCCCTGGCGGAGTACGAGGAGGCGGAGGAGCTGGCCCGCCGGGCCGGCTGGACGTACGGCGAGGCCGGCAGCCTCCAGGGCAAGGGCGTCACCCTCAAGCTGCTGGGCGAGCTGCGCCGGGCGCTGCCCTGCTACGACCGTGCCCTCGCGCTCTACCGCACCCTGGACAACGTCAGGAACGTGGAGATCATGCTGATCAACACGGCGTCCCTGAACCTCGCCCTGGGCCGCCTGGACGCGGCCGAGGAGGCGGCGTGCGCGGCCCTCGACCTGATCGGCGACACGGTCCACCACAACCGGGCGATGGCCCTCGTCAACCTCGCCCTGGTCCGGCAGAAGCAGGCCCGGTTCGACGAGGCGGCGGCGGCGCTGCGCAGCTGCTTCCTGGTCTCCCGCGACTCCGGTTCCACCTACACGGAGGCCGTGGCCCTGGAGGCGCTGGGCCGGGTCCGCGCCGACGCCGGCCAGGACGACCGCGCGCTCCTCGCCTACGAGGACGCCCTCGCCGTGTCCCGGCGGGTGGAGAACCGCAACTGCCAGGTCGACAGCCTGGTCGGGGTCGCCTCGGTGAAGCTGCGCGCGGGCCGCGCCGCGGAGACGGCCGAACACCTCGACGCCGCCTTCGAGATCGCCGAGCGCACCGGCCACCGGGCGGGCCTCGTCGAGGTCCTGCTGGCCCGCGCCGACCTGGCCCGTGCCCAGGGCCGCCCGGCCGACGCCCTGGACCAGCTGGAGCGCGCCGAACGCCTGGCGGCCGACGGCAACCCCCTCACCCTCCCGCGCGTCCACCTCACCACCGCCCTGACGCTCCTCGACCTCGGCACGGGCACCGGCACCGGAACCGGCACTGACACCGACGCCGGCAGCGGCACCGACGTCGGAACCGATACCGAGACCGCTCTCAGCCGGGCCCGTGACGCGGCGACCCTGGCGGCCGCCCTCGCCCGGAGCTCCGGCCAGCGCCTCCTGCACGCCCGCGCCATGGCGGCCCTGGCCTCCGCCCACGAGGCCCACGGCGACACCGGGCCGGCGCGGGAGGCCGGGACGGAGGCGACCGCCTTGTACACGGCGCTCGGCGTCCGGCATCCCCCCGGGGCGCCCGCCCCGCACCGCCCGCCGCCCCACCACCGTCACCGTGAGCTCCCACCGGACGCCGAGTCCCGCCTCACCCTGTACCTGACCGAGCACTTCGACGGCTGAGCCGCTTCAGCCGGAGTGGGCGTACGCGCTGCCGAGTCGCAGCCGCGGGTCGCGGGCGAGAATCCGTTCGTGCAGGGACCGCACTTCCGGGCCCGGTTCGCAGCCCAGCAGGTCGATCATCCGCAGGCGCAGCAGCTGGAAGCAGTCCAGCGCGTCCGCCTGGCGTCCCCCGCGGTGCAGGGCGAGCATCAGCAGGCCCGTGACCTTCTCGTCGAAGGGGTGCATCTCGGACAGCCAGTGCAGTTGCGGCAGGCACTCCTCGTGCCGCCCCACGCGCAGATACAGCTCGGTGCTGCCGACCAGCGCCTCCCGGTGCTCGCGCCGCAACGTCACCCGCGTCGTCTCCGCCCAGGCCGTGCGCACGTCGGACAGCGGCTCGCCCCGCCACAGCTCCAGGGCCCGCGCGTAGAGGCCGAGGGCCGTCTCGGTGTCGCCGGCGCGGGCCTCCTGCTGGGCCTGCCGGACCAGGGCGCGGAACCGTGCGGTGTCGACGCGGGTCTCGTCGATCGCGAGGACGTATCCGCCCCGCTTGCGGATCAGTTCGAAGCCCTCGGTCAGCTGCCCGTCGGCCCGCAGCGCCTTCCGCAGTCGGGTGGCCTGGATGTACAGGGCGTCGCGCGGGTGCTGGGGCCGGCGCTCCTGCCACACCCGCTCGATCAGCGTCTCGTCGGCGACGAACGCGCCGGGGGTCCAGGCCAGTGCCGCCAACAGCAGTTTGGTGCCGTGCGGAAGCGGCAGCTTGTCGCCGGAGCGGGCCCGTGCCTCTACGCAGCCCAGCAGCTGAATTTCCATGTACCCCCCGTACCTCGAACCACTCGAGTCACCACTGTGCGCGCGAGGTGTTCGGCTGGCGCATGGATGCTGCACGGGATGGCTGCCGCCGGCTTGGCTCGGCCGAAGGCGCGGTGGGTTGCGGGCGGGGTTGCGGTGCGTCGGCGGGTGCGGGTGCATCGTGGCCGGTCGCGCAGTTCCCCGCGCCCCTGGGCGGGCCCTGCGGGCCCATCGGTACGAGTGAAGGCCCGCGCTGGGTGAGCGCGGGCCTTCGTCCCCTGGACCGGACGTTCATGGGCTCGGGTCAATGGGCCGAGAAAGTCCGCTCCGAAAGGGGGCGGCTGACGAAAAGGGGTGTGTCAGGCCGCCGCCTCGGGGTCCTTGGCGAGACGGGGAGCCGGCACGGTGGCCGGCACGTCGGCCGTCTCGGGGTAGTGGCACGCCGTCAGGTGGCCGGGCTTGTTGCCCTCGACCTGGACCAGCGGCGGCGCCTCGCTCGCGCACTTCTCCGTCGCCTTCCAGCAGCGGGTGCGGAAGCGGCAGCCGGAGGGCGGGTTGATGGGCGAGGGCACGTCACCGACGAGGCGGATGCGCTCACGGCCCGGGGTTCCCTCGTCGTGCACGGTGGCCTCGGGAACGGCGGACAGCAGCGCCCGGGTGTAGGGGTGGCGCGGGTTGCCGTACAGGTCGTCGCGGTCGGCGATCTCGACGATCCGGCCGAGGTACATGACCGCCACGCGGTGGGAGAAGTGCCGTACGACGGCCAGGTCGTGGGCGATGAAGACGAACGCGATGCCCAGGTCCCGCTGGACCTTCTGGAGCAGGTTGACGACCTGCGCCTGGATGGACACGTCGAGTGCGGAGACCGGCTCGTCGGCCACGATCAGCTTCGGCTCGAGGGCCAGCGCGCGGGCGACGCCGATGCGCTGGCGCTGGCCGCCGGAGAACTCGTGCGGGAAGCGGTTGTAGTGCTCGGGGTTGAGACCCACGATCTCCAGCAGCTCACGCACGCGCGCCTCGCGCCCGCCGGCCGGGTGGATGTCGTTGATCTCCATCGGCCCCGAGATGATCTTGCCGACCGTCTGGCGCGGGTTCAGCGACGCGTAGGGGTCCTGGAAGATCATCTGGATCTCGGAGCGGATCGGCGCCAGCTGCTTACGGCCCGCGTGCGTGATGTCCTGGCCGCGGTACGAGATCCGGCCGCCCGTCGGCTCCAGGAGCCGGGTGATCAGCCGGCCCGTCGTCGACTTGCCGCAGCCGGACTCGCCGACCAGACCCAGGCTCTCGCCCTCGGCGACCTGGAAGTCCAGCCCGTCGACGGCCTGCACGGCACCGACCGTACGCCGGATCGGGAAGCCGCCCTTGATCGGGAAGTGCTTGGTGAGCCCGGAGACGTCCAGGAGGGGAGTGGTGCTGCTCATGGTGGTGAAATCCCGTCTCTTGTACGTCAGTTCGCGGCGCTGCCGGCGAGGTCGGAGAAATACTCGGCGCGCTGGTCGGGGGTCAGGTGGCAGGCGGAACCCCGCCCGTCGGTGACCTCCAGCGGCGGCTGCTCCGTGGAGCACAGGCCCCCTTCGACCTTCTCGGCGAAGGTGCACCGGGGGTGGAAGCGGCAGCCCGACGGCGGGTTCAGCAGCGAGGGCGGCGAACCGGGGATCGGGTTGAGCGGAACGTCCACCGGGTGGTCCAGGCTCGGCATCGAGCTCAGCAGGCCCAGCGTGTAGGGGTGCTGCGGACTTTGCAGCACCTCCCTCTTGGTGCCTCGCTCGACACAGCGGCCGCCGTACATGACCAGGACGTCGTCGGCGATGTCGGCGATGACGCCCAGGTCGTGCGTGATGAAGATGATCGCCGTGCCGAACTCCTGCTGGAGGTCCTTGAGCAGGTCCATGATCTGGGCCTGCACGGTCACGTCGAGGGCCGTGGTCGGCTCGTCGGCGATCAGCAGCTCCGGGTCGCAGACCAGCGCCATCGCGATCATCGCGCGCTGGCGCATACCGCCGGAGAAGAGGTGCGGGTAGTCGTCCACCCGGACTTCCGCCTGCGGGATGCCGACCCGCTTCAGCATCTCGATCGCCCGGGCCCGCGACTCGCTCTTGGAGGCGCCGGTGTGCTTGCGGTACACCTCACTGATCTGCTTGCCGACCGTGTGGTACGGCGACAGCGAGGCCAGCGCGTCCTGGAAGATCATCGACATCTTGTTGCCGCGCAGCCGCTCCAGCTCCCTTTCGGAGGCGGTCAGCAGCTCCTTGTCGTCCAGCACGACCTCGCCCTCGATCGCCGTGCGGTCGCGGTCGTGCAGACCCAGGATGGCCAGGTTGGTGACCGACTTGCCGGAACCCGACTCGCCCACGATGCCGAGCGTCTTGCCCTTCAGCAGGTCGAAGGAGAGCCCGTCGACGGCCTTGACGATGCCGTCCTCGGTGGAGAAATGGACTTTCAGGTCCCTGACGGAGAGGAAGGGCTGCTGATCGGTGCTCGTCACGGGGACGCTCCTGGGGGGTGATGCGAGAGGTAGGGGGCTTGGCGGAGGTCAGGCGAGCCGGATCCGCGGGTCGATGAGAGCGTAGACGGCATCGACGATGATGTTGAAGAACACGATGGCGCCCGCGGCCAGGAGGGTCACGCCCAGCAGCATGGGCAGGTCGCTCTGGTCCACGGACTTGACCGCGAGCCGGCCGATGCCCGGGAGGCTGAAGGTCTGCTCGGTGATGATGGCGCCGCCGATCAGCGTGCCGAGGTCGATGCCGAACACCGTGACGATGGGGCCCATCGCGCCGCGCCAGGCGAACCGGAAGAACACGTTCGCCCGGGACAGGCCCTTGGCGCGGGCGGTGCGGACGTAGTCCTCGCTCAGTTGCTCGACGAGCTGGGAGCGGGTCATACGCGTGTAGTTGGCGGTGAAGATGATCGCGAGGACCAGCCAGGGCAGCAGCAGTCCCGAGAACCAGGCGACCGGGTCGTCGCTGAACGGGGTCCACGACGGCTGGTCGAGCCATCCCAGCTGTGCGACGAGGTAGTACATCGCGATGTAGCCGACGAAGTAGATCTGCAGCGAGGAGCCGAGCAGCGACGCCGAACTGGCGAACTTGTCCAGGAACTTGCCCTGCTTGAGGGCCGCGAGCATGCCCGCGCCGACACCGAGGACCAGGAAGACGGCGGCCGCGCCGAAGGCGAGCGAGAGGGTCGTCGGCAGGCGGTCCATGATCGTGTCGAAGACCGGCACGTTGTTGGCGAAGGAGTAGCCGAAGCAGGGCGCGTCGCAGTACCCGTAACCGCTGTAGTCGCGACCGGCGAAGACGCCCTTCAGCCAGTACCAGTACTGCACCGGGATGGAGTGGTCGATGCCCAGGTTCTTCCGGATCTGCGCGAGGTTCTCAGGCGTGCAGTTCTTGCCGCAGGACATCATGGCGGGGTCACGCGGCACGGCGTAGAAGAGCCAGAAGGTGATGGCGCTGATGATCAACAGAATGACCAGCGCGCCGGTGACTCGGCGGACGAGGAAGCGGAACATGAGGCGTGACTTTCCGGACGGGGCGCCGTCGCCGCGGTAAGGAGAGGGGGGTGGACCGCAGGGGGTGGCCATGGTGATGACCACCCCCAGGGGGCGTGCGCTTACTTCTTGGCGTAGAGCTTGGAGAGCGCGACGCAGGTGTTGGCGCTGTCCCAGATGACGTTGCCGACCTTGGAGCCGTACAGGTAGTTGCGGATCTTGTGGTAGTCCGGAACGACCGCGGCCAGCTCCATGATCATCTTGTCGATGTTGCCCCAGGCCTTGTTGGCCTCCGCCACGTCCGCGATCTGGGAGGCCGCGTCGATCGCCTTGTTGACGCTCGGGTCGTTCAGCTGGGCGTAGTTGCTACGACCGTCGCCGATGTTCTTGCCGCTCCAGCAGGGGTAGAACTGCGAGTAACCGTTCGGCCAGTCCGGGCTCCAGCCGGCCGCGAACAGGTCGAAGTCGTTGTCGATCTTGCCGATCTGGGTGTAGAAGGTCGACTTGTCGACCTGCTTGTTGACGACCGTGAAGCCGGCCTCTTCCAGCGCGTTCTTGATGGCGACGGCGGTCTTCACCGCGGTGTCCGACTGCTGGTAGGCGATGACCAGCTTCTGGCCGACCTTGCCGGCCTCCTTCAGCAGGGCCTTGGCCTTCGCCGGGTCGCCGCCCGGCTTCTTGTCCACGCCGTACAGGTCGAACTTGGTGTAGCCGGGGGTCACCGGGGCGAAGATCGTGGTGGCGATCTCCTGGCTGTAGGCACCGCCGCCGATGGTCTGGAGCTGCTGGTGCGGCCAGGCGTAGTTGATGGCCTGGCGGACCTTCAGGTCCTTGATGCGGGTCATGTTGATCGGCCAGTAGTAGGTGACCGTGTCGACCGCCGTGAGGACGCGCTTCTTCAGGTCGGCGTTGGTGAGGACCTGGGCGATGCGCTCGGGCGCGACCTCGTTGAAGATCGGCACCGCGTACTGGTCGGTGCCCTTGTCCGCGATCCAGCGGTCGGTCGACGCGACCAGCTCGTAGCCCATCTGGAAGATGTACTTGTCCGGGTAGGCGTTGCGGATCGAGTCCGTCTTCGGGTCCCAGTGCTCGTTGCGCACGAAGGTCATCGACTTGCCGATGTTACGGCTTTCGACCTTGTACGGGCCGCAGGAGATGGGCTGCTTGTCGTACTTCTCCTTGGTGTCGTGCTTCTTCGGCACCAGGGAGTAAGCGCGCATCGCGAGCGTGAAGTTGAAGTCGGCGCGGGCTTCCTTGAGACGGAAGGTGATGGTCTTGCCGTCGACCTCGATGGAGTCGAGGCTCTTGCCCTCGTACGGGCCCTTGTACTTGTCGCCGCCCACCAGGAAGTCCTGGACGTAGCGCGGGCCCTCGGTGACGAAGGTGGCGAAGATGCGCTCGAAGGTGTGGCGGAGGTCGTCCGAGGAGATCTCGACGCCGTCCTCCCACTTCAGACCGTCCTTCAGCGTGAAGGTCCAGGTCTTGCCGCCGTCCTTCATGGTGCCGGCGTCGGTCGCGGCGTCGCCGACCAGGGTGGCGTTGCCCTTGGCGTCCAGCTTGTAGCCGGTCAGACCGCGCATGATCGGCACGGTGATGGCGGCCTCGGTCGAGACGTAGATCTGCGCCGGGTCCATGTGGTCCATGTCGAACTGCTGGAGCGAGTAGATCGTCCCGCCCTTGACCGCGCCCGTCACCTCGGCGGCCGGACCGGTGGAGTCGGCCTTGGTGCCGACCGGGATCTCGACGGTCTTGGCCCCGGTGACCTTGGGGGCCTTGTCCTGCGAGGAGCCCCCCTCGTCGCCGCTGCTGCAGGCGCTCAGCACCGACGTCGACGCCGCGGCGACGCCGGTGGCGATGAGGAAGTTTCTGCGCGAGAAGGACATGCTGCCTGCCTTGAAGTGGGAGTGATGAGAGAGATCCGGCACCCCGGCGTCCTTGCCGTGGTCCTGAAGAGGGCCGGAGCTAGCGCTTGGACTTGGGGTCGAGTGCGTCACGCACCGAATCGCCGAGCAGGTTGAACGCGAGGACGAAGATCACCATGGACAGGCCCGGGAAGAGCATGAAGGTGAGGTCCTCGGTGTAGAAACTTGCACCCCGCGCGATCATGACGCCCCAGTCCGGGGTCGGGTCGATCATGCCGACTCCGAGGAAGGCGAGACCCGCCTCAGCGGTGACGTACGCCGGGAGCATCAGCGTGGTCTGGATGATGATGGGCGTCCACAGGTTGGGCAGCAGCTCCTTGAAGACGATACGCCCCGGTGATGCACCCGTGACTTTCGCTGCCTCGACGAACTCCCGTTCACGCAGGCCCAGTACCTGGCCGCGCAGCAGTCGGGCGATGGACGCCCACCCGAAGGCGGAAAGGACGATGATCAGAGCTGTGGCCCGCAGCCAGGTCGGGATCTCCTCGTCGGGGGCGACGAAGAGCCCGAACACGACCGGCATGAAGGCGATGAAGAAGAGCGTGGACGGGAACGACAGCAGGATGTCGATGACCCGACCCACGAGGTAGTCCGTCTTGCCGCCGATGTAGCCCGCGGTGGTGCCGATGACCACACCGAGGACCACGGTGAGCACCGTGGCGGCGAGCGCGATGCCCAGCGAGTTGCGGATCGCGTAGAGCAGGAAGGTGAAGACGTCGCGCCCCAGCTGGGGCTCGATGCCGAACCAGAACTCGGAGCTCATGCCGCCGTTCGGACCCGACGGGTACGCGAAGGGGTTCAGCAGCTCGGGGCGCTGACTGGCGTAGGTGGTGTATGGGTCCTTGCCGTACAGCTTGGCTATCACCGGAGCGGCGATGGCGGTCACGAAGAAGAAGCTCACGATGCACGCGGATATGACGCCCGTGCGGTCCCGCTTGAAGCGGTTCCACGCCAGCCGTCCGGGCGAGCGACCCTCGCTGCCCTTGTGGGTGGAGGGCGTAGGTGACTTCTCGACGCTCTCGTCGGTCACCTCGAGCGGGGCGGCCGCTGATGGAGTTGGGGGGGTCATGGTGCTCCTGGCCCAAGGGAGGGTCTGATGACTCCGCAGGGCACTCCCTACGGGCTACGCCGGACTTTTTCAACGCAATTCATTCAAGGTCAATAAATTCTGGTCTCCCTTGGTTTTCTCTTTACTTTCTTTACCTGGACTTGACCATATCGTAGCTACGCGTGTAGCGCGCCGTAATCGTTCCGTGTCTGAATTCGGACCAACTGCGCGAAACGGGCAAGGAGTTCGATATTCGGACCCCGGGGTGTCGGAATGCGTACATCTCGGGGTCACAATCCAACGGTTCTGCATCGGATGGTGGAGATCCGTTGCGCACTGCACCGAAGATCCATTGTGACCTGCGAAGAAGATCCTTTTCGACCCCCCGCCAGGATCCTGCTGTCCGCGCCCGGCGGACTCGCGCCGTCCCCCGAATAGCCCCGCGAGAGCCTCCCGTTGGGCGCGGCCCGTGTGCGGCATGCACCTTTTAAGTTGATATTTACCGGTAATGGATCAGTGCTTCGGTGCTGACGGCACAGCGCTCGGGTAAAGCGCGGTCAATGAGGAGGCATCCATGCGTGGAGCCACGCACGCCAAGTGGGCCGCATGCGCGGCGGCGGCAGCACTCGCGGCGACGGCGTGCGGGGGCGGGGGGAGCGACGGCGGCGGCGACGGCGGCGCGGTGCTCAGTTCCTCCTGGGGAGACCCGCAGAACCCGCTGGAGCCCGCCAACACCAACGAGGTGCAGGGCGGCAAGGTCCTCGACATGATCTTCCGGAGTCTCAAGAAGTACAACCCGGAGACCGGCGCGGCCGAGGACATGCTGGCCGAGAAGATCGAGACCACGGACTCCCAGAACTTCACCATCACCGTCAAGGACGGCTGGACGTTCAGCAATGGCGAGAAAGTGACGTCGAAATCCTTCGTCACCGCCTGGAACTACGCCGCGAGTCTGAAGAACAACCAGAAGAACGCCTACTTCTTCGAGTACATCGACGGCTACACCGCGGCCCACCCCGCCAGTGGCTCGCAGACCACCGACGTCCTCTCCGGGCTCAAGGTCGTCAACGACAGGACCTTCACCGTCAAGCTCAAGCAGAAGTTCTCGACCTTCCCCGACACCCTCGGCTACCCCGCCTACGCCCCGCTGCCCCAGGCCTTCTTCACCGACCACGCGAACTGGGTGAAGAAACCGATCGGAAACGGCCCGTACACGATCGACTCCTATACCAAGGGCTCCCAGATGGCCCTGAAGAAGTGGGACGGCTACCCCGGCGACGACAAGGCGGAGAACGGTGGCGTGACCCTGAAGGTCTACACCGACAACAACACCGCCTACACCGACCTGCTGGCCGGCAACCTCGACCTCGTCGACGACGTGCCCGCGGCCCAGCTCAAGAACGTCAAGAACGACCTCGGCGACCGCTATCTGAACACCCCCGCCGGCATCATCCAGACCCTGGCCTTCCCCTTCTACGACAAGAAATGGAACACCACCGGCTCGGACAAGGTCCGCACCGGACTCTCCCGGGCGATCGACCGCAAGCAGATCACCGAGACGATCTTCCAGAACACCCGCACCCCCGCCACCGACTGGACCTCTCCGGTGCTCGGCGAGGAGGGCGGCTTCAAGGAAGGCCTGTGCGGGGACGCCTGCGAATACGATCCCGCCGCGGCGAAGAAGCTCGTCGAGGAGGGCGGCGGCCTGCCCGGCGGCCAGGTCAAGATCACATACAACGCGGACACCGGATCGCACAAACAATGGGTCGACGCGGTCTGCAACTCGATCAACAACGCCCTCGACAACGACAAGGCCTGCGTGGGCAACCCGGTCGGCACGTTCGCGGACTTCCGCACCCAGATCGGCGACCGGAAGATGACCGGACCCTTCCGGGCGGGGTGGCAGATGGACTACCCCCTCATCCAGAACTTCCTCCAGCCGCTCTACTACACGAACGCCTCCTCCAACGACGGCAAGTGGTCCAACAAGGACTTCGACAAGCTCGTCGACCAGGCCAACGCCGAGACCGACACCGCCAAGGCCGTGGAGACCTTCCAGCAGGCCGAAGAGGTCGTCCGCGACAACATGGCCGCCATCCCGCTCTGGTACCAGAACGGCAGCGCCGGCTACTCGGAGCGGCTCTCGAAGGTCAAGCTCAACCCGTTCTCCGTCCCGGTCTACAACGAGATCAAGGTCAGCTGACCCGCCATGGGCCGGTATGTGGTCCGGCGTCTGCTCCAGATGATCCCGGTGTTCATCGGCGCCACGCTGTTGATCTTCCTGATGGTGAACGTGATGGGCGACCCCATCGCGGGTCTCTGCGGTGACCGGCAGTGCGACCCGGCGACCGCAGCCCAGCTGGAGAAGGAGTTCGGCCTCGACAAGCCCGTCTGGCAGCAGTACCTGACCTACATGGGGAACGTCTTCACCGGAGACTTCGGTACGGCGTTCAACGGCCAGCCGGTCACCGAGCTGATGGCCACGGCCTTCCCGGTCACCATCCGGCTGACGATCGTCGCCATCGTCTTCGAGATCGTCATCGGCATCACCCTCGGCGTCCTGACGGGCCTGCGCCGCGGCCGGCCCGTCGACACCGGGGTCCTGCTGCTCACCCTCGTCGTGATCTCCGTCCCCACCTTCGTCACCGGCCTGCTGCTCCAGCTGCTGCTCGGCGTCGAATGGGGGTGGATCAAACCGTCGGTCTCCTCGGAGGCCACCTTCGGTGAGCTGATCGTGCCCGGGCTGGTGCTCGCCTCCGTCTCCCTGGCGTACGTCACCCGGCTGACCCGCACCTCCATCGCGGAGAACAGACGGTCCGACTACGTCCGGACGGCCGTCGCCAAGGGGCTGCCCCGCCGCCGGGTCGTCACCCGGCACCTGCTGCGCAACTCCCTGATCCCCGTGGTCACGTTCATCGGCACCGACATCGGCGCCCTGATGGGCGGTGCGATCGTCACCGAGCGGATCTTCAACATCCACGGCGTCGGCTTCCAGCTCTACCAGGGGATCCTCCGCCAGAACACCCAGACCGTCGTCGGCTTCGTGACCGTCCTGGTCCTGGTCTTCCTGGTGGCGAACCTGCTCGTCGACCTCCTGTACGCCGTACTCGACCCGAGGATCCGCTATGCCTGAGCCGATGCCGCCGGAGCAGCACCTGCCGGGCGCGGGCCGCACTCCTGAGGAGGGCGCCATCGCCGACACCGGCATGGGCGGCGCGATGGACCTGGCCACCGCGGAGGGGGAGACCCTCGAGAAGACACCCGGCGGCGGGCCGCAGGGCGCCGAGCCCTCCGAGAAGGCCCGTTCCCTCTGGTCCGACGCCTGGCGGGACCTGCGCCGCAACCCGGTCTTCATCATCTCCGGCCTGATCATCCTCTTTCTGGTCTTCGTCTCCCTGTGGCCCGGGGCCATCACCTGGCTGAGCCCCCTCAAGTGCGATCTCGCCAAGGCCCAGGAGGGTTCCCAGCCGGGCCATCCCTTCGGCTTCGACGGCCAGGGCTGCGACGTCTACACGCGCGTCGTCTACGGTGCCCGGACGTCCGTCACGGTCGGCGTCCTGGCCACCCTCGGCGTCGCCCTGCTCGGCAGCGTGCTGGGCGGTCTGGCCGGGTTCTTCGGCGGGGCGGGGGACTCGATCCTGTCCCGGATCACCGACATCTTCTTCGCCATCCCGGTCGTCCTCGGCGGCCTGGTCCTCCTCTCCGTCGTGACCAGCAATACGGTCTGGCCGGTGATCGGGTTCATGGTGCTGCTCGGCTGGCCCCAGATCTCCCGGATCGCGCGGGGCTCGGTGATCACCGTCAAACAGAACGACTTCGTCCAGGCGGCCCGGGCCCTGGGCGCCACCCACTCCCGGCTGCTGCTGCGGCACATCGCGCCGAACGCGGTCGCCCCGGTGATCGTCGTGGCGACCATCGCGCTCGGCACGTTCATCTCGCTGGAGGCGACCCTGTCCTACCTCGGCGTCGGACTGAAGCCGCCGACCGTCTCCTGGGGCATCGACATCTCCGCCGCCTCGCCCTACATCCGCAACGCCCCGCACGCCCTGCTGTGGCCCTCGGGCGCCCTGGCCCTCACGGTCCTGGCGTTCATCATGCTCGGCGACGCGGTGCGCGACGCCCTCGACCCGAAGCTGAGGTGACGGCCGGATGCTGCTCGAAGTACGCGACCTGCACGTGGAGTTCCGCACCAGGGACGGGATCGCCAGGGCCGTCAACGGCGTCAGCTACGGCGTGGACGCGGGCGAGACGCTGGCCGTGCTCGGCGAGTCCGGCTCCGGCAAGTCCGTCACCGCCCAGGCGATCATGGGCATCCTCGACATGCCGCCCGGCAAGATCACCGGCGGCGAGATCCTCTTCCGCGGCAAGGACCTGCTGCGCTTCAAGGAGGAGGAGCGCCGGAAGGTCCGCGGCGCCGAGATGGCGATGATCTTCCAGGACGCCCTGTCGTCCCTGAACCCCGTGCTGTCGGTGGGCGACCAGCTCGGCGAGATGTTCGTCGTGCACCGGGGGATGTCCAGGAAGGACGCGCGGGCCAAGGCCGTGGAGCTGATGGACCGCGTCCGCATCCCGGGCGCCCGGGAACGGGTCAGGGACTACCCGCACCAGTTCTCCGGCGGTATGCGCCAGCGCATCATGATCGCGATGGCGATGGCCCTGGAACCGGCGCTCATCATCGCCGACGAGCCCACCACCGCCCTCGACGTCACCGTCCAGGCCCAGGTCATGGACCTGCTCGCGGAGCTCCAGCGCGAGTACCACATGGGCCTGATCCTCATCACCCACGACCTGGGCGTGGTCGCGGACGTGGCCGACCGGATCGCCGTGATGTACGCGGGCCGGATCGTCGAGTCGGCCCCCGTCCACGACATCTACAAGGCCCCGGCCCACCCCTACACCCGCGGCCTGCTCGACTCCATCCCGCGCCTGGACCAGAAGGGCCAGGAGCTCTACGCCATCAAGGGCCTGCCGCCCAACCTCATGCACATCCCGCCCGGCTGCGCCTTCAACCCGCGCTGCCCGATGGCCCAGGACGTGTGCCGTACGGACGTACCCCCGCTGTACGAGGTCGACGAAGTCGGCGAGGCCGCCGGGGGCGACCGGTCCGGTGGGTCCGGTGGGTCTGGTGGGCCTGGTGAGTCCGGCGGGTTCGGTGGGGCCGTCGGGGCCGACGCGGACCGCACGAGCGCGTGTCACTTCTGGAGGGAGTGCCTGCATGGCTAGTTCCGCATCGGCCGAGCCGATCCTCGAAGTGAGCGGGCTGGTCAAGCACTATCCGCTCACCCAGGGCATCCTGTTCAGGAAGCAGGTCGGCGCGGTCAAGGCCGTCGACGGCGTCGACTTCACCCTCCACCGCGGCGAGACCCTGGGCATCGTCGGGGAGTCCGGCTGCGGCAAGTCCACGGTCGCCAAGATGCTGGTCAACCTGGAGAAGCCGACGGCGGGGGAGATCCGCTACAAGGGCGAGGACGTCACCGGCCTGTCGGGCAAGGCGCTGCGGGCGGTCCGGCGCAACATCCAGATGGTGTTCCAGGACCCGTACACCTCGCTCAACCCGCGCATGACCGTCGGCGACATCATCGGGGAGCCGTACGAGATCCACCCCGAGGTGGCGCCCAAGGGCGACCGGCGGCGGAAGGTCCAGGACCTGCTGGACGTCGTCGGGCTCAACCCCGAGTACATCAACCGCTATCCGCACCAGTTCTCCGGCGGCCAGCGGCAGCGCATCGGCATCGCGCGGGGGCTGGCCCTGCGCCCGGAGGTGATCGTCGCCGACGAGCCGGTGTCCGCGCTGGACGTCTCGGTCCAGGCGCAGGTGATCAACCTGCTGGACCGGCTCCAGAGCGAGTTCGACCTCTCCTACCTCTTCATCGCCCACGACCTCTCGATCGTCCGGCACATCTCGGACCGGGTGGGGGTGATGTACCTCGGCCGGATCGTGGAGATCGGCCGCGACGCCGAGATCTACGACCACCCGACGCACCCCTACACCCAGGCCCTGCTGTCCGCGGTGCCCGTACCGGACCCGGAGGCGCGGGAGCGCCGGGAGCGGATCATCCTGGCCGGCGACGTCCCGTCCCCGACGAACATCCCCTCCGGCTGCCGTTTCCGCACCCGCTGCTGGAAGGCGCGGGAGCGGTGCGAGCTGGAGGTGCCGGCGCTGGCGGTCCCGGCGGAGTTCCGGCTCGTGAGCGGCCCGGCGGCGCACGCCTCGGCGTGTCACTTCGCGGAGGAGAAGCAGGTGGTCCCGCCGGAGGAGGCGCCGGGGGAATCGCGGGACGATCACGGTGACGGGTCGCCATAGCCACCCAAACACGCATCAACCGCGTTAACACGCAGGCAACTTGACCGACCCGATTCCGATATACGGACGGGCCAGTCTGAACAGCGTACGGCCGTGCGGGTGCCGTAAACGGGCCGGGAGCGCCATGTCTCCCGGCCCGTTGCCGCGCCCGGGGCGCTACGTCAGCCCGAGCGAACGCCTGAGGAAGTCCACCTGGAGCAGGAGCAGGTTCTCCGCGACCTGTTCCTGGGGCGTCATGTGGGTGACGCCCGACAGGGGGAGCACCTCGTGCGGGCGGCCGGCGGCCAGCAGGGCCGAGGACAGCCGCAGGGCGTGCGCGACGACCACGTTGTCGTCGGCCAGGCCGTGGACGATCATCAGCGGGCGGTGGGGTTCGGCGGGCGAGGAGAGCCCCTCGTCGGTGACGAGCGAACTCTTCGCGTACGCCTCCGGGGTGGTGGCCGGGTCGCCGAGGTACCGCTCGGTGTAGTGGGTGTCGTAGAGCCGCCAGTCGGTCACCGGGGCGCCCGCGATGGCGGCGTGGAAGACGTCGGGACGGCGCAGCACCGCGAGGGCCGCGAGCCAGCCGCCGTACGACCAGCCGCGGATCGCCACCCGGGAGAGGTCGAGGGGATGACTCTTCGCCAGATCCTCCAGCGCCTCGATCTGGTCGTCGAGGCTGACCGTGAGGTCGTGGTGGATCGCCTTCTCCCAGCCGGGGGAGCGGCCCGGGGTGCCCCGCCCGTCGGCTACGACCACCGCGAAACCCTGGTCGGCGAACCACTGCGAGGTCAGGTGCGCGTTGTGCGCGGCGAGGACCCGGGGCCCGTGCGGGCCGCCGTAGGGATCCATGAGGACGGGCAGGGGGGTGTCACCGGGGTAGTCCGTAGGCATAAGTACGGCGCACGGGATTCGTCGTGCGCCCCCCTGGGTGAGGAGCACGCGGGGTGACATACCGGGATCTTCAGCGTACGACCGGACAGTCGCCGTGTGCTTCCCGTCCCGCAGCACCCGCGCCACGCTGCCCGGCCGGTCCGGCACCGCCGACACCAGAACGGTCACGTTCCCCGAGCGCACGGCCGAGTGCACCCCGGGCTCCTGGGAGAGGCGCTCGAGGCCGAGTTCGTTGACGCGGTAGACGTGCACCTCACCGGTTTCCGGCGCGGCCGCGTCCGCCCCGGCGGAGGCGGAGACCAGTACGTCGTCGGACGTGACGTCGAGTACCGCACGCACGTGCAACTGGGAGCCCGTCAGCAGGCGTTCACCCACCGAGAGGACCCGGGCGCCGCCCTCGTCGGCGATCCTGACCAACTGTCCCGACGGGCTCCAGCACGGCACCCCAGGGAAAAGATCGAGCCAAATCCGATCTTCGTCGGCGTGCACCATCCGGGTCGCCCCGGAGTCGGTGTCCACCGCCAGGAACAGCTGACTGCGCTGGTCGCGCGCCTGTACGAGCAGCAGCGGCGCTCCCGCCCCTGACCAGTGCACTCGCGCCAGATACGGGTAGCGCGCCCGGTCCCAGACGACCTCCGTACGCACCCCGTCGAGCCCGAACACGAACAGCCGCACCTCCGCGTTGGGCGTCCCGGCAGCCGGATAGGGCACGTGTTGTGGGTCACGTTTCGGCTGGGCCGGATCCGAGATCCACCACCGCTCCACCGGCGTGTCGTCCACCCTCGCGACCAGCAGTCGGTCCGACTCCGGAGCCCACCAGAACCCCCGCGTGCGGTCCATCTCCTCGGCCGCGATGAACTCGGCCAATCCATAGGAAACCGGGTCCGATTCCGGCTCCGCCAGCGCCCGGTCGCCGTCGCCCTCGGCGCCGACCACCCGCAGGGCGCCCCCGACGACGTACGCGACGAGTCGCCCGTCGGGGGACGGCCGGGGGTCGATCACCGGCCCGGGGACCGCGAGTTCGGTCGCCGTGCCGACCCGCAGCTCGGCCGTGAAAAGCCGCCCCGACAAGGCGAAAGACGCCAGCTCGACGGCCTCGTCGGTGGCGTAGCCGACGATCCCGGCGCCCCCCTCGCGGCTGCGCTCGCGGCGTGCGCGCTCCTGCGGCGAGAGGTCCTCCGAGGTGCCCCCGAGGAGGGCGCGCGGATCGGCGGCCGGGCGCTCCGTGCCGTCCGCCGGGTCGAGGACCCACAGCGCACCCGCGCGATCCGTGCCGGAGCCGGAACGCAGGAACACGACCCGCGAGCCGTCGGGGGCCACCGTGAACGAACGCGGCGCGCCCAGGGTGAAACGCTGGGTGCGGGCGTGCCTGCGGGGGAAGGAGTCGGACTCGGTCGTCATCCTCCGACCATATTGGCCATGCGACCCCCTTGTGCGGCCGTGCGCCGCGAGATGCGCACCCACACATAGTTATGATCACTAGCGCTGTGTGGGTATGAACCTGCTGGCTGATGTATGGATTTACACGTTCCCTTGTTCTGCTTTTGCCCCCACGTTCCCGGGTCCTTGGAGGTGAACCGCCGTGGCACTCTCGATTTCGGCGGTGGTGCTGCTGGCGATCATCGTCTTCTTGCTGGTCAAGAAGTCGGGGCTGAAAGGCGGTCACGCGGTCGTCTGCATCCTGCTCGGCTTCTATCTGGCCTCCTCGACGATCGCGCCCACGATCAGCGACCTGACGACGAGCGTGGCGAGCATGATCGGCAGCATCAAGTTCTGACGCGTGCCGACTCTGCGTCTGCCCCTGCGCGGGAGATGTAGGCCTGCCTCGTAGGGTTGGCTCCATGAAGGAACTCCCCGCTCGGCGTCTGCTGCTGGTGCACGCGCACCCGGACGACGAGTCGATCAACAACGGCGCGACCATGGCCAGGTACGCGGCCGAGGGTGCCCATGTGACCCTGGTCACCTGCACCCTCGGTGAACGCGGCGAGGTCATCCCGCCGGAGCTGCGGCACCTGACCGGCGCCGCCCTGGGGGAGCACCGGCGTCGTGAACTCGCGGCCGCCATGGCCGAGCTCGGCGTCGACGACTTCCGCCTGCTCGGCGGCGCCGGCCGCTTCGGCGACTCCGGGATGATGGGCCTCCCCGACAACGACGACCCCGCCTGCTTCTGGCGGGCCGACGTCGACGAGGCCGCCGCGTCCCTGGTCCAGGTCATCCTCGAGGTGCGCCCCCACGTCCTCGTCACCTACGACGACGACGGCGGCTACGGCCACCCCGACCACATCCAGGCCCACCGCGTCGCCATGCGGGCCGCGGAGCTGGCCGAGGACGCCGGGTGGCGCATCCCCAAGGTGTACTGGAACCGCGTCCCGCGCTCCGTCGCCGAGGCCGCCTTCGCCCGGCTCCAGGAGGAGCTGCCGGGGCTGCCCTTCGCCAAGAGCGCCGTCGTGCCCGACGTGCCGGGCGTGGTGGACGACGACCGGGTCAGCGCCGAGATCGACGGCGGCCCCGCGTACACCGCCGCCAAGGCCGCCGCGATGCGCGCGCACGCCACCCAGGTCGAAGTCGCGCCCGGTGAGCGGTACTTCGCCCTCTCCAACGAGCTCGCACAGCCCCTGTTCCCGACCGAGTACTACGAACTCGTCCGCGGGGAGCCCGCTCGACAGGCGCGGGACGGCCAGGGAGGCCAGGGCGGTCGGAAGAGGGAGAACGACCTGTTCGCCGGCACGGGCGACGCGGCGGAGGTGGCGTGATGTCCGACCGTGGTTCGATGCTCGCCCAGCCGCTGCGGATGCCCCCCGCCGGACGGATCGTCGCCTGCACGGGGCTCCTCCTGCTCGGCGCGGTCGCCGGTCTCGCCGGGGCGCTCGTCCAGGCCGGCTGGTTCCCGGGCGGACTGCTCCTCGCGCTCGTGGGCGCGGCCGGGCTGTTCCTCGGCGGGGCGCGGGCGCTCGGCAGTCGCGCCGGAGCCGTCGCGCCCGCCGTCGGCTGGATGCTCTCCGTGATCCTGTGCACGGCGGGCCGTCCCGAGGGTGACTTCCTGTTCGGCGCGGGAGGCGGTTCCTACCTCTTCCTGCTCGGTGGCATGGCACTTGCTGTGATCTGCGCCACCATCGGTTCGGGGCGGCAACCGGTCGGCGGCGACGTCCGACTTGGCAAGTGACGTACCACTTCACCGCGGTGTGCCCGTGCGAGTCCCGTGTGGGTTTCCCCGGCGGTCGTGGGATACGGGCCAGAAGTGGCCAGTATGGTGGTGCGCGCCGCCGAGCTGCCCGTGAGGCCGTGCGGGCGGCGGAGCCAACCTGGAGAACCTGCCTTGAGTCGTGAAACTGACAGTCCGTCCTCCGGGCCCAACGGGCGCGGCGGAGCCGCATACCCCTCGGGCACGCCGCCGTACGGCACCCCCGTGGTGTCCGACGCCGGTGCGGACGCGGGCCGTTCGTCCGCGCAGCCGGAGGAACGCAAGACCGAGACCACGCTGACGACCCGGATCCGCATCAACATCCCGGGTTCGCGGCCGATTCCGCCGGTCGTGATGCGCACGCCCGTCGCGGACGCGGAGGGCAAGGGCGGTGACAGCCCCGACGGCAACGCCCAGGCCGGTGCCGACGCGCAGTCGGCGCCGCCCGCGCCCGCCGTCGGCCACTCCTCGTCCGACACGGGCTCGTTCGAGCTGCCCGCCGAACCCGCGCCCGCCGCGGAGACGAGCAACTGGTTCGCGCCCCGCAAGTCCGGCCCGGGCAAGGGCGGACAGGGCGGCGGCTCCACGAACGGCGCGGGTCTGCCCGGCGGTTCCGCCGCCGGGACGGGCGCGCCCACGGGTGCCCCCGCCGGCGCGACGGGCCCGGGCGCCGGAACCGGTGCCGGTGCGCCCGGCGGCGCGCGGCCGGGCAACGGACGTCCCGGTGGTGTGGTCGGCTCCATGAGCGTGCCGGGCGGTTCACGTCCCGGCGGCACCAACGGCGCCGGGATCCCCGGTGGCGCCACCGGCGGTCCCGTGGCTCCGGGTCACGGCGGCGGCACGGGCTCCTTCGACGTCACCGAGGCACTCGCCGCGGGTCCGCTGGGCAACGGCCCACGCCCGGGCCAGCAGGGACAGCCGGGCCAGCCGCCGGTGCAGGGACAGGGGCCGGGCGCGGCACAGGGGCCGGGGCAGGGCGTCGGCGGTGCCGAGCCGCGTCGCGACAACCTGCCGTACTTCTCCGACAACGGCCAGCAGGGCCAGCACAACCAGCAGGGCCAGCACGCCCAGAACGGCTTCGGCGCGCCGAACGGCACGCACGGGCAGGGCCCCCAGGGCGGTCTCCCGGCCGGCCCCGGCGGCTCCTACGACTTCAACGGCCCGGACGGACCCGGCGGCCCCGGCGGCCGTGGCGGACCGCAGGGCGGCCCCGCGGGCCCGACCGGCGGTCCGGTCACGGGCGACGGCCCGATCGTGCCCCCGGTGGGCGGCGGCGCCCCGCACGGCGTTCCCGGCGCTCCGGGTGTGTCCCGCCCGCCCGGCGCCCCCGGTGGGCCCGGCGCGCCCGGCGGCCCGAACGGCCGTGGCGGTCCGGGTGGTCCGGGTGCCCTCGGCGGCCAGGCAGGTCCCGGCGGCCAGGCAGGTCCCGGCGGTCCGCGGGCCGTCGACGCCGCCCCCGGCACCGGTCGTCTCCCCGGCGGTGGCCTGAGCGACGACACCGCGATCCTCACCCCGCAGAAGCACGTCCCGGAACCCGGCGCGGGCGGCTACGGCGGCCGTCCCGTCGACAACGTCTCCGGGCACACCGTCACCAGCGGCATCCCCGTCGTGCCCGGCGGCCAGGCCGGTACCCGCACCGACGGGCCGCTGCCGCACACCCCGCCGAAGGGGCCGGACCCGGCCCCGCAGAGCGCGCCCGCGGGCGACTCCCGGAACGCCAAGAAGAAAAAGAAGAAGGGCCGCAGCAAGCTGCCCCTGCTGGGCGGTCTGGTGGTCGTCGCGGGGATCGGCCTCTACGGCGCCGGCCTGCTGATGAACCACTCCGACGTGCCCAAGGGCACCACCGTGCTCGGCGTCGACGTCGGCGGCGGCACCAGCGACGACGCCGTCAAGAAGCTCGACGACGCCTTCGACAAGCGGGTCACCCAGGCCCTGAAGCTGTCCGTCGACGGCGACACCGTCACGCTGAAGCCGGATCAGGCGGGCCTCCAGTTCGACATGCAGGCCACGGTCGACGACGCCGCCAAGAGCGACTACAACCCGGTCTCCGTGATCGGCTCGCTGTTCGGGCAGCACCGCGAGGTCGAGCCCGCGATGCCGGTCGACGAGGAGAAGCTCCAGGCGGCCCTCGCCACCGCCGCGGGCGGCTCCGGCTCGGCCACCGACGGCACGATCAAGTTCGAGTCCGGCAAGGCCGTCGCCGTCTACGGCAAGGCGGGCAAGGGCATCGACGCGGCGCAGGCCGAGGAGGCCGTCGTCGCGGCCTACCGGGCGCAGGTGGAGACCGGCACGACCACCGCGGTGAAGGTCCCGACGACCGACAAGAAGCCGACGATCTCCGACGCCGAGGTCGACCGGATGATGAAGGAGTTCGCCGAACCGGCGATGTCCGGCAAGGTCACCGTCATGACCGACGCCGCGCACACGGTCTCCTTCAGCCCGAAGAACTCCCTGTGGAAGTTCCTCCAGGTCAAGGCGGTCAACGGCAAGCTCGTCGAGAGCTACGACCAGGCCGCGCTGACCGAGCTCTACGGCGGCACCTTCAACGGTGTGCTGATCACCCGCGGCACCGGCCAGAAGACGGCCGTCACGGTCCAGGACGTCATCAGCGCCCTGCGCCCGGCCCTGAAGAGCGAGACGGAGCGGACCGGGGTCATCGACACCGACCCGAGCTGACCCGAGTTCACCGGAGTTCACCCGACGGAAGTGCCGCATGACATCTGTCATGCGGCACTGAGGACGGCCGACACTGCCGCCCACCCGGCCCCCGGGGCGACGATGACTGTCATGACGACGACAGCACCGGTGGTCGGGTTCGACCAGGTGAGCAAGAGTTTCGGGGACGTGCGGGCCGTGGACGGCCTGACGCTCGCGCTGCGCCCCGGGGAGACCGTGGCACTGCTGGGGCCCAACGGGGCGGGCAAGTCGACCACCCTCGATCTGCTCCTCGGCCTCAAGCAGCCCGACAACGGCACGGTCCGCGTCTTCGGCACCGGCCCGCGCGAGGCGATCGTCGCCGGCCGGGTCGGCGCGATGCTCCAGAGCGGCGGCCTGATGGACGAGGTCACGGTCGCCGAACTGGTCGCGCTGGCCTGCGGACTGCACCCCAGGCCGTACCGGGCCGCCGATGTGCTGGCCCGCGCGGGCATCGCCCAGATCGCCGACCGCAAGGTCGACAAGCTCTCCGGCGGCCAGGCCCAGCGGGTCCGGTTCGCCCTCGCCACCGCCGGCGACAGCGACCTCATCGTGCTGGACGAGCCCACCACCGGCATGGACGTCACCACCCGGCAGGCGTTCTGGGCCACCATGCGCGAGCAGGCCGACCAGGGCCGCACGGTCCTGTTCGCCACCCACTACCTCGAAGAGGCCGACGCCATAGCCGACCGGGTGCTGGTGCTGCACCGGGGCCGGCTCCTCGCCGACGGCACGGCGGCCGAGATCAAGGCCAAGGCGGGGGCGCGCAGGATCGCCTTCGACCTGGAGGACGGGTTCGACGAGGCCGCCCTGCGCGCCCTGCCGTTCCTCACCACCCTCACGGTGTCCCACAGCGGCTCCGCCGCGGCGTCGGGCCGGACCGTGCGCATCCAGTCCACCGACGCGGACGCCACCGTGCACGCCGTCTACGGCCTCGGCCTCTACCCGCGCAACCTCGAAGTCGCCGGGCTCGGCCTGGAGCAGGCCTTCGTCGCCCTCACCACCGCCGAGGAGGCGAAGTCCAAGTGAACGGCCTGATCAAGCTGGAACTCACCCGCGCCCTGCGCAACCGCAAGTTCCTGTTCTTCTCGGTGATCTACCCGTCGGTCCTGTTCCTGCTCATCGCGGGCAGCGCCGACAGCACGGAGAGGGTCGACGGCACGGGCCTGACCCTGCCGACCTACATGATGGTCTCGATGGCCTCCTTCGGCGCCCTCACCGCCGTCCTGATGGGCAACAGCGAGCGCATCGCCAAGGAGCGCCAGAGCGGCTGGGTGCGGCAGCTGCGCCTGACCACGCTCCCCGGCCGCGGCTACGTCCTCGCGAAGACGGCGAGCGCCGCCGTGGTCAGCCTGCCCTCCATCGTCGTCGTGTTCGCCGTCGCCGCGGCCGTGAAGGGCGTACGCCTGGACGCCTGGCAGTGGGGCGCCCTCACCGGCGCGATCTGGGCCGGCAGCCTGGTCTTCGCCGCCCTGGGCGTGGCGATCGGCTACCTCGCGAGCGGGGACGCGGTCCGCCCGATCACGATGATCACCTACTTCGGCCTGTCGATCCTCGGCGGTCTGTGGATGCCGACGACGACCTTCCCGACCTGGCTCCAGGACATAGCCAAGTGGGTGCCGACGCACGCGTACGCTGCCCTGGGGCAGTCCATCGAACAGAGTCAGGCCCCGCATGCCAAGGACATCGTCATCCTGGCCGTCTTCTTCGCCCTGTTCACGGGCGGTGCGGCCTGGCTGTACCGGAAGGACACGCTGAAGGCGTGAGCGTCATGACGGACGACCTGCTGACCGAGAAGGCCCGGCGGGGGTCACCGATCGCGCTGGGCGAGACCGCCCGCACCCCGCGCGAACTGTGGCGGCGCAAGCTGCTGTGGATCGGCGTCTGGCTGGTGTTCCTCAGCTCGCCGGTCCACGACCTCGTCTCCGGCGGCCACACCACCGGCGGCACGGTGGCCGGCTGGCTGGGCCTGGCGGTGTTCGTCACCGTCTACCTGTCGCTGCTCTTCCGCGACATGGGGGCCGCGCCCTACCCCGACGCGCTCGTCGCCGCCCTGATCGGCTCCATGGCGGTGCTCGCCACCGTCCTGTGCCTCACCCTCGGCTCCGCCTGGCTCGGCCTGTACTGCTACGTCTCCGTGGCCTGCGGGATGGTGCTCCCGCTGCGGGTGGCGTTCTGGACGATCCCGGGCACGGCCGCCGTGATGCTCCTCGTCGGCCTGCGCACCGACGAGGAGGAGGCGCTGAACCTCGTCCTGCTGGTGCTGCTCATCGGCTTCGCGATGACCGGCGTGAGCCAACTGGTCCGCACGACGGTGGAGTTGCGCAAGGCCCGCGCGACGGTCGCCCAGCTCGCCGCCAACGAGGAACGGCTGCGCCTGGCCAGGGACCTGCACGACCTGCTGGGCCACTCGCTCTCCCTGATCACCCTCAAGAGCGAGCTGGCCGGCCGGATGCTCCCCGGCCACCCCGACAAGGCCGCCCAACAGGTCGCCGACATCGAACAGGTCAGCCGCCAGGCCCTGGTGGACGTCCGGGAGGCCGTCACCGGCTACCGGCGCCCCCGCCTCGCCGCCGAACTCGCGGGCTCGCAGGTCGCGTTGACGGCGGCCGGCATCACCGCCGTGATCCCCGCCGAACCGGACCTCGACGGCGTCCCCGAGGAGAGCGAGTCCGCCCTCGCCTGGACCCTGCGCGAGGCGATCACCAACGTCGTACGGCACAGCGGCGGCGCCCGCTGCACGGTGGACCTGGTGCGACGGCAGACCCTGGACGGTCCCGTCCTCGAACTCTCCGTCGAGGACGACGGCTCCGGCGGCTCCGGCAAGGGCCCCGGCAACGGCCTCACCGGCCTCACCGAACGCCTGGAGAAGGCCGGCGGCACCCTGGAGGCGGGCCGCGTCAAGCGCGGCTTCCGGCTGACCGCCCGGGTCCCGGCCGGCCCGGTGCCGGACATAGGATCCCGCTCATGAGTGGTGGCATGATCAAGGTCCTGCTGGCCGAGGACCAGTCGATGGTCCGCGAGGCCCTGGCGGCTCTGCTCGGGCTCGAGGACGACATCGAGGTGGTCGCCCAGGTGGCGCGCGGCGACGAGGTCCTCGCGGCCGCCCGCGCCCACGACGTCGACGTGGCCCTCCTCGACATCGAGATGCCGGGCGCGACGGGCATCGAGGCCGCCGCGCAACTCCACAAGGAACTACCGGGGTTGAAGCTGGTCGTGCTCACGACCTTCGGCCGCCCCGGCTATCTGCGCAGCGCCATGGAGGCCGGCGCCGACGCGTTCCTCGTCAAGGACGCGCCCGCGGCGCAACTCGCGGCGGCGGTCCGCAAGGTCCTGGCGGGTGAGCGGGTCATCGACCCCACGCTCGCGGCGGCGGCCCTGGCGGGCGGCGCCAACCCCCTCACCGACCGTGAACGAGAGGTCCTGCGCGCGGCGGCCGACGGCTCGACGAACGCGGAACTGGCGGCCGCCCTGCACCTGTCCCAGGGCACGGTCCGCAACTACCTCTCGACGGCGATACAGAAACTGGCGGTACGCAACAGGGCGGAGGCGGTGCGGACCGCGCGGGAGAAGGGCTGGCTGTGAGGGGCGGCGCCCCGACGGGCCGGCGACGGGCCTTCCACGGGCCTCAGTTCAGCATGGCCCGCGCGGCGAACGCCTCCTTGCGCACCTGCTCCGCGGCCCGCTCGTCCACGACCTCCACCAGCCCCGCGTACTCCTCCAGCTCGTCCGCCCCGCCGACGAAGTCCCCGCGCTGAACCAGCAACTGCCCCTTCTCGTACCGCAACCGGGCCGGATGGGAGGGCACGGCCAACGCCAGCTCCACGGCCCACAGTGCGACATCCGACCGCTCCGGCCGGGCCATGGCCCACGACCGGATGTTGTTCAGGATCCGCATCACGACGTCCAACGGCTCCGCCGGGATCAGCATCGACGGCTCAAGCCGCGCCCCCGTCGCCCCGGTGACCAGCGACTCCGCGTCGTCGCCGGACAGGATCCGCCCCCCGTCGAAGGGATCGACGAGCACCTGCCGCTCGAGGTCCGCGGGCGGCCCGAGCCCCACCACGAAGTGCCCCGGCAGCGCGACCCCGTACACCGGCGCGCCGGCCCGTCGCGCCACCTCCACCCACACCACGGACAGCAGGATCGGCAGGCCCCGCCGTCGTACCAGCACCCGATGCAGCAGCGACGACTCCAGCCGCTCGTAGTCCGCGGCCGCACCGCGGAACCCGTACCGCTCGCCGAGCAGCTCCCGCAGCGCCACCGCCCACGCCCGCGGCCCGCCGGGCCGGTACGGCAGCTGCCCCGCCAGCCGGTCCAGCTCGATCTGCGCGGCGTCCAGTGCGGCCTCGTCCAGCTCCGGGTCCGGCTGCGCGCCGATCAGCAGGCACAGCAGCGCCAGATCGGGCCGCTCGGCCCGAGCCTCCTCGGCGAACCGCCGCCGCGCCTCCCCGGCCTCGAATCCGCTCACGAAGGCTCCCGATAATGGTGGTACGCGTGATGCGCGGCGAAGCCCATCCCGGCGTACAGCGCACGCGCCCCCGTGTTCTCCTCCTCCACCTGGAGCCAGGCCGCCGACGCGCCCTCCTCCAGCGCCCGCCCGGCGAGCGCGGCCATCACCACGGTGGCCAGCCCCCGCCGCCGCTGCGCCGGATCGACCTCGACCGCCGCGAACCCGGCCCACCGCCCGTCCACGACACACCGCCCGATGGCGGCGGGAGCCCCGCCGGACTCCCCGGGCACGGACGCGAACCACACCGAAGGACCGCTCTCCAGCACCTTCAGGGCCACCTCGCTCACCCCCTTGCGCTGATACCGGGCCAGCCACGCCTCGTCGGCCTCCCGGGCCAGGACCACCCCCTCAGCCTCCGCCCGGTCGGCGAGGGGCGCCAGTGCCCCGATCCACAACTCGGCGGTCACCTCACGCGCCCACCCGTGCCGCTCCAGCTCCGCGCACAGCAGCTCCTGGGTGCCCTCGGCCCCCGTCGCGGTCTGCACATAGGCGGGCAGCCCGCGCTCGCCGTACCAACGCCGTACGACGTCCAGGGCCTCGTCGAGCGGGACGCCCGGCGTGCCGAGCGGCAGCACCGAGTTGGCCCGGCGCGTGAACCCGGCGGCGGCCCGCAGCTCCCACTCGCCGAGCCGCGCGCTCTCCAGCGGACGCCAGGACCGGGCGGCGACCTGTGCGAGCTCCTCGTAGCCGGCGGCCGGACCCCGGCGGCGGGCCGGGGCGGCCGGTACGACCTTTCCGGCGACCAGCGAGGACGCGTCAATGCGGACGCTCTCGCCGCTCTTCCGTGTGATCACGAGCACACCGGCGTCCCATGATGTGAGAACACCTACCGTGTCGGTGAATTTCCCCCCGGCGGTACCCGCCTCGGTCAGGCATCGCACGGAGACACGTTTGCCCACGTCAGCAGTGGTGATGCGGACCTCGAGGCGTCCGGCGGCCGAGATTTCCACAGGTCAGTTCACCCCTCCTGTTCGGATCATGCCCAAGAACGGAGATACTAGAGGCGGGCATCGACGACGCCGCGCTCCCGCGCGCCAGGCGGCGGAGCCTGAGGAGGCCCGCCAGCGCCCTATCGAGGAGGAACGACAGCGTGACCTACGTCATCGCGCAGCCTTGTGTCGACGTCAAGGACAAGGCGTGCATCGAAGAGTGCCCGGTCGACTGCATCTACGAGGGCCAGCGGTCCTTGTACATCCACCCGGACGAATGCGTCGACTGCGGCGCCTGTGAGCCGGTCTGCCCGGTCGAGGCGATCTTCTACGAGGACGACACTCCAGAGGAGTGGAAGGACTACTACAAGGCGAACGTCGAGTTCTTCGACGAGCTCGGCTCGCCCGGCGGAGCCAGCAAGCTGGGGCTGATCGAGCGCGACCACCCCTTCGTCGCCGCGCTGCCGCCGCAGAACCAGTAAAAGCGGCCCGCACCTCGTGCCGCCTCGGTCCCGTACGGTCTGATCGCCTCTGATCGCCGTGCGGGGCCGAGGCGTTTGCCGTATGGGGCAGCTGCCGTACCAGAAAGTGAGCCAGAAGCCGTGTCCGCAGTCTCCGACCGTCTCCCCACCTTCCCCTGGGACAAGCTGGCGCCGTACAAGGCGACGGCCGCGGCCCACCCGGACGGCATCGTCGACCTTTCCGTCGGCACCCCCGTCGACCCGGTCCCCGAGCTGATCCAGAAGGCCCTGATCGACGCGGCCGACTCACCCGGCTACCCGACGGTCTGGGGCACGCCCGAGCTGCGCGACGCGATCACCGGTTGGGTGGAGCGCCGGCTCGGCGCCCGCGGCGTGACCCACCGGCACGTGCTGCCGATCGTCGGCTCCAAGGAACTGGTCGCCTGGCTCCCCACCCAGCTGGGCCTCGGCCCCGGCGACCGGGTCGCCTACCCGCGCCTGGCCTACCCGACCTACGAGGTCGGCGCCCGCCTGGCCCGTGCCGGGTACGAGGTCTACGACGACCCCACGGACCTGGACCCGGAGGGGCTGAAGCTCCTCTGGCTCAACTCGCCGTCCAACCCCACGGGCGAGGTGCTCTCCAAGGACGAGCTGACCCGGATCGTGGCCTGGGCCCGCGAGCACGGCGTGCTGATCTTCTCCGACGAGTGCTACCTGGAGCTGGGCTGGGAGGCGGACCCGGTCTCGGTCCTCCACCCGGACGTCAACGGCGGCTCGTACGAGGGCATCGTCTCGGTCCACTCCCTGTCGAAGCGCTCGAACCTGGCGGGCTACCGGGCGGCCTTCCTGGCGGGCGATCCGGCCGTCCTGGCCCCGCTCCTGGAGATCCGCAAGCACGGCGGCATGATGACGTCGGCGACCACGCAGGCGGCGGCCGTGGCGGCCCTCGGCGACGACGCCCACGTCCGTGAGCAGCGCGAACGCTACGCCGCCCGCCGCACCGCGCTGCGCGAGGCGCTGCTCTCCCACGGCTTCCGCATCGAACACAGCGAGGCCAGCCTGTACCTCTGGGCCACCCGCGACGAGTCCTGCTGGACCACCGTCGCCCACCTGGCGGACCTGGGCATCCTGGTGGCCCCCGGCGACTTCTACGGCGAGGCGGGCGAGAACTTCGTCCGCGTGGCCCTGACGGCGACGGACGAGCGGATCGCCACGGCGGTCGCGAGGCTCGCCCGCTAGGACGGGCCCCCGCGCCCGCCCCTGCGGGCCGCGAACGACGAGACGGGGCCCAGGGAGCACCCTGGACCCCGTCACCGGCTGGAGGGCCGCAGGCGTCAGCCGAGCGGCAGACCCTTCACCGGCAGGGTCTCGGCGCCGGGCAGCCCGCCCTTGGTGAGCGAGTCCGTCGGCAGTCCGCCCTTGGTGGCGGTCGAGGCGGTGTCCCCGAGGAGGCCCCCGGCGGAGCCCGCCGCCTCGCCGGCCGTCTTCTGTGCCGCCGGCGCCGCCTTCTTCACGGCCTTGCCGCCGGTCTTGCCCGCGGCCGGCACCGCCTGCGTGACGGCCTTGCCACCGGTCTCACCCGCGAGCCCGGTGACGTTCTGTGTCGCGCCGTCGACCGTGTTGCCGACGCCCGCCGCGTCCAGGGCGGTGAGTCCGCCGAGGTTCGGGGTGGCGGGAAGGCTGGGGGCCGCACTGGCGGAGCCGGCCACACCGACCCCGGCGGCCGCTCCCGCAGCGACAAGCAGCGCGGCACGGGCGATCCGGCGGGTCAGGGGGAGGGACATGATGCTCCTTCGACGGGAGAGAACAAGGACTGTCTGTGCTGCTGTGACTGTCTGTCCGGGCCCGGACGCAGTGACTACCGCTCGAAGCCCACGAAGGTTGCGCACGGCCGACGTAAAGAGTTGGCAATGCGTCGCATTATCGCCTGCGGATAAAAACGGGCAAAAACCGCCCGATGTGAAAGTCCGTCAAACCCCTGAAGCCCTTTGTCCGCAAGGGATTCGTCGGATGCGGGGGTGACGGCGCGAAAACCTGAGCACCCGGCCGCCCGAACGGCCCGTACATGACCCGACCGAGTGAAGACCCGTACTACTGAGCGGTGACGATCCGTACGCTCCCGGTACCGCCGCCCGCCCCCGCGACCCCGGCGGCCTCCGCGCTCGTCGAGCCGGTCGCGCGCCACCGGCTGTCGGTGTTCCCGGAGACCCACTCCCGGCCCGCGTACGAGACCCGCTCGATACGCAGCGCCGAGGCGTTGGCCACCGCCCAGTGCGCCAGCTGCCAGCCGCGCTCGCCGACACTGCGCCCACCGGCGGTGGTGTCCTCGGCCACGGGCAGCGTGACGGTCCGCCCACTGCTCTCGGCGGCCGGCGCGGCCGGGTCCGCAGAGGGAGTGGACGAGCTGTCCCGCGCGCCGACCTCCGCGCTCGCCTGCTGGAGCGCGTTCCGCCCGAAGTCGCGGACCAGCGCCGCCCGCACCGCGTCCGGGCCGGTCGCCGTCGGCGTGGCGGCCGAGCGGCCGTTGCAGGTCAGCGTGGCCGCCGCCGTCCCGGTCAGCGCCGCGGCCAGCACCGTGGCGTCCGGCTCGTGCTTGGCGTACGCCTCCGGATAGCCGCTGCGCTGCACGCGCTGCGCGGCGACGGTGAGCGGGAGCTCGGTGTAGTCGCGGACCTTCGCGAGGTGCTCGTAGAAGGTGTTCGCCGCGTACGCCGGGTCCGTGACCTGCTTCTCGGTGCCCCAGCCCTGCGAGGGCCGCTGCTGGAACAGACCGAGCGAATCCCGGTCGCCGTGGGTGAGGTTGCGCAGCCCCGACTCCTGGAGGGCGGTCGCGAGCGCGATCGCCACGGCCCGCTCGGGCATCGACCGGTTGGTGCCGACGGCGGCGATCGTGGCCGCGTTCACCGCCTGCTCCGGCGTGAACTCGTACGTCGCCCCGTGCGCGTCGCCGGAGGCGACTCTGCAGCCCGGATCGTCCGTGCCGCCGGTGACGTACTGCACCACGACATAACCCGCGACGGCGGACAGGACCACGCAGGACGCCCCGAAACGGAGGAGGCGGCCGCGGCGCTTGGGGGAGGAGGACGGCTCGGACACGCGTACAAGGTACTGGACGGTACTGAGGAGTAGGAGGCCTGTGAGCACAGCGGGGAAAAGCGGGGCCGTCGGTCGGCGCGTTAGGGTCGACGGCATGGCCGACACCCCGCTTGACCTCACGCTGGACGCCGCCGCACTCACCGCGCGGCTCGTCGACTTCCGTTCGGAGAGCGGCACCGAGAAGCCGCTCGCGGACGCGATCGAGGTCGCCCTGCGCGCGCTGCCCCACCTGACGGTGGACCGGTACGGCAACAACGTGATCGCCCGCACGGACCTGGGCCGCGCGGAGCGCGTGGTCCTCGCCGGCCACATCGACACGGTCCCGATCGCCGACAACGTCCCCTCGCGCCTCGACGAGGACGGGGTCCTGTGGGGCTGCGGCACCTGCGACATGAAGTCCGGGGTGGCGGTCCAGCTGCGCATCGCGGCGACGGTCCCGGCCCCCAACCGCGACCTGAGCTTCGTCTTCTACGACAACGAGGAGGTCGCCGCCGACCTCAACGGCCTCAAGCACGTGGCCGAGCACCGTCCGCAGTGGCTGGCGGGCGACTTCGCGGTGCTGCTGGAGCCCTCCGACGGCCAGGTGGAGGGCGGCTGCCAGGGCACCCTGCGGGTCCTGCTGCGGACGAAGGGCGAGCGGTCCCACTCGGCGCGCAGCTGGATGGGCTCCAACGCCATCCACGCGGCGGCCCCGATCCTGGCCCGGCTGGCCGCCTACGAGCCGCGCTACCCGGTCATCGACGGCCTGGAGTACCGCGAGGGGCTCAACGCGGTCGGCATCACGGGCGGGGTGGCCGGCAACGTCATCCCCGACGAGTGCGTCGTCACCGTCAACTTCCGCTACGCGCCGGACCGGAGCGAGGCCGAGGCCGTCGCCCATGTCCGCGAGGTCTTCGCCGACTGCGGAGTGGCGGAGTTCGTCGTCGACGACCACAGTCCGGCCGCCCTCCCCGGCCTCTCCCACCCGGCCGCGGCGGCCTTCGTCAAGGCGGTCGGCGGCACCCCGATGCCCAAGTACGGCTGGACGGACGTGAGTCGCTTCTCCGCGCTGGGCGTCCCCGCGGTCAACTACGGCCCCGGCAACCCGCACTTGGCGCACAAGCGGGACGAACGCGTGGAGACGGCCAAGATCCTGGCGGGCGAGGAGCGGCTGCGGGCCTGGCTGACCGCCTGAGAGGACGTTCGGCCCGGGGGCGCTTCATGGCGGACACGCCGACGTCCCCCGTCCGTAACCCGCGTAGATCTACGCTGAGGTGGAACAAAGGCAAGCGGAGGGAGCTCACCATGGCTACAGGGAACCCCGAGGGCAAGAAGCAGCCGCCGGACGAACAGCGCCTGGGACCGGTCCTCCGCAGGCGGGACCAGGTGCAGTCGAGTACCACGGACCAGCGGCTGCTGGACGAACGGGCCCCCTCCGACTGGGTTCACACGGACCCCTGGCGGGTCCTGCGGATCCAGTCGGAGTTCATCGAGGGCTTCGGCACCCTCGCCGAACTCCCCGCGGCGATCAGCGTGTTCGGATCCGCCCGCACACCGGTGGGCTCCCCGGAGTACGAGGCGGGCGTACGGCTCGGCGGCGCCCTCGTCGACGCCGGGTGGGCCGTGATCACGGGCGGCGGCCCGGGCGCGATGGAGGCGGCCAACAAGGGCGCGTCCGAAGCGGGCGGCGTCTCGGTGGGCCTCGGCATCGAGCTCCCCTTCGAGCAGGGCCTCAACCCGTACGTCGACATCGGCCTGAACTTCCGTTACTTCTTCGTGCGGAAGATGATGTTCGTGAAGTACGCGCAGGGCTTCGTGGTCCTGCCCGGCGGCCTCGGCACCCTGGACGAACTCTTCGAGGCCCTCACCCTCGTCCAGACCCAGAAGGTCACCCGCTTCCCGATCGTCCTGTTCGGCACGGAGTACTGGGGCGGTCTGATCGACTGGCTGAAGAACACCCTGATCGCCCAGGGCAAGGCCTCCGAGAAGGACCTCCTCCTCTTCCACGTCACGGACGACGTGGAAGAGGCCGTGGCCCTGGTGTCGAAGGAGGCCGGCCGGTAGGTGTTCCGCCCCTGGATTCCCGCCCCTCCGGCATTCGAGGGGCGGGAATCCAGGGGCGGAGTCCCCGGGACGGGACGGGGTAGGGGCGGCGGGGGGCGAGGAGAATCCGGTGGGGGCTAGGCCAGCCCGCGCCGCGCCACCGCCGGCGCCCGGTGCCCCGCGATCGACGCCACCATGTCCAGCACCTGCCGCGTCTCCGCCACCTCGTGCACCCGGTACACCTGCGCCCCCAGCCACGCCGACACGGCGGTGGTCGCCAGGGTCCCGACGACCCGCTCCTTCACCGGCCGGTCCAGCGTCTCGCCCACGAAGTCCTTGTTGGACAGGGACACCAGCACCGGCCACCCCGTCTCCACCATCTCCCCGAGCCGCCGGGTCGCCTCCAGGCTGTGCCGGGTGTTCTTCCCGAAGTCGTGCCCCGGATCGATCATGATCGACTCCCTCGGCACGCCCAGCTCCGCCGCCCGCTCCGCCAGCCCCACGGTCACCCGCAGGATGTCGGCCATGACGTCGTCGTACGTCACCCGGTGCGGACGGGTCCGCGGCTCGGCGCCCCCCGCGTGCGTGCACACCAGCCCCGCCCCGTACCGCGCCGCGACCTCCGCCAGCCGCGGATCGACGCCGCCCCAGGCGTCGTTGAGCACATCGGCCCCCGCCTCGCAGACCGCCTCGCCGACCTCGGCCCGCCAGGTGTCCACGCTGATGATCACGTCCGGGAAGCGGCGCCGCACCTCGGCCACGAAGCCGACGGTCCGCCGGGCCTCCTCCCGCGCGGTGACCTCTTCGCCGGGCCCGGCCTTGACGCCGCCGACGTCGATGATGGCCGCCCCCTCCGCCACCGCCTGCTCCACGCGCGCGAGGGCGGGCTCGTCGAGGAAGGTCGCCCCCTGGTCGTAGAAGGAGTCGGGGGTCCGGTTCACGATCGCCATGATCACCGGCTCGTGCGCGCCGAATTCACGCCTGCCCAGCCTGAGCATGCCCTGTGACCTCTCCTAGTACGTCCTGCACATCCACCGCCTGCGACCCTAACCGTCGGACCCGCATGGCACGATCGGACCCAAGCACATCCACTCCGAGCACACCGAGCGTGGGGACCCACCGATGGTTATGTTCTTGTTCCTGGTCATCGCGCTCGCCGTCGTGGTCGCCGCGGTGACACTCGCCGTCGTGGGCGGCGGCGAGGGCACCGGCCCGCTGCCGGAGGTCGCCCCCGAGCGGCTGCACGACCCGCTGCCCCCGGACCGCCCGGTCGACCGCTCCGACATCGACCACCTCCGCTTCCCGCTGGCCGTCCGCGGCTACCGCATGGCCGACGTGGACGACGCCCTGAACCGCGTCGCCGCCGAACTCGCCGAGCGCGACGCCCGCATCGCCGACCTGGAGTCCGCCCTGGCCGGCGCCAGGACCCCGGCCGGCGGCGGCCAGGTCTCCATGGAGAAGCCGGCCCCGGAGGATCAGCAGTGACCGACGGGAGTGCCCTCGTCGGCGCGGACGGCGCGCTGCGCTGCCCCTGGGCCCTGTCCACGCCGGACTACGTGGCCTACCACGACGAGGAGTGGGGCCGCCCGGTCCACGGCGACGACGCGCTGTTCGAACGCCTCAGCCTGGAGGCCTTCCAGTCCGGCCTGTCCTGGATCACGATCCTGCGCCGCCGCCCCGGCTTCCGCACCGCCTTCGCCGACTTCGAGATCGCCTCGGTCGCCGAATTCACCGACGAGGACCGCACCCGCCTGCTCGCCGACCCGGGCATCATCCGCAACCGCGCCAAGGTCGACGCCACCCTCGCCAACGCGCGCGTGCTGGCCGGCTGGGCGCCCGGTGACCTGGACGAGCTGATCTGGTCGCACGCTCCCGACCCGGCGGGCCGGCCGGTCCCCAAGACCCTGGCCGACGTGCCGGCGGTGACGGAGGAGTCGACGGCCCTGTCGAAGGCCCTGAAGAAGCGGGGCCTGCGCTTCGTGGGCCCGACGACGGCGTACGCGCTGATGCAGGCGTGCGGCCTGGTGGACGACCACCTGGAAGCCTGCGTGAGCCGTCTCGGCCCGTCCCGCCACGTCTGAGGACGAGGCCCACGGGGACGGGGCCCACGGGGACGGGGCCGGGGGCGGGTGGCCCCCGGTCCCGACCGGCGGTCACTTGCCGAGATACCTCGGCTCCTCCTTGTTGACGAAGGCCCGCACCGCGATCGCGTGGTCCTCGGAGGCCCCGGCCCGCGTCTGCAGCTCGTCCTCCCTGTTCAGCGTCTCGGCCAGCGAGTGGGAGGACCCGTACGCCACCGCCTCCTTGATCGCCGCGTACGCCACCGTCGGCCCCTCGGCCAGCATCCGCGCCAGCTGCTCGGCCGCGGTGCGCAGCGAGGCCGCCGGCACGATCCGGTTGGCGATACCCAGCTCGAGCGCCTCCTGGGCCGTGATGCTGCGCGGGAAGAGCAGCAGGTCGGCCGCCCGGCCCGGGCCGATCACCCGGGGCAGGGTCCACGAGACACCGGAGTCGGCGGTGAGCGCGACCCCCGCGAACGAGGTGTTGAAGGACGCGGTGTCGGCCACGACGCGGTAGTCCGCGGCCAGCGCGAAACCGAAGCCGGCGCCGGCGGCGACCCCGTTCACGGCGGCGACCACCGGCTTCGGCGCCTCGGTCAGCGCCCGCACGATCGGGTTGTAGTGCTCCGCGACCGTGCTCATGACCTGCTTCGAGCCTTCGGCCAGCAGCCCGATGTGTTCCTTGAGGTCCTGTCCCACGCAGAACGCCCGCTCGCCGGCGGCGGTCAGCAGTACGGCCCGCACGGCGTCGTCGGCAGCCGCGGACTGGACCGCGTCCCGGAGGGCGACCTTGGTCGCGATGTTCAGCGCGTTCATCGCCTCGGGGCGGTTCAGCGTGATCGTCGCGAGCCCGTCGCTCACCTCGTAGAGCACGGTGTCGGCCATGGCGTTTCCCCTCCGTGTCGCGGCTCCGGCGTACTACTGGTCAGTACGTCAGGTGTACGAGGACAGCATGGCGGAGATCACGGTCCGAGGACCGGACCCGACATGTGACCTGCGTCAAAGAATTCGGGAGGGTTTCCGGTGCGCGGAAGTCCGTGCGGCGGTGCAGTATCGCAGTCACATCGCCGAATTGAGTGGTTTTGCTCGCGCGCGTTGCCCAAGCGATGCCGACTGATGTTGGTCATCGGGTCCTGAGATGCGGGATAATGGCCTGGAAGCAATGTGTTCGATGCCGGTGTCGTGTGTCCCACGCTGGACCGCGGCTGCCCTCCTAGGGCCGTCGGCTTTGGCGATGAGCTGGTTTCAGGAAGGGGAACGAGCATGGCGGCCATGAAGCCGCGAACGGGTGACGGCCCGCTCGAGGTGACCAAGGAGGGGCGGGGCATCGTCATGCGCGTTCCGCTCGAAGGCGGCGGTCGACTCGTCGTCGAGCTGACCCCCGATGAGGCCGACGCGCTCGGCGACGCCCTCAAGAAGGTCGTCGGCTGACGCGCGAGCGACCCTACTCTTTCGACCGCTCCGGCATCCCTCAGGGTGCCGGAGCGGTCGTTTTTGTCAGCTTTCCCGCGGTCCGCCGCGGCCGTACGGCCCGAAAGGCCCAAAGGCCGCCCACGGGTCGGCCGCGCGCCGGGCCGTGCACCTCTGGGTTCAGCGCTTGACCGCGCACAGCAGTCCGTCGCCCACCGGCAGCAGCGACGGCACCAGCTCCTGGCTCTCGCGCACCGCCCGCAGCAGCTCCCGGATCCGTATGACCTCTGTGGGCTGCGGTCCGGAGTCGACGGTGCGGCCGTTGGCGAAGACGCCCTCGAACACGACGAGGCCGCCGGGGCGCAACAGGCGCAACGATTCAGCGAGGTACTCGAGGAGTTCCAGCCGGTCGCCGTCACAGAAGACCAGGTCGTAGCCCGCGTCCGCGAGACGGGGCAGGACGTCGAGCGCGCGACCGGGGATGAACCGGGCCCGGTTGCTGGCGAAGCCGCAGGCGCGGAAGGCCTGCCGGGCGAACTGCTGGTGCTCCGGCTCGGGGTCGACGGTCGTCAGAACGCCGTCCGGGCGCATCCCGTACAGCAGGTGGATCCCGGAGACGCCGGTGCCGGTACCGATCTCCGCGACCGCCTTCGCGTCCACGGTGGCGGCCAGCATCCGCAGCGCGGCGCCCGTGCTGGGCGACACCGAGCGCAGCCCTGCCTCACGTGCCCGGTCACGGGCCCAGTGCAGCGCTTCGTCCTCGGCGGCGTAGGCGTCGGCGAACGCCCAGCTTGCCTGCCGGTTGCCGGTAATGACCCTCTCCTGTCCCCGTGGTTGCCTGGGCGTGACTGTATCCGTTGCCGTCGGGAACCCGCAGATGGGACCGCGCGTTTGAAGGGGTGGGAACGACAGCGGGGGGACACGGTTGGATCACGACGAGGGACCGGGTGTCGAGCAAGTGCTGACGCAGCCGTATGAGCCGTGTCAGCACAGATCAATTTCTCGTAAAACCGCTTATCCGGAGCTAACGGGCGAGGTGGCTATGGTAGGGGCTCCACTGGACATCACCACCAGAGCCGACAGGGGAGGTGCGGCCGCGCCTGTGGATCGGGGAGGAGTGCTGCGGCGCTTTCTCGGGTCGGCGGGCAGGCCCAAATCCGTGAACGACACCGCTGCTGACCACAGCCAGGCCGCCGGCACCGCCGCCGGCCCCGCCCAGACCGCGACCTTCTCCACCGACGCGGACGGGCAGGCGTGGACTCCGCCCACGTGGGAGGAGATCGTCAGTATGCACAGCGGCCGGGTCTACCGGCTCGCCTACCGTCTGACCGGTAACCAGCACGACGCCGAGGACCTCACCCAGGAGGTCTTCGTCCGCGTCTTCCGCTCCCTGTCGACGTACACCCCGGGCACCTTCGAGGGGTGGCTGCACCGCATCACCACCAACCTCTTCCTGGACATGGTCCGCCGAAAGCAGCGCATCCGGTTCGACGCGCTGGGCGACGACGCGGCCGAGCGACTGCCCAGCAAGGAGCCCACCCCTCAGCAGGCCTTCAACGACGCCCACTTCGACGCGGACGTCCAGCAGGCCCTCGACACCCTCGCGCCGGAGTTCCGCGCCGCCGTCGTCCTCTGCGACATCGAAGGCCTGTCCTACGAGGAGATCGCCGCGACCCTGGGCGTCAAGCTGGGCACGGTCCGCTCGCGCATCCACCGCGGCCGTTCGCAGCTGCGCAAGGCTCTCGCGCACCGCTCGCCCGAAGCACGTGCCGAGCGCCGCTCCTTCGTGCCCCGCGTTCCCGCTCTGGGAGGAGGAAGGGGCGCGACCGCGTGAGTGGATCCCGACACAACGCCGCAGAGAGGATGCTCGCGGAGCAGCACCTCGGAGACCGGCTCTCCGCCCTGGTGGACGGCGAACTCGGTCACGACACCCGCGAGCGCGTGCTGGCGCACGTGGCGACCTGCCCGAAGTGCAAGACGGAGGTCGACGCGCAGCGCCGACTGAAGAACGTCTTCGCCGAGGTCGCCCCGCCGGCCCCTTCCGAAAGTTTCCTGGCCCGCCTTCAGGGGCTTCCCGGCGGAGGTGACCCGGACGGCGGCGGTATGCCGCTGGGCGGGGGCGGATTCGGCGACGGAGTCTTCGGAGTGAGCCGACGAGGACGGGACGAGCCGTTCGAGTTCGGCTACGTACCCGCCCACGGCCACGGGTCCGTCCTGTCACCGGCCTCGGACCGGGGTTTCCGCATCCACCCCGTCGGCCGTGGCGACCGCCATGACGCCGACCGTTCGCGCGGTATGCGGTTCGCGTTCGTCGCCGCCGGCGCCGTGTCGCTGGCCGCGATCGCGCTGGGCGGTATGACGACCGTCGCTCCGAGCGACACCACCGCGGACAGCCGCGGAGGCGCGGGTTCCGGGAGCAATGTGACACCGGCCCGCACCCCGGGCACGGGCTCGGCGACCTCACCGGAGAACCAGCGTCGCCGTGCCGTCGGTCCGCTGCTCTCCCAGGACGGCCAGCTCGGCGACACCCCGCTCGCCCCGACCGAGGTGTCCGCACCGCTGCTGCCCGGCGTGCCCTCCCCGGCCGCCCGTGAGCAGGCCCTGCACCGGCTCACCTCGCCCATGGTGGCCGGCGCCGCGGTCATGTCCCCGCTGATACGTCCGCTCGGCACCACCCCGCCGATCACCCTGCCCGCCCTGACCACCGCTCCGGAGGTCACCGGGTCCGGTCTGCTCGCCGCACCCGTCCCCGCCACCACCACCTCGCCTTCCTCGCAGAACACCCGCTGACCCGGGCCCTGCGCCGCGCCGCCACGAACCTGGTTGAATCCAGGGAGGATGCGGGGAGGACCGCGCCCTGCCAGGTGGCGGGGCGCGGAGGCGAAGTTCGCCGGGCCGGTGCCCGAGCGGGCCGCCGGTCGGCGCCGCGGCCCCGGGGGAGCGGGCTCGAGTGGGGGAGAGCATGGACGACGGGAAGCCCGCGAGGGCGAAGTGGTGGAGCCGGCCTCGACCGCAGGCGTCCCCGGGGCGGCAGAGCCCCGCGGACCCGGTCGACGGCACGACGGCGGAGCCGGCCCCCGAGGAGACCATCGGTCGCGAGCCGTCGACCGGGACCGAGGACGAGGGCGAAGGCGACTTCGAACTGGCCCGACCCGCACGGTCGACACCCCCCACCGACGACGGCGACTACGAACTGAGCCGCCCGGCCGCCGCGGCCGCAGAAGCAGTCCCCCCGACACGCCCCGCCCCGTCAACCGACCTTGAGGCTCCTGCGGTCCTCGTGGCACCTGAGGTCTCTGCGGTTCCTGAGGCTCCCGGAGCCCCTGTGGCCCCGGTGGCGCAGACCGGCTCGGAGGCTCAGGCCGGTCCGGCCGACGCGGTCCTCTCCGCCGACGCGGTCCTCTCCGCCGACGTGGCTGTCGCGGAGCCGTCGCCGGTCGTCGACGAGCGGCCCAAGCCTCTCCACGACCCCGACCCCTACAGCACCCCGCCGTACGGCGAACCGGGCCCCTGGGCGCCCGCCCCGCCTGTCCAGCACCCGGCGGCGGCCGCCGCGCCGGCCCCGGCCGCACACGGCGCTGTGCCGGCCCCACCCACGCCCGGCAGGGTGCCGACGACGGTGGAGTCCGGCGGCCCCGTAACGGCCGTAGCGCCCGCCTCGCCCCCCACCTCACCCCCCGTGCTCGCCCCGCCCGCCCCGCCCGCCGTAGGTTCGGCCGGGGGGCAGGTCTCCGTAGCGGATTCCGGCCCCATGCTCCCCGCCGACCCCTGGGGTCGCTACGACCCCTGGGCCGCCAACCCCGTCGTCGGAGCCGGTGGGCCCCTCCAGCACACGGGAGCGGCCGTGCTCACCGAGGATCAGCGGCGCAGGCAGGTGCGCAGGAGGCTGGTCGGGGGAGCGCTGGCCGTCGCGCTGGTCTCCGGTGGGCTCGGCGGAGCCGTGGGCGTCCATCTGGAGCGCAACGGCGGGCTCGACCCCGTAGAGCTGCCGCAGGCCGCCGCGGAGCCCACCGGGCGGTCCGCCGACAGCGTGGCCGGGATCGCCGCCCGCGCCCTGCCCGGGGTCGTCACGCTGCATGTCAGCGGCAGCGAGGAGTCCGGCACCGGCACCGGCTTCGTGCTCGACACGCTCGGCTACATCCTGACCAACAACCACGTCGTCGAGCCCGCCGGGGCCGACGGCGGGATAACCGTCGTCTTCAACGGGGGCCAGACCGCCGAGGCCGAGGTCGTCGGCCGGGACAGCGGCTACGACCTCGCCGTGGTGAGGGTGACCGGGGTGAAGGGGCTGAAGCCCCTCTACCTCGGCAACTCCGACAACGTCCGGGTCGGTGACCCGGTCGTCGCCATCGGTGCCCCGTTCGATCTCGAGGGCACCGTCACCTCCGGCATCATCAGCGCGAAGGAACGGCCCATCACCGCCGGCGGCGGGAGCGGGGACGGGAGCGACGTGTCGTACGTCGACGCCCTCCAGACCGACGCGCCGATCAACCCGGGCAACTCAGGCGGCCCCCTTCTCGACGCCCGGGGCCATGTCATCGGCATCAACTCCGCCATCCGTTCCGCCGAAGACGGCACCGACTCCGGCGGCGCCCGGGCCGGTTCCATCGGCCTGGGTTTCGCCATCCCGGTCAACCAGGGCAAGCGCGTCGCCGAGGAGCTGATCAACACCGGCAGGGCGACCCACCCGGTCATCGGTGTCACGCTCGACCTGGACTACGCGGGGGACGGCGCCCGGGTGGGTGGCGCGGACAGCGGGGCGGGCTCCCCGGTCACCGCGGGCGGGCCCGCCGACCGGGCCGGCGTCCGGGCGGGGGACGTCATCACGGAGGTCGACGGCCGGCGTGTCCACTCCGGCGAGGAGCTGATCGTCAAGACCCGCGCCCACCGTCCCGGCGACCGGCTGGCGCTGACGATCGAGCGGGAAGGCCGGGAGCGCACCCTCACGCTGGTTCTCGGCTCCTCCGGCGGCGGCTGACGCGGCCGGGCCCCGCCCCGGCCCTTTCCCGGGGATTGACAGAAACGTCACAGGTCAGGCCCCGAAACCCGGTCCCACAAGGCAAACAACGCGGAAAACCGGCCGCATACACCTGGTCGGACGCCCCCGGACGGTACCGGTCGGACAGGTGTGACAGGTACCGTGGACCCGGCCCGGACCACGGAAGACCCGAACTTGACCACTGAGGGCCGAGGGCCGAGGGCCGCGGACATCGCAAGGAGCTTCAGGTGTTCAATGACATAGGACCGCTCGAGCTGGTGACGATCGTCGTCCTGGCCGTGCTCGTCTTCGGTCCGGACAAGCTCCCGAAGGTCATCCAGGACGTGATGCGCACCGTCCGGAAGATCCGTGAGTTCTCGGAGAGCGCCAAGGCGGACATCCGCAGCGAACTGGGTCCGGAGTTCAAGGACTTCGAGTTCGAGGACCTCAACCCCAAGACGTTCATCCGCAAGCAGATGGACAACGACGAGCTGGGGCTGAAGGAGATCCGCAACGGCTTCGACCTGAAGAAGGAGATGGCCGAGGTCACGGACGCGGTCCACAGCCGCGACACGGACTCCTCCACCTCGGCGGTCTCTTCGGGTTCGGCGGCGTCCTCGGGAGACGGCCGTCTGGACATGACCAAGAAGCCCGAGGAGCCCGCCAAGGAAGAGCGTCCGCCGTACGACGCGGACGCCACCTGAGCCACTCGCGGTCCCCGATGTGAGGGGGCGCACGCCGCACGCGCCGGGCGGCTTCCCGGCGGCCGGGAGCGGGGTGGCTATGCTGCCTGGTTGTTGTGCGGAGCGGACGAGTACGCCCGAAGGGGGGCGGGCCGGTCGTTCCGTCGAGAACGAGGAGGCGTCCGGGCACATGGAGACGACGAGTCGGGCAGTCGAGCAGACGCCGGCCGCGGAGGGCGGACAACAGGTCCCCTCCGCGCGGCGAACGGTCGACGGCTACTTGGAGGCACCCTTCCCCTGGTACGGCCTCGACGAGGCCTTCACGGGGCCGCGCTGGCTGATGCAGGTGGGTACGGCCGCCGACGGGGCCGTCGAGCACGGTTCCATCGGACACGGCGACGAACCCTCCGTCCGGCACGAGACGGCCGGGGAGGACCGCGGGAAGTTCGCGGTCGTGGTGAGCGTGGCCGCGAACCCCGTACGGCGCAGCCCGGACGGCACGGGCCTGCTGGAGGCCACCTCGGTGTCCTCCGCGGCCTGGCTCGCCGGGGTGGGCCTGCTGACCTTCACCTGGCCGGGCCAGATGGACCACAGCCTGCGCGACGACTGGCTGGACCAGCAGACCGAGACGGCGTGGGTCCTCGCCGACGACCTCGCGGGAGCGGACTGGTCGACGCTGTCCCTGCCGGTCGACGGCGTCCCGACGCCCTTCCACTACCGCGAGTCGGAGTTCGGCTGGGTGCTGGCCGGCTCGACCTCGCAAGGGGTGCACGTGGGGGCGTACGGGAGGGGCATGAGCGCGTACGGCCTCGGTTTCGCCATGATCAAGGACATCGAGACGTACGCCTGACCGGCCGTGGGGCCGCGGGGGGGGGGGGGGGGGGGGGGGGGGGGGCCCCCCCGGGGGGGGGGGCGGGGTGGGGCGGGGGGGGGGGGGGGGGGGGGTTGTTTGGGGGGGGGGGGGGGGGGGGGCCCGGGGGATTGGGGGAGCGGGGGGGGGGGGGATA